>JADHNH010000022.1 GCA_016779605.1 Nevskia sp. | reverse complement strand
CACTTGTGCGTGCTGATCGTCTTGGCCGACACGCACAGGCTCTCGGCGATTTCGTTGATCGTGCGTCCCTGCGCGATCAGGATGAAAACCTGGTACTCGCGGTCCGACAACTGGGCATGGGGCTTGTCCGCGCGCGCCGGCGGCCCGAAGATCAGCTTTGCGGCCAGCGCGGGATCGATGAAGTAGCGGCCGGCGCCGACCCGGCGGATCGCCTCGATCAATTCTTCCGGCTCGCTGTCCTTGGTCAGGTAGCCGCTGGTGCCGGCATTGATGGCGCGCCCGGCAAACTGGCTTTCGGCGTGCATCGACAGCACCAGGATCGGCAGGGTCGGCGCATCGGACTTGATCCGCTTGATCAGCTCCACGCCGTTGGGCCCGGGCATGGTCATGTCCAGCAGCAGGACGTCGATGCCGTCGCGGCGGACTTTCTCGATCACTTCCCAGCCGTTCCTGGCTTCGTCGACGATCTCGATGTCGCTGGCCAGGTTCAGGATCTGCCGGATGCCCTGGCGGACGATGGCATGATCGTCGGCGATCAGCACGCGGATCATTGCCCTTCTCCTTCGGTGACGGGGATGCGGATCGACACCGCGGTGCCGCCGCCGGCACGCCGGTCGATGCTGAAGCTGCCGCCGAACATCAGCGCGCGTTCGCGCATGCCCAACAGCCCGAACGTGCGCTTGCCGCCGAGTTCCGCCGGATCGAAGCCGCCGCCGTCATCCTCCACCTCCAGCACCAGGTCTTGCGCCGCCACCGCGATTTTGACCCACACGCGGCCGGCGTGCGCATGGCGCGCGACGTTGGTCAGCGACTCCTGCAGGATGCGGAACACCGCGGTGGCGCGCTCGGCGTCGATCCGCAGGTCCTCGGCCGCCGGCGCATCGAGCTGGCAGCGGATGCCGGCGCGCTTCTCGAATCCGGCCAGCAGCCACTCGGCGGCGGCGGCCAGCCCCAGGTCCAGCGCGCCGGGCCGCAGCGCGGCGGCGACGTTGCGGGTGACGCCGATGGTCTCGTCGATGGTGTCCTTCATCCGCTCCAGGTGCGCCTGCAGCTGCGGATGCTCCTGCCCGAAGCGGATGCCCAGGAAGGCGGTGTCCATGCGCAGCGCCGTCAGGTATTGGCCCAGATCGTCATGGATCTCGCAGGCGATGCGGCTGCGCTCCTGCTCCCGCACCTGCTCGTGGTGCGCGGCGAGCTCGCGCAGCATCTGGCGGGAGGCCAGCAGCTCGTCCTCCTTGGCCTTCAGCTCGGTGATGTCCTGCACCGTGCCGATCGCCGCGGTCATGCGGCCTGCCGCGTCGAATTCCACCTCGGCACGCTCGCGCACCCAGCGCACGCCGGAACGCGTGAGGATGCGGTGCGAGATGTCGTAGGGCGCGCCGGCCAGCGCCGCCGCCCAGGCGCTTTCCACCGGCGGATGGTCCTCCGGGTGGATGCGCTCGAACACGAATCCCAGCGTGATCGGCCGGTCCGGCGGCACGTCGAATATCCGGTAGGTTTCCGCCGACCATTCGACCGCCTGCCGCAGGTCGTTGCCGGTGTCGAAGATCTGCCAGCTGCCGAGGTGGGCCACCGCCTGCGAACGCGCCAGGCCCGCCTCGCTCCTGCGGATGCGCGCCTCGGCGGCGCGGCGCGTGGCGATGTCCTGCACGTTCACCACGCGGTACAGCACCTGGCCCGGCGCGGCCGTCACGGTGGTGACGTCGATCTGCACCGGGAAACGGCTGCCGTCCTTGCGCAGGTGCCAGGATTCCCACACGTAGTGGCCGCGCTCGTCGGCGAGGCGGACATGCGCGGAAAATTCCTCGTGCATCTCCGGAGCGAATACCGTCAGGACCGGCTTGCCCACCAGCTCGTCCACCGTGTATCCGTGCATCTGCGCAAAAGCGGGGTTGACCAGCTCCAGCCGCAGGCCGTCGGCGCTGCCGACCGTGATGCCCCACTGCGCATGCTCGAAGACGTGCTGCCAGCGGGTGAGCGTGGCCAGCGCGCGCCTCTGCTCGGTGATGTCCCGGAAAACCACCACCGCGCCGTTGACCGCGCCGTGCTCGAGCACCGGGGCGGACACGATGTCCACTTCCACCGGGCTGCCGTCCTTGCGCCAGAACACCTGGTTGACCTGGTGGATCTCGACGCCCTCGCGCAGCGTGCGCGCACCGGGACATTCGTCGAACGGATAGTCGGTTCCGTCGGCCTTCCGCTGGTGGACGGTTTCGTGCAGGCTGCGTCCCGCCAGCTCCGCCAGCGTATACCCCAGCAGGCGCTCGCCGGCAGGATTGATGAATTCGATCCGCCCCTGCGCGTCCAGCCCGCAGATGCCCTCCCCGGCATGTTGCAGGGTCAGCGAGCGGCGCCGCAGGGCGTCCGCCAGCGAGCCTTGCAGCAGCACCACGCGCCGGTTCAACGGATAGACCTGCAGGATCAGCAGGGCGATGAGCAGGCCGACCAGGGCCAGCAGGAGCCCGATCATCCTAGCCGGCGGTGGACGGGATGCGCATGGCCCGCGCCGGCAAGGCGGCGGCACTACCCGGCCCGGTGCGGGCGCTCGCTCTGTTCCATGCCGCGGTCATTGGCGTCGGTTCACCCCGAAGCTTGAATTCACCGATCCTGGCGGCGACGACGCCGCAACGCTGCGCCTAGCCGGCGCGCGGATCGCCCCTCGAAAGCTGCGCTGCCCGGCTCAACCGTGTCCGCATCATGCCGCCTCGTCCCCGGCTCACCAGCGCAGCAGGATCGTTCCCCAGGTCATGCCGCCGCCCACGCCCTGCAGCATGACCAGCTGCCCGGGCTTGACGCGCTGGTCGCGCACCGCGGCGTCGAGCGCCAGCGGCACCGAAGCCGCCGAGGTGTTGCCGTGGCGCGCCACCGTGGTCACCACGCGCTCGCGCTGCATGCCGATCTTGTCCGACAGCGAATTGATGATGCGGATGTTGGCCTGGTGCGGAATGAACCAGTCCAGGTCCTGCGCGCTGTAGCCGGTGGCCTGCAGGGCCTCGCGCGCGCTGTCCTCGAGCACGCGCACGGCGGTGCGGTACACCGCCTGGCCGTCCATCTCCAGGAACGGGTTGCCGCGGATCTGGCCGTGGCTGATGCCGCCGTCCACCCGCAGGATGTGCGACAGGCTGCCGTCGGCGTGCAGGTTGCTGGTCAGGATGCCCGGAGTTTCCGAGCGCTGCAGCACCACCGCGCCGGCGCCGTCGCCGAACAGCACGCAGGTGCGGCGGTCGTTCCAGTCGAGCAGGCGGGAAAACACCTCGGCGCCCACCACCAGCGCGCAGCGGTGCGGGCCGGCGGTGACGAACAGGTTGGCGGTGGCCAGGGCGTACATGAAGCCGGTGCAGACCGCCTGCACGTCGAACGCGGCGCCCTGCTTGATGCCGAGCTTGGCCTGCAGGATGCACGCGGTGGACGGGAAGATCATGTCCGGCGTGGTGGTGGCCAGCACGATCAGGTCGATGTCGCCGGGCCCCACGCCCGCCGCGTCCATCGCGCGCCGGGCCGCATGCAGCGCCAGGTCGCTGGTCATCTCGCCGTCGGCGGCGACGTGGCGCGCCTCGATGCCGGTGCGCGAAACGATCCATTCGTCGGTGGTCTGGATCTGCGCTTCGAGGTCGCGGTTGGTGACGATGCGCTCGGGCAGGTAGCTGCCGGTCCCGGTGATTTTCGAGTAGGTCATTTGGCCGCAAAGCTTAACTCAAGCGGGGCGGCGGCGTAGAATCCAGGCGCAGAAAAAACCCATCCCCGCCGGAGGAATCGATGACCATTTCCATGTACCAGGCCTCGGTGCCTGTGTTCACCCGCGCCCTCACGGCGCTGCGCGCGATCCTGCAGAAGGGGGCGGCGCACGCCGAGGCGCGCAAGCTGGACGAGAAGATCCTCACCGGCAGCCGGCTGTTCCCGGACATGTTCCCGCTGTCGCGGCAGGTGCAGATCGCCACCGACCAGGCCAAGGGCGGCACCGCCCGGCTGGCCGGCGTGGAAGTGCCCAAGTACGAGGACACCGAAACCACCTTCGCCGAGCTGATCGCCCGCATCGACAAGACCCTGGCGTTCATCAAGACAGTCAAGCCCGAGCAGATCGACGGCTCGGAGCAGCGCCAGATCAGCCTGCCCACGCCGGTGCGCACGCTCGAGTTCAAGGGCCAGGACTACCTGCTGTTCTTCGTCATCCCCAACCTGCATTTCCACTGCACCACCACCTACGCCCTGCTGCGCCACAACGGCGTGGAGGTTGGCAAGCTCGATTACTTGGCTCTTTAGGGGGGCTCTTTAGGGGGGCACTTCAGGGAGGCCCCGTAGGCGGGCCCTGCAGGAATCGCTGCAGGGGCCCGCTCACACCGCCAGCGGCAGCAACTCGGCTGCGAGCTGGCTGCCGCGCACGGTCAGGTGCGCCAGACCCACCGGCAGCCGGAAGCGGCGCGGCCCGGCGCTGCCCGGGTTGACGTACAGCACGCCGCCGCGGCGCTCGACGGCGGGCTTGTGCGAGTGGCCATGGATCACCACGCTCGCGCCGCCGGCGTCCGGCACCGCGTCGAGGGCGGCGATGTCGTGCAGCACCAGGATGCGCTGGCTGCCGACCTGCAGCCAGGCGCTGTCGGCGAGCCGCAGGAACCCGGCGGCGCTGTCGTTGTTGCCGCGCACCGCCGTCAGCGGCGCGATCCCGGCCAGCCGCTCGAGGATGGCGGGGTCGCCGATGTCGCCGGCGTGGACGATGAAATCGCTGCCCTGCAGCGCCGCCACCGCCTGCGGCCGCAGCAGGCCGTGGGTGTCCGAGATCAGGCCGATGCGGAAACTTGCCATCCCCCAATGTTAAGCACGGCGGCCGGCGCAGGCGAGCACCGCTAGCGCGTGGCGAAGTCGTAGCGCAGACCGAACTCCACCCGGGTGTCGTCGCCGCCCTGCACCGCGCCCTGGAAGTCGAAGTGCGGCGCGAAGCGATACAGCGCCGTCAGCCGTGCCGAGGTCTGGGTGTCGTCGAACACGCGCACCACGCGGAGCTCCGGGTCGACTTCGAGCGCATTGCCCAGGTGCCAGCGCAGGCCGGCGCGGCCGCCGAAGCCGGTGTCGTTGCGGTCGTGCTCGAGGTTGGCGTGCTCCAGGGTGCCGCCGGCGAAGAAGTCCACGCCGCGCGCGACCGGCACGTGGAAGATCGCGCCGACGTCGAACTGGTCGAGATGCTCGGTGCCGTCGTACTCGCCGATCAGCGCCAGGTTGGGGATCAGGCCGAGCGAGGCCGCCACGCGGCCGCCGCCGCCGTCGCGGCCGTAGTCGTCGCGGTAGATGAAGCCGCCTTCAAGGTAGCTGTAGCCCGCCGCGCCGGCGGGCGCGCTCGACAGCGCCGCCGTCAGCCCGCAACACGCCGCCAGCGCAAAACCGCGCGCACGTCCTGTGCAGAACATAAGAGCCTCCATGGCCGATCGTTGTTAAAACGCTTATACCGGCGTTTGCGCAGGAGCCTGTCGGCCGCTGCGCTTGCCGCAACAATGACCGTGATGCGGCGGCAGAGTTCCGGCCGGCCGCGGGCTGCTGGGGCGCGCTATTTTTCGAGCTGGCGGTAGCGCTTGTTGATCGCCTTGGTCAGGCTGACCAGGTCGTTGCTGGCATGCCGATAGGTCTGCATCATCTCCGGCGTCGGGTTGAGGGCGTTGTTGTCGAACGCCGCGAACAGGCCGCCCAGCGCGCCGATATAGTCGTCGAGGCTGCGGCCGCGGGCGTAGTGCGCCCAGTACAGGTTGACGCTGCGCTCGCACTCGAACTGCTGTGCGCGCTGGCCGATGCTGGCGGCCGAGCAGGTGGCGACCGTCTCGTTGAGCGCATCCAGGTCGGCGCGCTGCGCCTCGGCGACATCTTTCTGCACCTTGGCGAACACGGCGGCGTCGTTGAGCACCGACAGCGCGTCGGCGCCTGCCGCGGACGATGCCGCGGCCAGGACTGCGCACAATGCGGCGGCGACGCGGTGGGATCCGTTCATGGCGATGGTCTTGTTTCGGGCGTGCGGGGGAAAGCAGCTTAGCGCAGACGCGCGCCGCGCCGCCGGGTCTGATTCTTGCGTTGTGGCAGGCGCCCCGCGCCGCGACGATAATGCACCGGAACACTCTTCGACCGCCGTGCCCGCCCCGATGTCCCGCTCGATCCTTGTGCGCCGTTCCCCGATTCACGGCAACGGCGTGTTCGCCGCCGCCGACCTGCCCGCCGGCAAGAGCCTGATCCAGTACCGCGGCCGCCTGCTCAGCCACGCGCAGGCGGACCGGCGCTTCTCCGGCAACGTCGACACCGGCCATACCTTCCTGTTCGTGCTCAATGACCGCTACGTGATCGACGCCAGCGTCGACGGCAATGCGGCGCGCTGGATCAACCACAGCTGCGCGCCGAACTGCGAGCCGGTGCTGCTGGAAAGCCGCGCCGGCGATCCGGCCGCGGACCGCATCTTCATCGAAACGCTGCGGCCGATCCGCGCCGGCGAGGAGCTGACCTACGACTACGGCATCGAGCTGTCGGTGCCGCACACCGCGCGCATGAAGCGGCTGTGGGCCTGCCGCTGCGGCGCCGGCGCCTGCACCGGCACCATCCTCAAGGACAAGCGCCGGCCGAAGTCCGCGCGCCGGTAGACCCGCCCTGCGCCTGAACAAGTACATCAGCGAAACCGGCATCTGCTCGCGGCGCGAGGCGGATGCCTGGATCGCGCAGGGCCGCGTCAGCGTCAACGGCCGGCCCGCCGAGCTGGGCACCCGGGTCGGCGACGGCGACGAGGTGCGCATCGACGGCCGCCCGCTCGGCGCGAAGAAGAAAACGGTGTACATCGCCCTGAACAAGCCGGTCGGCATCACCTGCACCACCGAGCGCCACGTGCGCGGCAACATCGTCGACTTCGTCAACCACCGCGAGCGCATCTTCCCGATCGGCCGGCTCGACAAGGATTCGGAAGGGCTGATCCTGCTCACCAACGACGGCGACATCGTCAACCGCATCCTGCGGGTGGAGAACAACCACGAGAAGGAATATCTGGTCACCGTCGACCGCCCGCCCAGCGCCGAATTCCTCGCCGGCATGGCGGCTGGCGTGCCGCTGCCGGACCTCGGCGCCACCACCCGGCCGTGCCGGGTGGAGCGCAACGGCGCGCGCGGCTTCCGCATCGTCCTCACCCAGGGCCTGAACCGGCAGATCCGCCGCATGTGCGAGGCGTTCGGCTACGAAGTGCGGCGGCTGCAGCGGGTGCGCATCATCAACATCCGCCTCGGCGCGCTCAAGCCGGGACAGTGGCGCGACCTGAGCGCCGAGGAACTGCGCGGGCTGCTGCCGGAAGCCGCCGCCTGATCCGTCCGGATGGTCCGGATCAATCGTCCTCGCAGCGCCGCGCGATCGTCGCCAGCAGCCGGCTCAGCGGCAGCAGGTGCCCGCCGAGCAGGGCCTTGCCGGTGGTCAGCAGGCCGGCGGCGACGCCGCGCTGCGGATCGGCCCAGCCGAGGATGTTCATGAAGCCGAGATGGCCGAAAGCCTGCGCGCAGCGCGGGCCGAACAGGCCGACCGGGCTGGCGCCCAGCATCATGCCCTCGCTGAAGCGCATCGGCATCATCAGCATGCGGTCCAGCGACCAGCGGCCCACCGGGCGGATCGCGCGCGCCACGGTCTGCGGCTGCAGGATGCGCCGGCCGTTTCACACGCCGCCGTCGAGCAGCATCTGGAAAAACCGCGACAGCTCCTCGGCGGTGGCGAACAGGTTGCCGGACGGGATCACCGCGCTCATGAAGGCCGGCGCGTTGGAGGCTTCCACCACCTGCTCGAACGGCACCAGCAGGGCGCGCTCGGCCACCCGGTCCAGCGGAAAGCGCACCCTGGCGCCGGCGACGTAGTTGACCGCCGCGCGCCCGCGCCACGCCGGCGGCAGGCCGTAGGTGAAATGCCGCATGCGCATCGGCCGCCGCAGGTGTTCGTCCAGGTACGCCGGCAGGCTTTGCCCGGTCACGCGCTGCAGCACCTCGGCCAGGATGAAGCCGCCGGTGATGGCGTGGTAGGCGAACTGGCGGCCGTGCGTCTGCGGCGCGCGGCAGATCAGGTCGATGACGCGCGGCCAGTCCTCGAGCAGCTCGACGCGGCGCTCCGCCTTGGGCAGCGCGATGGTCGGAAAGCCGCCGCGGTGCGACAGCACGTCGGCGACGGTGACGCGGCGCTTGCCGGCCTGCGCGAACTCGGGCAGGTAACGCGCCACCGGAGCGTCGAGCTCGACGCCGCCCTGCTCGGCGAGCTGGTGGATCAGGATGGCGGTGACCGCCTTGGAGGCGGAGAACAGGCAGACCGGGGTGTCCGGCGTCAGCGGCGCCGCGGCATGCGGATGCGGCCCAGGCCCGGCCGGCCGGCGCAGCACGCCGATGCTGCGGTTGAGCAGGATGTGGCCGTTGCGGCGCGGGCAGAACGCGATGCCCGGATAGGCGCCGCTGCGGTACAGCTCACGCACCGCGGCCCAGATGCGGCGCACGTCATCGAGCGCGAGGCCGGCGCGCGGGGCGAACACTTCGGACGCGCGGTCCGCGGCGGTCAGCGCCCGCAGGTCATGCGGCATGGACGACACGGCCCGCCGCACGTCAGGCGCTTGCGCCGCGCCCGGCCGCCGCGGCCGCGGCGCGCGGGCGGCAGGCGCAACGGATCAGGCGGTCTGCAGGCGCAGCAGCCGCACGCGCTGGCGCTGCAGCCGCAAGGCCTCTTCCAGCACCTGCAGCCGGCGGCGCGCTTCGCTGTTTTCCCATTGGTCCGCCAGTTGCTTGCGCGCGGCGTCGAAGCGCTCGCCCTGCAGGTGGGTCCACTCGTTGACCGTGGCTGCGAAGGCCTCCAGCTCCTGTTCGAGCAGCTTCTGCAGCACCGCCATGCGCCGCGGGCTGCCGCAACGCTGCAGGCGCGCCTGGGTGCGGTCGAACTGGCGCTGCAGCATGGCGCGCTGGATCTTGAACTCGGGCACGCGCTTCAGGCTGTGCGCAAGCCCGAGCGCGGAAAAGCCGGCGATCCACCACTTGGTCGGATCGTACTGCCACCAGCGGATGCCGTTGCGGTAGTCCCACTGGAACAGGTGGTGGAAGTTGTGGTAACCCTCGCCGAAGGTGAACAGCGCCAGGATGTCGTTGTCGCGCGCGGTGTTCTGCACCGTGTACGGCCGGCGGCCCCAGTAATGCGCCATCGAGTTGATGAAGAAGGTGCAATGGTGGTTGATCACCAGGCGCAGCAGGCCGCCGAGCAGCAGGAAGCCCCAGGGGTCGCCGCAGGCCGCGCCCACCAGCAGCGGGAAGCCGAAGTTCATGCCCAGCGCGATGGCCAGGTAATGCCGGTGCTGGAAGGCGACCAGCCGGTCCTTTTCGAGGTCCGGCGAATTCGAGAAATCGATCTCGCCGCTGGGATAGTTGCGCAGCATCCAGCCCAGGTGGGCAAACCAGAAGCCGCGCCGGATCGAGTAGGGGTCCAGGTCGACGTCGTCGACGTGCTTGTGATGCACGCGGTGCATGGAGCACCAGACCATGGCGCTGTTCTGGAACGCCATCGCGCCGAACAGCATGTAGAACAGGCGCAGGCTCCAGTGCGCCGAGTAGGCGCGGTGCGCCCACAGGCGGTGGTAGCCGGCGGTGATCGAAAGGCCGGTGGCGGCGGTGCAGAACGCGAAGAAGGCCCAGGCGCCGGCGCCGAAGCCGTGCGTCCACGCGTACCAGGGCAGCACGCTCAGTGCGCCGAGCGTCGACAGGGTGAAGAGGATGACGGCGGGCAGGTTGAACGGAGGCTTGGGCTGCCTCTCTACGACTTCGGACATGCGGTTATGGGCCTTTGGGAACGTCAAGCGGCCGGTGCCGCGGACGCCATATTCTGACACGTACGCCGACTGGGCGAAGGAGAATGGCTTAAGGATGTGCGGGGCCGCGTCTGGCGCCGACCCTACCGGACATGATGGTGCGGCGCCGAGGCGATTCAAGCCCCGGATGGCGCCGGCCCCGGGCCGCAAAGAAAAAACCGCGGCTGTTAACCGCGGTTTTGTACAAAATTAAGGTGCTTCTTGGGTTACAGCGGGCGAATCTGAGTTGCCTGCATGCCCTTCGGACCGCGCTGGGGCTTGTACTCCACGCGCTGGCCTTCTTTCAGGCTTTTGAAACCCGTGCCCTGGATTTCCTTGAAGTGGGCGAAGAGGTCTTCGCCGCCGTCCGCGGGGGTGATGAAGCCATAACCCTTCGCGTCGTTAAACCACTTCACGGTACCAGTTACTGTATCTGCCATACGACATTCCTTTAATGACTGAACAGGATGGATGGGCGGTTTAGTGCCCAAGTTTGCAAGCGATCAAGGAAGGGTGCCGGGAGACATTACACAGCGCCGCTCGGGAAAGCGGGTAAAGGACCGCGGTACGGACTGCTTGAACCACTGCGCTTGCAACTTTACCCCGTTCGCGCGCCGCTGTCGACTGGTCGGTCAGTACGTGGATCGCCTCCAAAATCGGGGCCGGCAGCACGGAGGCTGCCGGCTCCGGAGCCGCTTATTGCGACCGCCTACTTGATCAACCGCTCGGCCTTCATCGTTTCCTGCACCGCGGGCCGCGCCGCCACGCGTGCCGAGTACTCCTTCAGCACCGGCCACTTCGACAGGTCGATCTTCACGTAGCCGGTCCACGACAGGATGGTGAAGAGGTAGGCGTCGGCCACCGTGAAGCTGTCGCCCATCAGGTAGGACTTGCCGGCCAGCACGGTCGACAGGTAATCGAAACGCTTGCCGATGTTGGCGGCGAACTCGTCCTTCACCGGTTGCGGGATGCTCGAGCGGAACAGCGGGCTGAAGCCCTTGTGCAGCTCGGTGGAAATGAAGTTGAGCCACTCCTGCAGGCGGTAGCGCTCGCGCGTGCCGGCGGCCGGCGCCAGCTTCTTCTCCGGGCGCAGGTCCGCCAGGTACTGCACGATCGCCGGCCCCTCGGTCAGGACCTCGCCGTCGTCGAGCTGCAGCGTGGGCACGTAGCCCTTGGGATTGACCTTGGTGAAATCCTCGCCGCTTGCGGTCTTCTTGGTGCCGAGGTCGACCTTTTCGATCTGGAAATCCAGGCCGGCTTCGCGCAGCACGATATGCGGCGACAGCGAACAGGCGCCGGGCGAGTAATAGAGCTTCATCGGATATCTCCTCGGGTGATGGTGTGCGGGGAATGTGTGCGCACAATAGTATCAGATGCGATCGGGATGTTCGGAAGCGACCCAACGGTTATGTCCGCGGGGACTCAGGCGGCTTCCACCGTCACCTCGGCGGTCACCGAGTTGGCGATGAAGCAGTCCTCGTGCGCGCGGTGGTGCAGCGCTTCGAGCTCTTCGGCGGTCGGCCGCTTGTCGCCGGAAAATTCGATGGCCGGCCGCAGCCGCACCTTGAGCATGGCCATGCGCCCCGCGCCGTTCTTGCCCATGGTGCCCACCGCGCGGTCTTCGTAGCGTTCGACGACAAACCCGCGCTTGGCGGCGTACGACAGGAAGAACAGCATGTGGCACGACGACAGCGAGGCCACGAACGCCTCTTCGGGGTCCACGGCCGCTTCCACCGACAGCGGCAAGGGCACCACGCCGGGCGAGCTGGAGGCGGCCACTTCGATGCCGCCGTCGAAGCGCCAGCGATGGCCGCGCGAATAACGGTTGTCGGTGAACTTCTCCGCCGGCGCGCGCCGCCAGGCGACGGTCGCGGTGTAGTCGTGGGTGCCTGCGCTCATGCGAAAACCCTCCATGTGGACCTGCGCGCCATGATGCCGCCGTCGCGCGCCGGCGTGAATGCGGCATCGCGTATTGCGGCTATCGCGGCGCATCGCATCGCAGAGAAAATTTTGCGCAAAACACTTCTTGCTCGCGCGTACATGCCGCATCGGCGGCATCACGCGCGCAAAAAGTTGCGGTTGCGGCATGCATCGGCGCGCTGCATTGCCGGAGGTGGCGCGCTGGCATGCGCTGCGCATCGAATACCCCGAAATCCCCTGTGGCAGCAGGCGTATCTGCTTGATTGCACGACGACGACGCCGAGCGCGCGGGCAAACAAACTGCAGGACGAAAGATCTGCGAGCCGTCAAGACTTGACATTTTCTGTTCACTACATCTTGTGTTTTTATTCAAGCTTTGCCACTATGGGTCGTGGCCGTGCGACCGTCAGCGGTGGGCGCCGACGGCACCGGCCATAATTTTGTAAGTTGGGAGGTTCTCATGCCCGCTGCGAAGAAGGCTGTGAAAAAGAAAGCCGTTGCCAAGAAAAAGGCTCCGGCTAAGAAGGCTGCCGCCAAGAAAAAGAAGTAGTCTCTCGGCGCTGCACCTAGTGTTAGGCTCGGCGCCGTCAACGCCGAGCCTTTTTTATCCGCCCGGCGCAGTGACACACTCCTGCCTTACCCCGCCGCCGTTCAGGCCGCAATGACTGGCCTGCTGCGCCAAGCGTCCTGCAGCGACGGCCGAACGTCGTAGTCCGCGCATGACGGTCGGCCGCGCCGGCTCCGCAGCACCGGTATCATGCGGCCCCATGCAAACCGAAAACTCCGCCATCCAGGTCACGCGGCTGGACCTGGTGCAATGGGCCGCGGCCGCGGCGGCGCTTGCGCTGATCCTCCAGCTCAGGCTGTTGTCGGCGCTGCTCGCCGGCCTGCTGGTTTACGAACTCGTGCACCTGCTGGCCGGGCTGCTCAAGCTGAGCTCGATCGGCCGGCGCAACGCCAAGCCGGTGGCGGTGGCGCTGCTCACCACGCTGGTGGTGGTGCTGCTGACGATGGCGATCGTCGGCATCGGCAGCGTCCTGCGCCATGGCAGCGACAGCCTGCCGGCGCTGCTGCAAAAGCTTGCCGAGATCATCGACAACTCGCGCCAGCGCCTGCCGCAGTCGATCGTCGACTACCTGCCGGCGGACGCCGACGACCTGCGCCAGCGCCTCGCCGCCTGGCTGCGCGGGCACTCCGGCGCGCTGGGCGGCGCCAGCCTGCTGGCGGGCCGCGCATTCGCGCATGTGCTGATCGGCATGGTCATCGGTTCGCTGCTGGCGCTGGGCGAAAGCACGGCGCAGGCGCCGCGCGGCATCCTGGGCCGGGCGGTGGCCGACCGTGCCGCGCGCCTGTCCGAATCGTTCCGCCGCGTGGTGTTCGCGCAGACCTGGATCGCCGCCATCAACGCCGGCTTCACCGGCATCTACCTGCTGGCGGTGCTGCCGGCGTGCGGCGTGCACCTGCCGCTGACCAAGACCATGGTGGCGCTGACCTTCATCGCCGGCCTGATCCCCATCGTCGGCAACCTCGTATCCAACAGCGTCATCGTCGTCGTCAGCCTGAGCAGCTCGTTCGGCGCGGCGGTGGCCTCGCTGGGATTCCTGGTGGCGGTGCACAAGTTCGAATACTTTCTCAATGCGCGCATCATCGGCGCGCATGTCCGCGCCCGCGCCTGGGAGCTGCTGGTGGCGATGGTGCTGATGGAAGCGGCCTTCGGCCTTTCCGGCGTGGTCGCCGCGCCGATCTTCTACGCCTACTTCAAGGACGAGCTTTCCGCCAAGGGCCTGGTCTGAGCACCGCAGCCGCGAACCGGTGATCGGCGCCAGCGGTCCGCGCCGGCGTGCCGCTGGTGCGGCTGTCACCGGCGCGGCACGCAGACTGCCTTAGAGTGCAGACAGGGCCGCGGCCGGGACAATTGCGGCGCAGAAGGCGGACGCAATGACTGCAAAAACCATTCTGGTGGTGGACGATTCCAGGTCCGCGCGCTTTGCCATGCGCCGGTTCCTCGAGAACCTCGGCTACGCGGTGGAAACTGCCGATAACGCGGAGGATGCCCTGGGCTACCTGTCCGCAAACGCGCCCGAGGTGGTGTTCCTGGATCACGTCATGCCGGGCACCGACGGGCTGATGGCGCTGAAAGCCATCAAGCAGGACGCCCGCACCGCCTGGCTGCCGGTCGTGCTGTGCTCGTCCAACGAGGGCGAGGACTTTCTGCGCGAGGCGCGGGCCAGCGGCGCGGTCGACGTGCTGCCCAAGCCGCCGGCGACCGAGCAGCTGCGCGCCGTGCTCGAGCGCGTGGACCGGATGCGCGAGCAGGCGCAGGCCCGCCAGGCCGAGGCGCAAGCCGCCGAGGCGGCCTTCCTGCACGCCGAGGATGCGGCCCGCGCCCCGCTCGAAGCGGCGGCCGCGGACGCCGCCGGCGAGCCCCCGGACCAAGCTCTGGACGAACCGCTGAACGAACCGCAGGACGAGACTCTGGGCGAAACTCTGGACATGGTCAGCTTCGCCGCCGCGCCGATCGACGCGTCCGCGGCACCGCCGCCGCACCTTGCGGCGGCACCTGCAGCGGATGCGACACCCGCGGCCGCGGCGATGGATGAACCTGGATACGCAATGTCCGGCGACGGCACCGCCTTCGAAATCCCCGCGCCCGCGCAAGCGCCGGCGGCCGAAGCGCTGGAAGCGCTGCGGCTGGAGTTCGACGGCCGCCTGCGCGAAGTTGCGCAGGCGCTGCAGCTGCAGATGGAATCGATGCACGCGCAACTGGCACGCGCGCAGTCGCCGGCCGCAGCGGCTGCCGAGGAACCCGCCGCCCGCTCCGTCGCGGCCGCTGCGGCCGCCGAACAAGGCCTGGCGCAGCTGGCACAGGATGTCGAGCGGCGGCTGCAGGCACTGCGCGACGAGGTCGAGGAAGCGCTGCGCAGGCAGCAGCGCCGCATCGAGGAGCTGATGCAGGATCAATATCGGCGCATCGAGGAGATCGGCGCCGGCCTGCGGGCGTCGCTGACGGAGGAAACCACTGCCGCCGGCGCCCGCCTGGCCGAGCAGCTCGCCGACGCGCTGGTGCGCGGACTCCGCTCGCCCTGAGTGCGCGCCGAAAGCATCCTGCGTTCAGGCGCTGCGCAGCGCCGCCAGCACGACGCTCGCCCAGCCCGCCAGGAACAGCAAGCCGCCCAGCGGCGTCACCGCCCCCAGCCAGCGCTCGCCGCTCAAGGCCAGCGCATAAAGGCTGCCGCTGAACAGCAGGGTGCCCGCGGCGAAGCAGGAGCCGGCCACGCTGAGCGCCGGCGCCGGCCGCAGCAGCGCCCACAGGCCGACGCCGAGCAGCGCCAGCGCATGGTAGAAGTGGTACTCGACGGCGGTACGGTAGATCGCCAGGGCGTCGGCGCCCAGGCGTGCGCGCAGCACGTGCGCGCCGAACGCGCCGAACGCCACCGCCAGGAAGCCCGAGGCTCCGCCCAGGGCCAGCAGCAGCCGCGCCGCCGGCATGCTCAACCCGCCAGCAGGCGGTCGCCCAGCGGCAGCGCCAGGATCTTGCGCACGCCTTCGTCCACCGAGGTGCGGCTGGTGTCGATCACTAGCTCCGGGGATTCCGGCGCCTCGAACGGATCATCGATGCCAGTGAAGCCCTTGATCTCGCCGCGCCGCGCCTTGCGGTACAGGCCTTTGGGATCGCGGCTCTCGCACACCGCCAGCGGCGTGGCCACGTAGACCTCGTAGAACGCGCCGGACTGCGAGATGCGCGCGCGCACCTCGGCGCGCGCGCTGCGGAACGGCGCGATCGCCGCGCACACGCAAACGCCGCCGTGGCGCGTCACCTCGCCGGCGACGTAGCCGATGCGGCGGATGTTGAGTTCGCGGTCTGCACGCGAGAAGGTCAGCCCGCTCGACAGCATTTCACGCACCACGTCGCCGTCCAGCACCGTGACCGGGCGCCCGTAGCGCGCCTCGATCGCTTCTGCCAGGCCCTGCGCCATGGTCGACTTGCCGGCGCCCGACAGGCCGGTCATGAACACCGTGAAGCCCTTGGGGCGAATGGTCCCCATCGATTGTCTCCGCTAGATATGGATGCCCGGCCTCGCCATCCCGCGAGACCTGGCCCGCCAAGCGCCCTTGGCGCCGGTACACCGCCCCTGCGACCGCGACACCCGCACTGCAACACAGGTATTGTAGCGGCCGCCGGCGCCGCGAAACTATTTGCAGGCGTTCAAACGCCGGGCCCGCGGCGCCGCTCCAATGGAATTACATTTCCGGATCTGCATTTCGTATTCATGCGCTTCGACTTTCCCTTGCGCCCCTTCCTGCAGCTGCGGCTGTGCCTGTCCTGCATGGCCCTGTCGTGCCTGGCCTGGCTCGGTCCGGCGCAGGCCGATCCGGCGCCGGCCGAGCATGTCCGGGCCGAACTGATCGCGGAGAACCAGGCGCTGTCGATCGGCGGCGACAACTGGCTGGCGCTGCGCATCGTGCCCGACGAAGGCTGGCACGTGTACTGGCGCAACCCCGGAGATTCGGGCCTGCCCACCACGCTGGCCTGGACCCTGCCGGCGGCGGTGACGGTCGGGCCGATGGAGTGGCCCTACCCGCGCCGCGAAACCACCGGCGACATCGTCAATTACGGCTACCACGCCGACACCCTGCTGCCGGTGCCCCTGCACGTACCGCCGGACTGGCCGGCGCCGTCGCCGGTGAGCGTGCAGGCCAAGGCGCGCTGGCTGGTGTGCCGGGACATCTGCATCCCCGGCTCGGCGGAGCTGAGCCTGCGCCTGGCGCCGCCGGCGCCCGGCCAGCCGGTGCAGGCCGACCCGCGCTGGCGCGACACATTTGCCGCGGCCCGCGCCGAGCTGCCGCAGCCAGCGCCGGCGGACTGGAGCGTGCAGTTCGCCGCCCGCGACGGCGACTTTTCGCTGGCGGTGGGCGGAGCACACCTGTCCACCGGCGGCGTCATCGAGTTCTTCCCGTATGCCGGCGACCTGGTGCGGCACTCCGCGCCGCAGCGGATCGACAACGAAAACCACCTGCTGCGCATCTCGCAATCCTTGAACGACTCCTTCATCAAGGCGCCGCCGCAGGTGGACGGCGTGCTGGTGCTGCATGACGGCGCATCGGCCAAAGCCTGGGAAATCCATGCAAGGCCCGGGCCGGTCAAGCCGGTGCCCGCCGGCGCGGTGCCCGCAGCCGGAATCGCTGCCGCCGCGGCGGCGCCGGCGAGCCTGGCGCGCACGCTGCTGTTCGCCCTGCTCGGCGGCATCATCCTCAACCTGATGCCTTGCGTGTTCCCGGTGCTGTCGATCAAGGCGATCAGCCTGATCGAGGCGCGTGGCCGGGTGGCGCGCCACCAGCGCGGGCACGCCGTGGCCTACACCTTCGGCGTGCTGCTGATGTTCGGCGCGCTGGCCGCCGCCCTGATCGGGCTGCGCCGCGCCGGGGCGGCGGTGGGCTGGGGCTTCCAGCTGCAGCAGCCGGCGTTCGTCGCCGGCCTGGTGTACCTGTTCTTCATCATGGGACTGTCGCTGTCGGGCCTGGTGCAGTTCGGCACCCGCATCATGGGCATGGGCCAAGCGCTGGCCGCGCAGGGCGGCTACCGCGGCTCGTTCTTCACCGGCCTGCTGGCGGTGGTCGTGGCCAGCCCCTGCATCACGCCGTTCGTCGGCACCGCGCTGGGCTACGCGCTGGCGCAGCCGCCGCCGGTGGCCGGCGCGGTGTTCCTGTGCCTGGGGCTCGGCCTGGCGCTGCCGTTCCTGCTGATCGGATTCTTCCCGCGGCTCGGCGCCTTCCTGCCCCGGCCCGGCGCGTGGATGGAGACCTTCAAGCAGGCGATGGCGTTCCCGCTCTACCTCACCGTGGTGTTCCTGCTGTGGGTGCTGGGCGGACAGGCCGGGCGCGACGCCATAGCGCTGGCGCTGGTCGGCCTGGTGCTGCTGTCGCTGGCGGTGTGGCTGCGCGCCGGCGGCCGCCTCGGCGCGGTGCTGCGCTACGCGGCGGTGGCCGCTGCCCTGGCGCTGCTGGCCACGCCGCAGCTGCGCGCGCCGCCTGCGGACGCCGCGCCGGCAGCGCGCGCCGGCGGCGCCCACGAGCCGTGGTCGCCGCAGCGCCTGGCCGAGCTACGCGAGCAGGGGCGCACGGTGTTCGTCAACTTCACCGCCGACTGGTGCGTCACCTGCAAGGTGAACGAGCACCTGGCGCTGACCTCGGCCCGCGTCGAGCAGGCGTTCGCCGAGCGCAACGTCGCCTGGCTGGAAGGCGACTGGAGCCGCGGCGATCCCGCCATCACCGAAGTGCTGGACCGCTTCGGCAGCCCCGGCGTGCCGCTGTACCTGGTTTATGTCAACGGCGGCGAACCCAGGGTGCTGCCGCAGAACCTGACGCCGTCGATCGTCGTCGATGCGCTGGGCCCCGCTGCGCCGCCCGCAGGCGCCGACGTGCGCGCCGCGGCGCAGCAGTGACGTCGCCCGGCGCGGCTCGACGTGACGGTCAGCGGCGGGCCGCGGCGATGTCGTCCAGCGCGGTTTCGACGCTGTTGCGGATCGCCAGCTCCATGCTGGTATTGGCGTAGGCGCGCAGGCCGTCCGGCAGCGCCACGGCGGGCGCCGGCACCGCTGCAGCCCCGGCCGACGAGGTGCGCTGCACCGTGTCCGCTGCCAGCACCCGGCCGCTGGCGGCGTCGACCACCGTCAGGTTTAAGGTGATGCAGGCCTGGCTGTCGGCCAGCAGGATCAGCGTGCCGCCCTTGCAGCTCGGCTCGAACACCACCACCGAGCCGCGGATCAACAGCTGCGCATCGGCGGAAAGCGATTGCGCCGCATTGCCCGGCGGCGCAGCCGGGGCTGCAACGTAGCGGCCGCTGTCGACCAGGGCACGCGACAGCAGCTCAGCGATGCCCGGGCCGACGCCGTGCGACGTGGCATCGTCGAAAGCGGCCACGGCGACGCGTAGCGGCGGCGCCGCGTTCGACGCACCGGCCATCGGCGGCTTGGCGCCGGCAGCCGAGCCGGGGGCGGTCGGCGCCGTGCTGCACGCGCTCACGGCAGCCAGCGCCGCCAGCACGGCAGCGATGAACCCTGATGCGCCCGCCTTGTGCACCACCGGCCGTCTCCTTGCTGATTCGGTGAATGTCCCGCGCATGCCGCGGGCGCCGCCGGCAGCTTACCCTGCCGCGGCGCCGCCGTTCGACTAAAGTTTCTCCCTATGGAAACGCCGCCGTCCCCGCAGCTGGTGCGACTGGCGCTGCATGGCGGCGCCGGCGACCCGCCGACGCACCCGGCCGCGCAGTCGGCCCAACGCGACGCGCTGCGCCGCATCGCCACGGAGACGCTGGCGCTGCTGCGCGGCGGCGCCGGCGCGCTGGACGCGGTGACCCACGCGGTGGAGCAGCTCGAGCAGTGCCCGCTGTTCAACGCCGGCGTCGGCGCCGTGCTCAACCGCGAGGGACTGCCGGAGCTCGATGCCGCGGTGATGCGCGGCGTCGACCGCGCTTGCGGCGCGGTGGCTGCCGTCTGCCGCGTCAAGAGCCCGGTGCGGCTGGCGCGCGCGATCATGGAACGCACGCCGCACGTGTTCTTCGCCGGTGCCGGCGCCGAACAGCTGGCGGCACAGCTCGGGCTGGAGCGCGTGGAGCCGGACTACTTCATCACCGAGGCGCGCCGGCAGCAGCTTGCGGCGGCACGGGCGCGCGGCGCCATCACGCTGGACCACGACCACGCGCCCTCACCGGGTGCCGGCGGCACCGATGAAGCCTTCGGCACCGTCGGTGCGGTGGCGCGCGATGCTCAAGGCCACCTGGCCGCCGCCACTTCCACCGGCGGCCTCACCAACAAGCTGGCCGGGCGCGTCGGCGACACGCCGTTGATCGGCGCCGGCACCTTCGCCGACGACGCCAGCGCCGCGCTGTCGTGCACCGGCACCGGCGAGGCTTTCATCCGTTGCGGCTTCGGCCACGCGGTGCACGCCCGGCTGGCCTGGAGCGGCTGGCACCTCGAACACGCCTGCGCCGAGGCGCTCGACGCGGTGCGGCGGTATCGCGGCCGCGGCGGCTGCATCGCCGTCGACCGTGCGGGACGCTTGGCGCTGCCGTTCAACGCCGGCGGCATGTACCGCGCCTGGGTTGAAGCCGACGGCCTGGTGCGGGTGGCGATCGGCCCCGGCGGCGACGGCGCCTGAGCGGCCTGGGCAGGATCGGCGCGCCGCGCCGCGGATTACTTGCCTTCGACGTGGATGTCGCCGCTGAAGGTCGACAGGCTCAGGTTCACGCCCTTGCCGTCGCCGAAGCTGTACTCACGCTCGTGCTTGCGTGCGGACGCCGAGGACGTGGCCTGCGCCAGGCTGCACTGGGCCTCGCCGCTGAAGCTCTTGAGGATGGCCGTGCCGGAGACGTCGTGCGGCACCTGCAGGCTGATGTCGCCGGACAGCGTCTCGCCCACCACCGTGGCGTGCTCGCCGAACGACAGGTCCAGGTGCATGTCGCCGGAGATCGACTTCAGGCGCAGCTCGTCGAACCTGCCGCCGGCCAGCTCGATGTGGCCGGACACGGTTTCGGCGACCAGCCGGCCCTGCAGCCCGCTCATGCGCAGGTCGCCGCTGACGCTGTTGGCGGCGGTGTTGGCCGACGGCCCCTGCAGTATGAGGTCGCCGCTGACGGTCTGCGCGGCGACTTCCGGCGCATCCACCGCCAGGCCGACGTCGCCGCTGACGCTGTTGACCTTCACCGGGCCGCGCGTGCCGTGCACCGCGACGTCGGCGCTGACGGTCTCCACCGACACCTGCGCCGCCGCCGGCACCATCAGGCGCAGGTCCACGCTGCCGCTCAGGTGCGCATGGCGCGCCGCCCGCACCACCACGCGCAGGCTGGCGGCGTCGCCGCTGATGTCCATGCGCTCCACGCCGCCGCCGAGATCGCCGGAAACCGCCACTTCGTTCTTGTCCCAGGCCGAGACCACCACGCTGCCCGAACCGTTGCTGACGAACACGCGGCCGTCGGCATTCAGCGGGCGATGCTCGTCCACCGCGCGGCCGCCGCCTTCGCCGTCGTCGGCCGCGGTGGCGCGCGCCGCCAGGCCCTGCACCTCGAGCCGCTCGCGCATCGCCAGTTCGACCGCCGCGCGGCCCTTGTCCTGTGCCATCTGCCGCAGGTCTTCCAGCCGCTGCTCGAGGCCGGGTGGTGGTGGCGCCGGGTCCGCCGGGGCCGCCGCGCCAACCGCCGCCGGCAGCACCCAGGCGCAGGCTGCCAGCCATAGCCCGGCGCTGCGGCGCCGCAAACGCAGGCGCAAGTGGATCAGCGCGGCCATCAGCGCGCGTCCGCCAGCACCAGGTGCAGCTCCTGCTTCTGCTGGCGCGTGCTGGCGAGCAGGCTCTTCAGGTACTCGGCGTCCGGGTCGGCGTTGAGCGCACGGCGCAGCTGCGTTTCGGCGCTGTCCACGATCTTCAGGTTGGCCTTGACCAGCGCGCGCGTTTCCGGGTGCAGGTGCGCCACCGCCGGCAGCAGCGCCGGGTCGTGCGGCGCACCCTGCAGCGGGCCGGGCGCCGGCCGCGCCGAAGCAAGCGGCTGCGGCGCCGGCACCGGCTGCCAGCCGCCGCGCTCCAGCGAGATGCCCAGGGTCAGCAGCACGCCCGCCGCCATCGCGCCGAGCGCGGCCAGGCGCGCCGGCCAGACGCGCGCGCGGCGCGCGCGGATGCGCGCCTCGATGCCGGGCCACAGGTCCTGCGACGGCGCGCGCGGCTTGCGCAGGCCGGCCAGCCCGGGCACCGGCGCCGCCTCGTCCTTCTGCTTTGCGGAGGAACCGTGTTCGCCGTTCATTGCAACCACTCCTTCATCAGCCGGCGCGCCCGGTGCAGCTGCGCCTTGGAGGTGCCGACGGCGATGCCGGTCAACTCCGCGATCTCGTCGTGCTGGTAGCCCTCGATGTCGTGCAGCACCAGCACCGCGCGCGCGCCCTTGGGCAGGCGCGACAGCGCGCGCTCCAGGTCCATGCGGGTGCCGGTGTCGTCGTGGTGCGCCTCCAGGTACTCGGCCGCGCCCTCGCCTTCGCCGCCGTTGTCCTCGAACGCCACCCAGCGCTTGAGCAGCCGGTGCTCGCCCAGCACCACGTTCACGGTGAGCCGGTGCAGCCAGGTGCCGAAGCGGCTTTCGCCGCGGAAGCTGCCCAGGCGCTCCCAGGCGCGCACGAAGGCGTCCTGCACCGACTGGTCGGCGCGCGCGGTGTCGCCGTTGCACAGGCGGCAGCACAGGCCGTAGATGCGATCCACGTGCATGCGGTAGAGCCGCTCGAACGCGCGCGCGTCGCCGGCCGCCGCCAGCCGCGCCAGCGCCAGGTCCTCCGGCTCGGCAGCCGCCGTGGCCTCAACCATCGTCGCCGCGGCAGCAGTCAGGCCAGCGTCCGGCTCGGAACATAGGGTCGCCGTGGTCATTTGTCCTTCAGATGCGACAGGGCTGCCGCGGGTTTGAACCCATCATAGACTTGGCTGCCCCCCGCCGGTCAGCCACCCGTATGCCCGCAATCGCCATCAGCCGGATCCGCGCACCATGAGCCCCTGGTCGCTGTTCGCCAGCGTGGCGGCGGCGCATGCCCTGGCCGTGGTCAGCCCGGGGCCGGACCTCGCCATGGTGACGCGCCAGACCCTCGCGCACGGCCGCGCAGCCGGCCTGCGCACCGCCGCCGGCATCGGCTGCGGCATCGCCTTGCATGTCGCCTACGCGCTGTTCGCGCTGGCCTGGGCGATCCAGCGTTACCCGGTGCTGCTGGCCGCGCTGCGCCTGGGCGGAGCGGGCCTGCTGCTGTGGATCGGGGCGTCGGCGCTGCGCGCGCGGCCGGCGCCGCCCGGCGGCCCTCCGGCGAGCGCGGCACCGCTGCGGCCGGCGCGGCTGGATTTCGCCATCGGCGTGCTGACCAACGCGCTCAACGTCAAGGCCATGCTGTTCTTCGTGGCGCTGTGCGCGGTGGTGGTGTCGGCCGGCGCCTCGGTGCGGCTGCGCCTGCTGCTCGGCGGCTGGATGGTGCTGACGACCATGGCCTGGTTCTGCTTCGTCGCCTGGACCCTCGGCCATGACAGCGTGCGCGCACGCCTGGCGGCGCATGCCCACTGGATCGACCGCGCAATGGGAACGATCCTGTTGTTTCTCGGAACCGCGCTGCTGTTCGCCCTGATCGGCGGGAGTCGCTGATCCGGCGCCGGCCTCACGCCGCCAGTTCGACCTCGCCTTCGATCTCCACCGGGATATTGAACGGCAGCTCGGCCATGCCCACCGCGCTGCGGCTGTGGCCGCCGACCTCCGGGCCGAACACTTCCAGGATCAGGTCCGAGAAGCCATTGATGACGGCCGGCTGCTGGTGGAAGCCGGGTGCGGAATTGACCATGCCGAACACGCGCGTCCAGGCGGCGATCCGGTCCAGGTCACCGAGCGCGCGCTGCAGGCTGCCGAGCATCGACAGCGCGGTGAGCCGCGCGGCGGCGTAGCCCTGTTCCAGGGACAACTCGCGGCCGAGCTTGCCCAGCGGCGCGGCGAAGCCACCGTCCGCGCTTTGTGGCCCGTGGCCGGAAATCAGCGCGCGGCGGCCGACCACGCGCACGAACTGGAACGGCAGCACCACCCCAGGCGGCGGCCGCGTCGGCGGCGGCAGCGTCAGGCCGAGTGCGCGGAGCCTTGCTTCAATTTGCGACATGAGACACCTCGCAGATGTGCAGGGTACGCCCGTGGAGAACCGGCGCACGCGAAATGGATGCTGCGATACTCAAGCCGGCTTGGCCAGCGCCCGCCACAGCATCTCGAACAGCACGTTGGCCTGGCGCGTCAGCGGCTCCTTCTGGCCGCGGTGGATGTACATCTGCACCAGCCGGCCGAGCACGCCCATGATGAAGTCGAGCAGGTACTTCTCGTCCACCTGGTCGTTGAGGATGCCGCGCGCGCGGCCTTCGGCCAGCACCTTGATGAAGGTGCCGAACAGCTCGGGGTTGCGGTAGTTTTCGCGCTTGCGCCAGGTGTTGACGTAGACCGAGCTCATGATGAGCTGCATCACCTTGGGATTCTTCTCGAAGAAGTCCAGCGATACCCAGAACACCTTGCGGAACTTCTCCTTGTAGTCCTCCAGGCCCTGCAGGTGGTCCAGCATGCGCACCGCCAGCCGCGCCAGGTTGGCGTCGAGCGTCTCAAACAGCAGGGCTTCCTTGCCGCCGTAGTACTTGTAGATGGTCTGCAGCGAGACGTTGGCGCCGCGGGCAATCTCGATCAGGCCCACGCGGTGGAACTCGCGCTCGGAGAACACCTCGAGCACGGCCTGCTCGATGCGCGCGCGCGTCTGCGGGTCGAGCTTCGGGCGGCTTGCGCCGGCCGGCTCCGGCGGCTGCTGGATCGGGGTTTCGCGGGTGCCCATTTGCATTGACCTCGTCGGCTTCATTCCGGCTGTAACGATGCTTACTGACCGATCCGCACTGGCCCGGCTTTCCATACGCTACCGTATTGACCGGCGCGGGGGATAGGATTACGCTCGTCAATCCACACCAATCACCCCGCCATTGCCGGACAAGGCGGCGGGCCGGCACTCCTGGCCCGCACGGAGAAACGCAGCGCCGGCACGGTCACGGCTCCTTTTCCGGGGCCGCAGCGAATCAAGCGCGATGGTAATTTAGATTACCGTCGCCGGCAATCAACCTCAAGGAGCGTGTGAGTCATGAGCGAAGCCTTCATCTACGACGCAGTACGCACCCCGCGCGGCAAGGGCAAGAAAGACGGCAGCCTGCACCAGGTGGCGCCGGTGCACCTGCTCGGCAACCTGATGCACGCCCTGCAGGAGCGCAACAGCCTCGACACCAGCCAGGTCGACGACGTGGTGCTGGGTTGCGTCACTCCGGTGGGCGAGCAGGGCGCCGACATCGCGCGCACCGCGGTGCTGTATGCCGGCTGGGCGCAGAACGTGCCCGGCGTGACGCAGAGCCGCTTTTGCGCCTCGGGCCTGGAGTCGGTCAACCTGGCGGCGATGAAGGTGATGTCCGGCCAGGAGGACCTGGTGGTGGCCGGCGGCGTGGAGAGCATGTCGCGCTGGCCGATGGGCGCCGACGGCGGCGCCTGGGCGATGGACCCGCGCGTCAACCACCAGCTCGGCTTCGCCCCGCAGGGCATCGGCGCGGACCTGATCGCCTCGCTGGAAGGCTTCTCGCGCGCCGACGTGGACCAGTTCGCGCTGCGCTCGCAGAAGCGCGCCGCCGCGGCCAGCGCCGAAGGCCGCTTCGCCAGGTCGCTGGTGCCGGTGAAGGACCTGAACGGCATGGTGGTGCTGGACCACGACGAGTTCATCCGCGCCGACACCACGCTGGAAGGCCTGGCCACGCTCAAGCCCTCGTTCGAGCAGATCGGCCTGATGGGCTTCGACGCCACCGCGCTGCGCAAGTACACCACGGTGGAGAAGATCAACCACGTGCACCACGCCGGCAACTCCTCCGGCATCGTCGACGGCGCCGCGCTGGTGCTGGTCGGCTCGAAGGAAAAGGGCCGCGCGCTGGGCCTGAAGCCGCGCGCGAAGATCCGCTCGGTGGCGGTGATCGGCAGCGAGCCGACCATCATGCTCACCGGCATCGCGCCGGCCGCGCAGAAAGCGCTGAAGAAGGCCGGCATGAACGCGCAGGACATCGACCTGTTCGAGATCAACGAGGCCTTCGCCGCGGTGGTGATGAAGGCGGTGCGCGCCCTGGATATCGACATGGACAAGGTCAACGTCAACGGCGGCTCCATCGCCATGGGCCATCCGCTGGGCGCCACCGGCAGCATCATCCTGGGCACCGCCCTGGACGAGCTCGAGCGCACCGGCCGCTCCACCGCGATGATGACGCTGTGCGTGGGCGCCGGCATGGGCATCGCCACCATCATCGAACGGGTGTGAAGAGCCAGGGGTGAGGCGGTTCGCCGTGAAGAACGGCTTTGCCCACCCCCTCTCCTCGCAGCGCCGCAGGCGCGACCCCGCAGGCCGCGGTGCGGCCGAACTCACCGGACTGACCACAAATACGGAATTCAAATGACCGACCAGACCAACAGCAGCGTGCAATACAGCCAGGACGCCGACGGCGTCGTCACGCTGACGCTCGACATGCCGGGCCGTTCCATGAACGTGCTCAACGACGACCTTACCAAGCCGCTGGCCGACGCGCTGGCGCGCATCGAGTCCGACGCGGCGGTGAAGGGCGTGATCCTCACCTCCGGCAAGAAGGAGTTCCTCGCCGGCGCCGACATCGAGAAGCTCTTCGCCATGACCCGCGCCGAGCAGGCCTTCGAGCTGGCCGAGAAGTTCAAGGGCTTCATGCGCCGGCTGGAGCTGCTCGGCCGGCCGGTGGTGGCCGCGCTCAACGGCACCGCGCTGGGCGGCGGCATGGAGCTGGCGCTGGCCTGCCATTACCGCGTGGCGGTGAACGAGCCCAAGGCCAAGTTCGGCTTCCCCGAGGTCAAGCTCGGCCTGCTGCCCGGCGGCGGCGGCACCCAGCGCCTGCCGCGCCTGATCGGCATCCAGCCGGCGCTGCCGCTGCTGCTGGAAGGCACCGAGCTGTCCGCCGAGAAGGCCAGGCAGACCGGCATGATCAACGAGCTGGCCAAGGACCGCGCCGAGATGATCGAGCGCGCCAAGGCCTGGATCGCGGTCAACCCCAAGCCGGTGCAGCCCTGGGACGACAAGAAGTTCAAGTGGCCGGGCGGCGATTCGCGCAGCCCGGCGGTGGGCCAGATGTGGGCCATCGCGCCGTCGATGGCCGACGCCAAGACCTACGGCAACTACCCGGCGGTGAACAACATCATGAGCTGCGTGTTCGAGGGCGGCCTGGTCGACTTCGACACCGGCTGCCGCATCGAGTCGCGCTACTTCGCCAACCTGGCGGTGAGCCAGGTGGCCAAGAACATCATCGGCACGCTGTGGTTCCAGCAGAACGCCATCAACAAGGGCAGGAGCCGCCCGGAAGGCTTCGACAAGAGCACGGTGAAGAAGCTCGGCATCCTCGGCGCCGGCATGATGGGCGCGGGCATCGCCTACGTCTCGGCCAAGGTCGGCATCGAGGTGGTGCTGCTCGACACGACGGTAGAGCTGGCCGAGAAGGGCAAGTCCTACTCCGCCGGCCTGCTCGACAAGGCGATCAAGAAGGGCAGCGAAACGCCGGCCGGCAAGAGCGCGCTGCTGGAGCGCATCAGGACCACCGCCGACTACAAGGACCTGGCCGGCTGCGACCTGGTGATCGAGGCGGTGTTCGAGGACCGCGCGATCAAGGCCGACGTGACCAAAAAGACCGAGGCGGTGCTGGCGGCCACGGCCACCTTCGCCTCCAACACCTCCACCCTGCCGATCACCGGCCTGGCCCTGGCCAGCGTGCGGCCGGAGCAGTTCATCGGCCTGCACTTCTTCTCGCCGGTGGACAAGATGAAGCTGGTGGAGATCATCGTCGGCAAGAAGACCTCCAAGGCGACGCTGGCCAAGGGCTTCGACTACGTGCAGCAGATCCGCAAGACGCCGATCGTGGTCAACGACTCGCGCGGCTTCTACACCTCGCGCACTTTCGCCACCTACGTGCAGGAAGGCCTGAGCCTGCTGGCCGAGGGCCAGCACCCGCGCTCGATCGAGGTGGCCGGGCTGCAGGCGGGCATGCCGGTCGGGCCGCTGGCGCTGCAGGACGAA
This sequence comes from Nevskia sp., assembly GCA_016779605.1. Taxonomy (GTDB): domain Bacteria; phylum Pseudomonadota; class Gammaproteobacteria; order Nevskiales; family Nevskiaceae; genus Nevskia. Next base: position 13,514 of record JADHNH010000022.1, on the reverse strand, counting down.
GTCTCGCTGTCGCTGTCGCTGCACGTCGTCGAGCAGACCCGCAAGGACTTCGCCGCCGAGGGCAAGACCTACACGCCCCACCCGGGCGAGGCGGTGCTGGTGAAGATGGTCAAGGAGCTGGACCGCCCCGGCAAGAAGGCCGCCAAGGGCTTTTACGAATATCCGCAAGCCGGCCAGAAGTTCATCTGGCCGGAACTGGCGCGGCATTTCCCGCTGTCGAAACAGCAGCTCGACCAGCAGGAGATGATCGACCGCCTGATGTTCGCGCAGGCCAACGAGGCGGCGCGCTGCCACGAGGAAAACGTGGTGCTGTCGGTGGCCGACGCCAACATCGGCTCGATCCTCGGCTGGGGTTTCGCCCCGCACCAGGGCGGCGCGCTGCAGTTCATCAACGCCTACGGCGTGGCCCGGTTCGTCAAGCGCGCCGAGGAGCTTGCCGCCAGGTACGGCGCGCGCTTCAAGCCGGCCGCGCTGCTGGTGGAAATGGCCAGGACGGGCAAGCGCTTCGAGTAGGCGCGCGCGGGTCAATGACGGACCGGCCGAGGCTCGGCATCTTGCGGAGGTTGCAGCCATGTTCGCAGCGCTGATGCAGTGGATGAAGTCGCGGCGCATGCTGCCGCAGATCTCGGACACCGAGCGGCTGGCGCTGGAAGCCGGCACGGTCTGGATCGACGGGCCGATCTTCGCCGGCAAGCCGGATTTCGGCCGCATGCTGGCGCAGCCCTACGGCCGCCTGCGGCCGGAAGAGCGGGCGTTCCTCGAAGGCCCGGTGGAGGAGCTGTGCCGCATGGTCGACCGCTACGGCATCGGCCGCACCCGGCGCATGCCCGACGAGCTGCTGGCCTTCATCAAGCAGTCCGGCATGATGGGCCTGCTGATCCCCAAGGAGTACGGCGGCAGGGACTTCTCCACCCTGGGCATCAGCACGATCATGGCCAAGCTGGCGCCGGTCAGCGCCACGGTGAGCACGTTCGTGCTGATCCCGAACTCGCTCGGCGCCGCCGAGCTGATCAAGCACTACGGCACCGCGGAGCAGAAGGCGCACTACCTGCCGCGCCTGGCCAGCGGCGAATACGTGCCCTGCTTCGGCCTGACCGAGCCGACCGCCGGCTCCGACGCCGCCTCGATCAAGGGCGAGGCGCTGGTGTTCAAGGATGCCGACGGCGCGCTCAAGCTGCGCCTGAACTTCCGCAAGCGCTACATCACGCTGGCGCCGGTGGCGGACCTCGCCACCATCGCCTGCAGCCTGCACGACCCGCAGAACCTGCTGGAAAAGGGCGAGCAGGTCGGCATCACCTGCGTGCTGATCCACAAGGGCGCGCCCGGCTTTTCCAACGGCGACCACCACGACCCGATCGGCAGCCCGTTCTACAACGGCCCGCTGGTCGGAAAGGACGTGGTGGTGCCGGTGGAGAACATCGTCGGCGGCGTCGGCGGCGCCGGCCAGGGCTGGCGCATGCTGATGGAGCAGCTCGCCGGCGGCCGCATGGTCAGCCTGCCGGCCGGCGCGGTGGGCGGCGCGCGCACGGTGGCCGCCGTCACCGGCGCCTACTCGATGGTGCGCCAGCAGTTCGGCATCCCGATCGGCCGCATGGAAGGCGTGGAAGACAAGGTCGGCAAGATCGCCGCGCTGACCTACATGATGGACGGCGCCCGCATCTTCGGCTGCTCGGCGGTGGACGCCGGGCAGCAGCCGCCGGTGGTGTCGGCGGTGCTCAAGGCCTACACCACCGCGCTGGCGCGCGAGCTGGTGATCGACGGCATGGACGTGTTCGCCGGCGCCGGCATCATGCAGGGGCCGAACAACATCCTGGGCATGGGCTACCAATCCTCGCCGGTGGGCGTGACGGTGGAAGGCGCCAACATCATGACCCGCACGCTGATCATCTTCGGCCAGGGCGCCACGCGCTGCCACCCGTACGCGCTCAAGGTGGTGCAAGCGGTGGAACAGGGCGACGTCGCCGCCTTCCGCGCAAACCTGCTCGGCTGGATCGGCCACTTCGCACTGAACATCGGCCGCGCCGCGGTGCGCTATCTCACCCGCGGCTACAGCGCCGGCACGCCGGTGGGCGGCCCCACCGCGCGCTACTACCGGCGCCTGGGCTGGAGCGCCACGCGCTTCGCCGTGCTCACGGACCTGGCGATGTTCGCCCTGGGCGGCAAGCTCAAGGTGCGCGGCAAGCTCACCGGCCGCTACGCCGATGCGCTGGCCTGGCAGCTGCTGGGCTTCTGCGCGCTGCGGCGCTGGGAGGCGGAAGGGCGCAAGCAGGAAGACCTGCCGCTGGTGCAGTACGCCTGCGAGTACGCGCTAGGCCAGGTGCAGGACGCCTTCGCCGGCATTTACGCCAACTTCGGCGGCGGCCTGCCCGGCCTGTGGCTGCGCACCGTCGGCCTGCTGGCGCTGCGCATCAACCCGCTGGGCCGCGCGCCGGCCGACGCCTTGAGCCACCGCGCCGCGCTGGCGATCCAGTCGCCCAGCGAGCAGTACCGGCGCATCGTCGGCGACAGCTTCATCGCCGACGACGAAACCCAGGGCGCCGGCCGGCTGCTCAAGGCGTTCCGCCTGCTGGCCGAGGCCGAGCCGGCACTGAACAAGATCCGCGCCGCGCAGAAGGCCGGCAAGCTCAAGCGCGGCAACCCCGAAGAGCTGGCGCAGGACGCCGCCAACCTCGGCCTCGTCGGCGGCGAGGAAGCGGCGCTGGTGCGCAAGGCCCACGCGGCGCGGCTGGAGGCCATCGAAGTCGACGTGTTCACCCCGCAGCAGTACTTCGCCAGCGTGCGCGCCGACGGCGGCCTGGAGCTCGGCGGCATGCCGCCGCGGCGCGCCGCGGCCGGCTGAGAGCGTCCCGCGGCCGCTGCTCCCGCTCCGCCGTCCGCCCGGGAGACCGCGAAAAGGCTGGTGGCGACGGCTCGCCGGTGCTACGTTACATGTAACTTTTGCGGGAGATCCGGGCCATGGCATCGGCAAAAAGCGTGGAGTCCACGCGGGTAAAGGTGCGGGAACACCGCGAGCGGCTGCGGGCACAGGGCCTGCGGCCCATCCAGATCTGGGTACCGGACGTACGTGCCGCCGCGTTCAAGTCGGCGGCGCACCGGCAATCGGCGGCGGTCGCCGCCGGCAGACGTGCCACCGGCGATCAGGCCTTCGTCGACGCGGCGTCGGTGTGGGGCGATGAATGAGGCGGGGGGAGATCTGGACGGTCTCCGGCGGCAAGGACTGTGCGGGCAAGCCGCGCCCGGTTGTCGTCGTGCAGGACGACAGCTTCGACGCCACGGATTCCATCACGGTCTGCGCCTTCACCACGGACCGGACTGAAGCGCCTTTGATCCGGCTTCCGGTGGAGCCGAACCAGCGCAATGGCCTGCGCGCCCGGTCCCGGCTGATGGTGGACAAGATCGTCACGGTGCCGAAGGCCAAGGTCGGCGAGCGGATCGGGCGGCTCGACGACGAGGACATGGTCCGGCTCAATCGGGCGCTGATGGTCTTTCTCGGCCTGGCACTGTCGCCGCGGCATCGATAGCGTCTCGAATACGATCCCTCGCGTTGAAACGCCCGGTGCGCCCGTTCCATCGCGCGCGGGGTGAGGCCTTGCGGCACCTGCGCCGGCCGGCTACGGGCCGGCGCATTCGGGTTACGATGGCCGCCGGCGGACGGCGTCAATCCACGAGGCAACAATGAGCGAACTGCTGAATCCGGTACAGACCCTGCTGCGCCGCGCGCAGGAGACTCCGGACCAGCCTTACCTGCACCAGCCGGTCAAGGGCGCCTGGCGCAGCTATTCCTGGGGCGAGGTGGCCGACCAGGCCCGGCGCATGGCCGCCGCGCTGGCCGCCCTGGGTCTGGCGCCCGGCAGCAGCGTGGCGATCGCCGGCATGAACACCGCGCACTGGTTCATGGCGGATTTCGCCGCCGGCCTGGGCGGCTATGTCGGCGTCGGCCTGTACCCGAAGCAGTCCGACGACGCAGTGCGCTACATCCTGGCGCACAGCGAGGCCAAGGCGGTGTTCGTCGGGCCGATGCCGGACGCGCAGGGCTTCATGGCCTGCCTGCCCAAGGACATCATCCGCATCGCCCTGCCCTATCCCGGCGTGCCACCCTGCGAGCACGACTGGGACGCGCTCGTCGCCGGCGCCGCGCCACTGGCCGCGCCGGTGGCGCGCGCGGCGGATGCGCCGTGGAGCCTGATCTACACCTCCGGCACCACCGGCGACCCCAAGGGCGTGATCATCACCGAGGCCAACCTGAAATTCACCGTGGCCGGCATGCTGCGGATGATGCCGGCGCGGCCGGAAGGCGAGCACCTGCTGTCCTACCTGCCGCTGGCGCACGCCTTCGAGCGCGGCGCGGTGGAAGGCGCCAGCATGTACCTGGGCGCGCAGGTCTGGTTCCTGGAAGACCTGGAAAAGCTCGCCGCCACCCTGACCACCGTGCGGCCGACGCGCTTCTACGGCGTGCCGCTGGTATGGACGCGCATCCAGGGCCGCATCCTGCAGAAGCTGCCGCAGAAGAAGCTGGACCTGTTGCTGCGGCTGCCGATCCTGTCGACGCTCGTGCGCAACAAGATCCGCAAGCAGCTCGGGCTGGAGCGCTGCTGGCTGCGCGTCAGCGGCGCCGCGCCGCTGCCGCTGCCGGTGATGCAGTGGTATGCGCGCCTGGGCATCGAGATCTACCAGGGCTACGGCATGACCGAGAACTCCATATACGTCAGCTGCAACCTGCCCGGCCAGAACCGCATGGGCAGCGTCGGCAAGCCGTACGCGGATTCGCAGGTGCGCATCGCCGAGGGCGGCGAAATCCAGAACAAGCATGCCGGCGTGACCCTGGGCTACTACAAGGACCCGCAGAAGACCGCCGAGCTGTTCACCGCCGACGGCTGGCTGCGCACCGGCGACGTCGGCCGGCTCGACGCCGACGGCTACCTCTACATCACCGGCCGGCTCAAGGAGATCTTCAAGACGCTCAAGGGCAAGTACGTCACGCCCGCGCCGATCGAAGGCGCCTTCGGCCGCAACACCGACATCGACCAGCTCTGCCTGGTCGGCTCCGGCCTGTTCCAGCCGATCATGGTGCTGAGCCTGAACGCAGCGGCCCTGGCCAAGCCGCGCGCGGCGGTGGAGCAGGAACTGCTCGCCACCCTGGACGCGGTCAACCAGACCCTGGAGCCGCACGAGGCCATCGCCAAGCTGTTCGTCACCCGCGACGCCTGGACCATCGACAACAAGCTGATGACGCCCACCATGAAAGTGCGCCGCAACAACGTCGAGCAGCGCTGGGGCGAGGCGCTGCACGAAGCGGAGAAGGACCGCGATCGGCGGATCGTGTGGGAGGATTGAGGCGGCAATCGGGAATCGGGAATGGAGATTCGAGAATCGTAACCGCAGCAGGCGGCTGCAACGCCGAAGTGCTTTGGCACGGGCCGGCAGCTTTATCGCCTTTTACGACTCCCGATTCTCCATTCCCGATTCCCGATTCCCGTAGAGAGCGTCAAGAAAAAACGATCGTCTTGTTGCCGTCCACCAGCACCCGCTCTTCCACGTGCCAGCGCACCGCGCGCGCCAGCACCTGCCGTTCGAGGTCGCGGCCGAGGCGGCGCAGGTCGTCGATCTCGTCGCTGTGCGAAACGCGCGCGGTGTCCTGGTCGATGATCGGGCCCTGGTCGAGCTGCTCGGTGACGTAGTGGGCGGTGGCGCCGATGATCTTGACGCCGCGCTCGTAGGCCTGCCGGTACGGATCGGCGCCGACGAAGGCCGGCAGGAACGAGTGGTGGATGTTGATGATGCGGCTGGGAAAGCGCGCCACGAAGTCCGCGCTGAGGATGCGCATGTAGCGCGCCAGCACGATGAAATCGGCGCGCTCGCCGATGATCTCCAGCATCCGCCCCTCGGCCTGCGCGCGCTGCTCGGGCGACTCCTGCGGCACATGGTGGAACGGCACGCCGAAGGCGCGCGCCGCCGCCGCCAGGCGGTCGTGGTTGGCGATCACGCAGGGAATGTCGACGCGCAGCTCGCCGCGCTGCCAGCGCCACAGCAGCTCCAGCGCGGCATGGTCGTGCGCCGACAGCAGGATGGCCATGCGCGGCCGCCGCGCGGCGTAGCTCATGCGCCAGTCCATCGCGAAACCCGCCGCCACCTCGCGCTGGAAGGCGCGCTCCAGCTCGGCCGGCGCCAGGTCCACTCCCGGGGTCTGGAACTCCAGGCGCATGAAGAAGCGGCCGCCGCTGGGGTCGGTGGAATGCTGGTCCAGCTCGGTGATGTTGGCGCCGTGGCGGAACAGGAACGCGGTCACCGCGGCGACGATACCGGGCCGGTCCGGGCAGCGGATCAGCAGCCGCGCGAGGGTTTCGGGGTTCATGTTTGCAGACGGGAATAGGGAATCGGGAATCGGGAATCGTCGAAAGCAGGCGGTGGATTGCGGGCGGCGGGGAGCCGAGCCTCAAATTCAAAGAATACCGGGGGCGGCAATCAACCGCAGCATAACGCCGTATACGATTCCCGATTCTCGACTCCCGATTCCCGGCTTCAGTCCACCATCGCCTTGAGCCGGGCCGCGTCGTCGGGGAACCAGGGGCCGTTGGCCTTGAGCGCGTCGGCCACCACCTGGCGGGCGTCGTCGGCGCGGCCCAGCCGGAGCAGCGCCTGCACCTGCTGCGTCGCCACCGCCAGCCGGTTGCTGCCGTAAGCCCGCGGCGCGGCCTGCTGCAGGTAGACCAGCGCCTGCGCGTACTGGCCGCGCTCGACCAGGCTCCGGCCCAGGCGGAACGGGTAGACGTAGTCCTCGGGGAACGCCGCGATCAGCTTCGGATAGAGCAGATCCAGCTCATCGGTCCGGCCGGCGCGCTCGAGGTAGCGGCGCAGGTTGTCGGCGAGGTTGCGGTTCTTGCGCAGGTCACGCGGCTTCAGGTCCTGCAGGCGGGTGAAGCCGTCGTCCAGCCGGCGGCCGGCGTCGGCGATGGCGCGTTCCAGGATGTCGGCCTCGGCCTGCGGGTAGCCCAGCGTCCGGTCCAGGTCCGCGGTCACCAGCACCGCGCTGCGCGCATCCGCGCAGCTCGGGCTGCTGACGAACACGCGCGCGTACAGCAGCCGCGTCATCGCCGGCTTTTCGCGGGCGAACAGGCGCGCCTGCTCCGACGACGGCAGCGCGGCGGTGCAGCTCATGGCGCGCTCCAGCTCGTACGGCAGGTCGCAGCCGAGCTCGCCAGCCAGCACCGCCGGCGCCAGCGCGGCGCACTGCGCCTGGTCCTTGGCCTGCGCGGCGGCCATCAGCTTGAGCCGCCCGATCCACAGCTGCGCGTGCGGATCGGCTTCCAGCGCCGCACGCGTGGGCGCGGGCAGTGCGGCGACCCAGCCCAGTCCGCCGGCGGCGTCGCCGCGCTCGTGGTAGCACTTGAGCACTTCGCGCGCCGCGCGCAGCGAGGCCGCGCCGCCGTCCCTGACGCGCTTGGCCAGATCCTGCAGCGAGGTGGCGCGGTCGAAGATCGCGTCGAGCTGGCGGTAGAATTCCGACCGCGTCTGCTCCACGTGGATGCGGCCGAGTTCGTCGCCGTTTTCGTTGAGCACCACGTAGCCGGGCATGCCCTGCACCGACAGCCGCTTTTGCCAGTAGGCGCCTTCCGGCGAGTCGGCGTCGAGGTCGACCACGACCGAGTTGCGCTTGACCTTGTCCCACTCCGGGCCGTTCAGCACGTCCCGCTCCATGTAGTAGCAGGAGTAGCACCAGGGGGCGTGGAATTCCACCAGGATCGGCGCGTGGCGCACCGCGGCCTGCTTCAGCGCGTCGTCCAGCGGCGGCTGCCAGTCGTCGGCTGCGGCGCGGCCCGCCGCCAGCGCCAGGCCCAGCGCCAGCGCGCGCCATGACAGGGCGAGGCCGCGCTCAGTCCAACGGCGGCAGGTTTTTCGGCGCATCGGGCGGCGGCTGCGAAAAGTAGTCGATGCGCGCATTGTAAGCCTTGCCGGTGGCGGGATTGATCACGTTGGAGATGCCCCGGTATTCGAGCAGGCGCCGGCTGACCGGGTCGTACGTGAGCAGCAGCGGCGCCACCAGGTAGCGCAGCAGCGAGGACGGCTCCACCTTGAGCAGCACCGCCGGCTGGCCCTCGAAGCGGGTGTCGCCGGTTTTGGCGGCACGGAAGGCGTAGCTGTCGAGCTGGCCGGCGGCGGCGAAGGTGAAGCGGATGCTGCGGCCGGACAGCAGCTCGGGCATGTGGTCGTACAGGAAGCTGTGGAAGCCGCTGTCGGCGGCCATCGGCTGGTGCCAGTCGACGCTGCCGGTCTTGCGGCCGCTCTCGCGCGATTCCTTGAACATCGACACACGCCCGGCGGCGACGTCGGCGATGCCCTCGGAATAGCCGGCCGCCGGCAGGTTCAGGGTGTAGACGGGGATATAGGGGTCCTTGGCGAAGCTCAGGGTCTTTTCGCCCAGTGAACGGCCGTCGAGGGCGTAGTAGCGCGTTTCGCCGCCGACCCAGCGGCCGGCCGCGATGTCCTCGCGATAGACCTCGGTATAGATGTACTTGCCGGTGTCGAGGTCGTAGGCATAGCCGTAAAACCGCACGGTCTGCTGCGCCGGGGCCGGCGCGGCCGCCGCCGAGCCTGCGGCGATGCACAGCACGGCGACGATCCATTTCTTCATCGAAGTCCTTCCTTGTCCGCAGGCCTTTGCCGCGCCGGTGCCCGGGCGGGGGCACCGGCCCATTGTTGCATCAGCGCGGTGCCAACAGGTAATGCGCCACGCCCCATTCGTTGCCGGCGGCGTAGCCGAACAGCTCGGCCACCGCCATGTAGAACATGCGCCAGCGCTGGAACCATATCCGCGCCTGGCCGGCGCCGTAGGTCTGGCCGAACACTTGCAGGATCGGCCCGCGCGCCGCGTCCATGCCGGCCAGCCAGTGGTTGGCGGTGCGTTCGTAGTGAGTGCCGCCGACCCACCACTGGCGTTGCACGCGCAGCGCATCCTGGAAATTCAGCAGCAGGTTTTCCGACGGCATGGTGCCGCCGGTGAAGAAATAACGGCTCATCCAGTCGTCGGCCGCCTGGTCCTCGAAATGGTAGGCCAGCAGCTTGTGCACGAAGATGTGCACGAACAGGCGCCCGCCCGGATTGAGCCAGCGCGCGATCTTGGCCAGCAGCAGGCCGTAGTTCTTCATGTGCTCGAACATTTCGATCGAGACCACGCGGTCGAAGCCGGCGTCGGCGGGGGCGAAGTCGAATCCGGCGACGTCGCCGGTGACGATGGCGAGGTTGCGCAGGCCCAGCTCGGCGGCGCGCCGTTCGATGAAGCGGCGCTGGCCGGCCGAATTGGACAGGCCGGTGATGCGCGCGCCGGGGTAGCGCTGCGCCAGCCACAGCGACAGCGAGCCCCAGCCGCAGCCGAGGTCCAGGATGCGCATGCCGTCGGCCAGCCCGGCGCGCTCGGCGTACAGCTCGAGCATCGCCTCCTCGGCCTGCGCCAGGGTTTCGCCGCCGGTGGGGTACAGGCAGCAGGAATACTTCAGGCGGGGCCCCAGGTGCAGGCGGAAGAATTCGGCCGGCACCTCGTAGTGCTGGCTATTGGCGGTGCGTGTTTCGATGGCGATGGGCGCGGCACGCAGCTCGTCGAGGAAGCGGTTGAAGCGCTGCGAGCGCAATTCGCCGTCCAGCGCCGCCTCGCTGCGCAGCCGGCGCCGCATCAAGGCGCGCATGCCGGCGCGCGCCACCGCGTCGGGCACCAGGCCGCGCTCGCACAGCGCGATGGGATTGAATGAACTGGCTTGCATGGCTTTGGTCAAGGCAGGGACGAAGACGTGGGAGAAGGCCGAGAGGCGAGAGGCGAGAGGCGAGAAGAACATGTGCGGCTCTCGCACCGTGTCAAACTTTTTTGGCTTTTGCTGTTCCGCCTCTCTCCTCTCGCCTCACCCCTCTCGTCTTTTCGGTGGCCACGGCACGAAGGCGCTGGTGGTGCGGACATACTCGGCGTAGCCGGGGCGCGACTGCGCCAGATGGGCCTCGGTCAGGGGGATGCCGGACATCTTCAGCAGCAGGAACGCCATCACCGCCGGCGGCGCCAGCGCCAGCCACCACAGCGGTGCGCCGCAGGCCAGCGGCAGGTAGGCCAACCAGTGCAGGCATTCGAAAAAGTAGTTCGGATGCCGCGAGTAGCGCCACAGGCCGCGGCGGCAGACCTGGCCGCGGTTGGCGGGATCCTGCTTGAAGCGCTCGAGCTGCCAGTCGGCCAGGCCCTCGCCCGCCACCGCCGCCAGCCACAGCGCGCAGGCTGCAGCGAGCGCCGCGGCGCCCGGCGCGTCGGGCCGGAACGCCACCGGCAGGAATCCGACCGACAGCGCGCCGGCGAACAGCGCCTGCAGCTGGAAGAACCAGAACAGGTTGAAGTCCGCGCGGCCGCCCCATTGCTCGCGGAAGCGCCGGTAGCGGCCGTCCTCCGGCTTGCCGTGGTTGCGCAGCAGCAGGTGCGTGCCCAGGCGCAGCCCCCAGACGCCGGACAGCACGGCCAGCAGCAACCGCGTGCCGGCCGGCGCGGTGCCAACCGCCGCGCAGAACACGCCGAGCCCGCCCAGGCACCACGACCACACGGCGTCCACCAGGCCGGCGTTGCGGGTGCGCAGCTGCACGGCCCACACCGCGGCCAGCAGCACCGCGGTGCCGGCCACCCCGGCGAGCAGGGTCAGGAGCGGCGACATGGGCGTGGCGCTCGCGTGCGGGACGATAAGCAGGTCATGGTTCAGGGCCGTTACGGCGAGCAGCGGCCGGCGGATGACCGCCCGCGCATCAGCCCGGGATCAGCCCGGACAGCAGCTGGGTGCTGCGCCGCAGGCAATCGGCCCAGGGCAGGCCGACGATGGGCTGGCCGCTGGCGGAATCCTTGAACGGCATCACCTCGCCGCTGCCGATCACCAGCCGGTAGTCAATGGTCAGCTCGGTGCCGGCGGGCAGGTCGCGCAACGCAAAGATGAAGCCGAGGTGCCACAGGCCGGAGGGCTCGAACGAATGGTTGACGTAGCACTCGTCGCTCCATTCCGGCGTGATCGAGTACCAGTCCTCGAACCAGCGCACGCTGGAGCGCACCTCGATAGAATCCTCCGCAAAGCCGCGCAGGCGCGTTTCCGGCATCAGCGTGTGCACCTTGTCGGGCGCGACCAGCACCGCGCCGCGCGCCGCCGGCTGTTCCAGGAACAGGCCCTGGCCCGCTTGCGGGATTGCGGAGGCGGCGATGCGGTAGGCCGGTACGATCATGCGGGGCAATCCCTGGGGTCGGGTCGGTGCATGAGCCTATAACAGAACCGCCCGGCTCCGCGACGAGGCCCGGGCGGGCGCCCGGACCCTATCTGCCAGCCCCGTTGGGCGGCCCAGCGCTGGCGCGGCTGCGGACATAGATGTCGAAGCCGTAGTGGTGCTCGGGATACGGAACCCAGCCGATCTTCGTATAGGCGCGCCAGATCGACGCGAAGCGCGGGTCGGCCAGAAACGGCGACAGGATGTCAAAATCCGGCGGCGCGCCGGCGATATCCCGGCGGTCCACCAGCACGACCGTCGGCCGGTAACGTTCGAAGTCCTGCGCCACGGCCCCGACCAGCGGGGTGTCGTAGGCCGCGCGCAGGCGCGCGGCCGCCGCATCATTGGGGTTTTGCAGGGTGGCGAGCCGCAGCAGCGGCCACAGGTGTGAAAACCGCGAAGCCCATTTCAGGTTCAGCAGCGGCACGGTCGGAAAGACCGGCACCACTTCGGTGGAAAATGCGTACACGTAGTCGCCCGGCGCCGCGGCGCCGAAGGCCGCCGGCATCCTTTGCAGAGCAGCCAGGCCGGGCTGCCCGAGCTCGCCGCGGACGGCGGCGCCGGCCTCCGCCGCGGCGCCTGCCAGGGCCAGGGCGAGCAGGCCGTGGCGCAGCGCCGGCCTGAGCCCGGCGGCGATGCAGGCGGCGACCGTCAGGCCCTGTCCGGCGAACACGAATATCCGTGCCGGCAGGGCGTGGTAGCTCCAGCCGGTGAACTGCGCCAGGTAGGCGATGCAGGCATAGGCCGCGGCCAGCAGCAGCGGCCAGGCCCCGCGGCGAAAGTCGCGATGCGCCAGCGCGACGCCAAGCTGGATGGCCAGGCACACGGCGGCGATTTCCATGCCCGGCGCCCGCAGCACCTTGCTCCAGCCGGCGCTGCGGAAGGCGCCGTACAGATCCCCGGCCCAGCGCAGGCAGACGAACCAGTCGCGGTACAGCGCCAGGGTGACGATGGCGTCGAGCAGGCCCGCCGCGACCAGGGTCAGCGCCTCCGGCGATACCAGCGGCTTCCACGACCGCTTGCCGACGGCGTTCGCGGCGAGCAGCAGGAACGGCAGGGGCGCGTAGTGCGGCTTCAGAAAGAAGCCAAACGCGGCGAGCAGCGCGATGTGGATCCGCATCCCGCGCCCGGGCCCATTGCCCGATTCAGCCGCCAGGAACAGGAGCGGCAGACCGAGGATCGCGATGAGATGCTCTTTCTGGGCGAAATCGTAGCCGGGCAGGAAGATCAGCCCGATCAGCAACCACGCCGCCACCAGCGGCTTGCCGCCGGCGACGGCGGCCCAGCGCGCCGGGTTGACCCGCAGGCACAGCCAGACGCTCTGGCAGATCAGCGCGAAGGTCCACACCGAAATCGCCCGGTTCGCGGACCAGTGGAACCAGGCGGCCAGGACCTGCGGCGGGATGTAGGCCGCGATCGCCAGCGGCATGTTCACTTCGAAAAAATCCGCCGTATAAGTGCCGCCGGCCAGCATCCTGCCGGCTGCGATGTAGAGCCAGCCGACGTCGTGGTTCAGCATGGCGCCGCCGCGCATCGCGGCGCCCAGCAGGACGACGAGCACGGGCAGCGCGTACGCCAGCCGCGCGAACCAGGAACCCCCCGCCATCCCCGCGTTGTTCGCGCTCAGCCTGTCATCCCCCGTTGCCCATCGGCCCGCCGCCGGGCGGCGCCGGCTGCGCAAACGCCCACCAGTTGCTGCAGGCGAACACCAGCGCCGGCGTCAGCAGCACGATTCCCGGCAGCGCGCTGGCCGGCGGCAGGCCCATGCGCGTCACCAGCGTCCAGGTGATCAGGCTGTTGCTGCCGAAACCGAGCATGGCGGTCGCCAGGAACCTGGACAGGCTGCGTCCCCATTGCGCGCCGCGGCCGGCGAAAGTCCAGTAGCGGTGCCCGGCGAAGGACACCGCAAACGCGGTCGCGAACCCGGCCGCGTTCGCCTGCAGGGCCGGCAGGAAATGCCCGGCCAGCGCCAGATAGACGCCGGCGTGAATGGCGGTCGCCGCCGCCCCCACCGCGCCGAACCGCAGGATGCGCGGCAGCAGCTGCGCCAGTTTCGTCATGGACCGCGGCTGGCGTCCGCCGGCTCGTGGGTGCGGCGCACGACGTACAGCGGCCGCTGCTTGGATTCCAGGAACACGCGGCCGACGTACTCGCCGAGGATGCCGATGCTGAGCAGGTTGATGCCGCCGAAAAACACCACCGCCACAAACAGCGAGGCGTAGCCGGGCACGTCGGAGCCGTACAGCGCC
>JADHNH010000149.1 GCA_016779605.1 Nevskia sp. | reverse complement strand
GGCAGCACGGTGGCCAGCCGGCACAGCACGATGCCGGCCAGCACCACCGCGCCGCCCACCGCCTGCTGCGCGCCGAAGCCCTCGCCCAGCAGCAGCCAGGCGAAGATCGCCGCCGCCACCGGCTGCACCAGCAGGGCGACCGAGGAAAATGCCGGCGGCAGGTGCGCCAGCGCCCAGGCGATCAGGCCCTGGCCACAGACGTGGGTGACGATGGCCAGGCCCCCCAGCACCGCCCAGCCGTGCGCCGAGCGCGGCCACAGCGGTTCGGCGGTGGCCAGCGCCAGGGCCAGCAGCAGGGCGGCCGAAACGATCGAGCTGCGCAGCATCACGTCGGCCGCGGAGAACCAGCGCCGGCTGCGGCTCACCACCAGCTGGTAGGCGGCATAGAACGCCGCCGCGACGATGCCGCACAGGTCTCCCAGCGCGGTCTGCGCGCCGATGCGCAGGCTGCCCGCCAGCAGCACCGCGGCACCGGCCACCGCCAGTGCCAGGCCCAGCCAGAAGCGGCCGGAATGGCGCTGGCCCATGCCGAAGTGCAGGGTCAGGGTGAGGAACACCGGCGCCAGGTTGGCGAGCAGGGTGGCGTTGGCCACCGAGGTGAGGCGGATCGACTGGTGCCACACCGCCAGGTCACCGGCGAACGCCAGGCCCGCCAGCCACAGGCCGGCGCGGCTGGTGCCGGCCGGCGGCGGCGGCATGCGCGTGGCGCGCTGCAGCGCCAGCAGCAACGGCAGGGCCAGGGCGACGCGCCAGAACGCCGCGGCGGTGGGCCCGACGTCGGCCAGCCGCACGAAGATCGGCCCCAGGCCGATCAGCAGGGCGCCCAGCAGCAAGCCGCCCAGGCTGTGGCGCGCGGGCGACGGCGCGGGTGCGGTATGCGCGGCTGCTGGCATGGGCTCGGATCGGCGGTCGGCGCGGCGTGGCGCCGCTTGCGCGTAATCTAGCGGCAATTCCGCGCACGCGATTTTATGCATTACGACCCGTTCATGCTGGAGGTGGTGGCGGCGATCCTGGGCATCCTGGGCGTGGCCTTCGTCTCGCGCGCGCTGCGCCAGCCGCACGTGGTGGGCTACATCGCCGCCGGCGTGGTGCTGGGGCCGAACGGCCTGGCGCTGCTGTCGGAGCGCGCCACGCTGTCGCGCATCGGCGAGCTGGGCGTGCTGCTGCTGCTGTTCTTCATCGGCATGGAAACCGACCCGCGCGAGCTGGTGTCGCGCTGGCGCATCACCGTGGTCGGCACCGCGGTGCAGGTGGCCGCCAGCGTGATCTGCATGTGGGCGGTGGGCTCCTGGCTGCACTGGGACCTGCCGCGTGTGCTGCTGCTGGGCTTCGTCGTCAGCCTGTCGAGCACCGCGCTGGTGCTGAACTACCTGCGCGATACCGGCCAGACCAACGCCAAGATCGCGCGCGACGCGCTGGGCATCCTGCTGGCCCAGGACCTGGCGCTGATCCCGATGCTGATCACGGTGGACTACCTGGCCAGCGGCGGCGTGGACCGCATCACCCTGGGGCTGCAGACGGCGGGCGCCGCGCTGGCGGTGGCGCTGCTGGTGTGGATCATGCGCTCGCCGCGGCTGCGCCTGCCGCTGGGCCGGCGCCTGGCCAAGGATCGCGAGCTGCAGGTGTTCGCGGCGTTCGCCATCTGCCTGGGCTTTTCGCTGCTGGCCGAGGCGTTCGCGCTGTCGGCCAGCCTCGGCGCGTTCCTCGCCGGCATGCTGGTGGGCGCGGCGCGCGACACCGAGTGGGTGTCCGAGCGCCTGGAGCCGTTCCGCGTGCTGTTCGTGGCGCTGTTCTTCATCTCGGTGGGCCTGCTGGTGCAGCTCGACTTCGTGCTGGCGCACGCGCTGCTGGTGGCGAGCCTGACGCTGGCCGTGCTGGTCGGCAACACGCTGATCAACGCCTCGATATTCCGGGCGCTGGGCGACCCCTGGCGCTACTCGTTTTTCGCCGGCGCGCACCTGGCGCAGATCGGCGAGTTCTCCTTCGTGCTGGCGGCGGCGGGCGTGGGCGCCGCGCTGATCAGCAATTTCGAATACCAGCTGATCATTGCCGTGATCACCGCCACCCTGGTGCTGTCGCCGGCCTGGATCGCGGTGGTGCGGCGGCTGCAGCGCTGGCTGCGGCAGCTGCGCCCGCCGCGCGCCGGCGAGTCGGCGGGCGCCGGCGGCTAGGGCATTTTCGATTCAAATGCATACATGTCCGTCATTACTCCGCGCAGCGAAGGATCTGGCCAGATCCTTCGCTGCGCGGAGTCAATGACAAATCAAACATGTCTGCAACCAAACGAAAAACGCTCCAGGGGTCTGCCGGCAGACCCTAGGGCTGGCAGTCCGCGGGCGCCCCGTCCAGGCGCCGGCGCCAGCACTGCCGCAGGCGCTGGCGCTGCTCGGGCGGCAGGGCGCGGAACTCCTGGTACTGCCGGCGCAGCTTCTGCTTTTCCTCCGGCGGCAGCTGCTGGAAATTGCGCATGCGCTGGCGCGCCTGGGCGCGCTGTTCGGGGGTCATCTGCTTCCAGGTCTGCACCAGCTGCTCGACCCGCGCGCGCTGCTCCGGCGTCATCTTCTGCCAGCGCTCGGCACCGCGCGCCAGGCGCTCCTGCTGCAGCGGCCCCAGGCTGCTCCAGCGGTCGTGGGCGCCGGCCAGCGCCTCCTGCTGGGCCCGCGTCAGGGCTTCCCAGGGCATCGCCGCAGCCGCACCCGCAGCCAGGCACAGCGCCGCGGCCAGAGCGCGCAAGCAGCGCCGCCGTGGGCCGTTGGCGAGTTGCGGCATGGCGGGGTTCCGCATCAGGCGCCGGGCTGCGCGGTCGCCCGCGTGTCCTGCAGCCATTGCACGAAGTCGGGGTCCGCATCGTCGGCCACCGGCGAATCGTCCGCGCCGAGCTGCTCGATCGCTTCGATCTGCGGTGCCGCCGACACCTCGCCCCCAGGGGCGACGGCGGCATGCCGCGGGGCCTGCGGCAGCACCGCCAGCAAGGCCAGCGCGGCGGCGAACGCCGCCGGCACCGCCCAGCGGCGCCAAGCCCGGGCGGAAACGTCGCCGCGCCCGGCCTGTTCCACCGCGCGCGCGCGCGCCGCGCGCAGGCGCGCAGCGGCGGCGTGGTCCACCTGGTCTTCGCTGGCACGCAGCGCTTCGCCGAGGGCTTGCCCGAATGCGCCGTCGGATGCCGGCGCCTGGCGGGCGTCGGCCGCACCCCCGGAATGCTCTTGCCGGTTCATGGCCTGACTCCTTCCAGCGCCAGCCGCAGGGCGGCCAGCGCGCGAAACAAATGCGTCTTGACGCTGCCGTCGCTGCAGCCCATCGCCGCCGCCGCGGCGGCGACGTCCAGACCCTCCCACACGCGCAGGATAAACGCCTGGCGCTGGCGCCGCGGCAGGGCGGCGAGCGCGCATTCCAGCCGTTGCATGGCCTCAGCCTGAGCCAAGCGGGTGGCCGCATCCGGCAGCGAGGCGTCGGCGATCGCTTCCAGCGGCTCGGCAGGCGCCGGCTCCGCATCGCCGCGCGCGCCGCGGCCCAGCGGCAGCCAGAACAGGCGCCGCCGCACCGCCTGCCGGCGCTGCCAGTCGCGGATGCGGTTTTCCAGGATGCGGTGGAACAGCGGCGCCCATTCCGCCGGCGGCCGCCGCGCGTAGCGGCGCGACAGCTGCAGCATGGCGTCCTGCACGATGTCCAGCGCCTCGTCGCGATCGCGGGTGGCGATCTGCGCAATGCGGAACGCGCGGCGCTCGACATCCGCCAGGAACGCGTTCATTTGCCTCTGCTGCGCGGCGTGGCTCGCCAGCATGAAATCCCTGTGGCAGTCCGTGCGGTTGGTTTCCGAACCGATGCTGTGCATAGTGATGCGCCTGGGTGAAATCGCGCCAGGCCGGCGGTCCCCGGGCACCGGCCCGCAGGCCGCCCGGGAGCCGCCGAACGGGGCGTACCCGGGTTCAACGCAGGGCCCCGGCAGCCGTTGACAGGCGTCTTTATGCACAGTGGCGGCGGATCAAGTTCGCGCCGGCAGGTCAATAGGCAGACAAGGAATCCGCTTCAAAAGGCCTTAGAACATCTTGATTACATTTATATTTTTATCAAGACCGCGATTTCCGGGCCGGGCCGGCGCCACGCGCGGGATTTTTGTCGCCCGAACTGTCCACACAATTATCCACAAAATCCCGTGAAGCTCGTTGCAATCGCCGTTCCGGCGCCTTTGCGGCGCCTGTTCGACTACGACGCCGGAGCGGTCGCGGAGCGGCCGCTGCTGCCCGGAATGCGCGTGCGCGTGCCGTTCGGGCGGCGCGAGGCGGTCGGTTTCGTGGCCGCGCCGCCGCGCGAGGAGGCGCAGCCGGCGCACGCCTGCAAGCCGATCGCCGCGGTGCTGGATGCCGAGCCGCTGCTGCCCGCCGAGCTGCTGGAGCTGTGCCGCTGGAGCGCGGACTACTACCAGCACCCGCTGGGCGAAGTGCTGGCGACGGCCATTCCGGGGCCGCTGCGGCGCGGCGCCGCCTGTGCCGCACCGGCGGATGCGGCGACGCTGCGCGTCACCGGTGCCGGCGCCGCCGCGCTGTCCGGCCTGCCGCCGCGCGCCACCGCGCTGCGCGCCGTGCTGGAGCGCCTGCAGCAGGCGCCGGAGCCACGTGCCAGCCTTGCCCGGGCGCTACCGCGCACGTCCGCGGCGGTGCGCGCGGCGCTGGAGCGCGGCTGGCTGGAACCGGCACCGGCGGCGCAGGCGCCGGCCGGCGGCGCACAGGAGCCGGGGCCGGCGCTGACGCCGGAGCAGCAGGCGGCGCTGGAGCGGATGCGCGCCATGCCGGCGGGATTCTGGGCGGCGCTGGTCGAAGGCGTCACCGGCAGCGGCAAGACCGAGCTGTACCTGCGCCTGGCGGCGGACGCGCTGGCGCAGGGCGGGCAGGTGCTGGTGCTGGCGCCGGAGATCGGGCTGACGCCGCAGCTCGCGCAGCGCTTCGCCCAGCGCTTCGGCGACCGCGTGGCGAGCTACCACTCGGGCCTGTCCGAGCTTGCACGCGCCGAGGTGTGGCGGCGCGCGCGGGCCGGCGAGGTGGCGATCGTCGTGGGCACGCGCTCGGCGGTGTTCGTGCCGCTGGCGCGGCCGCGGCTGATCATCGTCGACGAGGAGCACGACGCTTCCTACAAGCAGCAGGAAGGCCTGCGCTACCACGCGCGCGACATTGCCCTGGTGCGCGCGCAGCGGCTCGGCATCCCGGCGGTGCTGGGCAGCGCCACGCCGGCGCTGGAAAGCCAGCACAACGCCGCCGCCGGACGCTTCCTGCACCTGCGGCTGCAGGCGCGCGTGCATTCCGCCGCCGCGCCGCGCATCGGCGTGGTCGACGTGCGCACGCAGCGGCTCGAGCACGGCCTGAGCGCGCCGCTGGTGGACGCCGTGCAGCGCCACCTCGGCGACGGCGGGCAGGTGCTGCTGTTCCTCAACCGGCGCGGCTTCGCGCCGACCCTGCTGTGCCCGGAATGCGGCTGGGTGGCGCGCTGCACGCACTGCGACGCGCGGATGGTGGTGCACCGCGGCCGCCATCGCCTGATCTGCCACCACTGCGGTGCCGCGGCGCCGCTGCGGCAGGACTGCGCGGACTGCGGCAAGGGCGGCCTGCTGGCGGTGGGCCAGGGCACCGAGCGCATCGAGGACGCGTTGCGGCTGCGCTTTCCGCAGCAGCGCTTGGAGCGCTTCGACTCAGACCGGCTGCTGCGCGCCGGCGAGCTGGAGCGCCTGCTGGCGGACGTGCGCAGCGGCCAGGTGCAGATCCTGGTGGGCACCCAGGTGCTGGCCAAGGGCCACGACTTTGCCGGGCTGTCGTTGGCCGGCATCGTCGACGTGGACCAGGCGCTGTTCGGCGCGGACTTCCGCGCGCTGGAGCGCATGGGACAGGTGGTGACGCAGGTGGCCGGGCGGGTCGGCCGCGCCGGCCAGCCCGGCGAAGTGCTGCTGCAGACCCACCAGCCGGACCACCCGATGCTGCGGCTGCTGATCGAGCGCGGCTACCCGGAGTTCTGCCGCGCGCTGCTGGAGGAACGCCGCGCGTTCGGCCTGCCGCCTTTCGCCCACCTGGCGCTGCTGCGCGCCGAGGCTCCGCGCGAAGGCGCGGCGATGGCCTTCCTGCACGCCGCCGCCGCGGCTTTCGCCACCGCCGCGGACACCGGCACCGCGGTGGATCTGCTAGGGCCCGCACCGGCTGCGATGGAGCGGCGCGGCGGCATGCACCGCGCGCAGCTGTTGCTGCGAAGCGCTTCGCGCAGCCGCCTGCACCGGCGCCTGGCCGGCTGGATGCCGCTGCTGGAAGCGCTGCGCACGCGCAGCCGCGTGCGCTGGTCGCTGGACGTGGATCCCGCCGACCTGTTCTGAACGCCAGCCGTATGGCGGGCGCCGTTTCGAGGATGCCGTTTTTGGGCGCAGGGTGCGCGCAGTACAATGCGCGACCCGAATCAGCTAAAAAACCGCGTCCGGCGCGGCATCCATGAAGTCCCAACTGCAAACGCTGCTGCGCGAAGCGCTCGACACCGTGCTGGCCGGCGCCGTGCCGGCGCCTGAAACGATCAACCTGGAACCGGCGCGCGACCGCAAGCACGGCGACTTCGCCACCAACGTCGCGCTGACCCTGGCCAAGCCGCTTGGCAGGCCGCCGCGCCAGGTGGCCGAGGCGATCGTGCAGGCGCTGCCGCCCAGCCCGCTGGTCAAGCGCGTGGACATCGCCGGGCCGGGCTTCATCAACTTCTTCCTGGTGGAAGGCGCGATGCAGGCGCTGGTCACCGAGATCCTGCAGGCGGGACCGGCCTACGGCCGCGCCGCGCCGGGCAGCGCCGGCCGCGTCATGGTGGAGTTCGTGTCGGCCAACCCGACCGGGCCGATGCACGTCGGCCACGGCCGCAATGCCGCCTACGGCGATGCGCTGGCCAACGTGCTGGAGGCCAGCGGCTGGGAAGTGTTCCGCGAGTACTACATCAACGACGCCGGGCGCCAGGCCGACATCCTGACGGTGAGCGTGTGGCTGCGCTACCTGCAGGACGGCGGCGCGGCGCTGGCCTTTCCGGAAAGCGGCTACCCCGGCGACTACATCCGCGAGGCGGCGGCGGCGCTGCGCCTGCAGATGGGCGCGGGCATGCAGCGCGCGGCGGCCGACGTGGCCCACGGCCTGCCGGCCGACGAGGCCGCCGGCGGCGACAAGGAAAAGCACATGGACGCGCTGATTGCGCGCGCCCGCGCGCTGCTCGGCGCCGGTTACGAAGCGGTGCAGCGGCTGGCGCTGGAGCGCCAGCTCGCCGACATCCGCGCCACCCTCGACGCCTTCGGCGTGCGCTTCGACCGCTGGGCCTCGGAGCGCGACACGGTGGACAGCGGCGCGGTCAGGCGGGCGGTGGAGCAGCTCCGCATCGGCGGCCACACCTACGAGCAGGACGGCGCGCTGTGGCTGCGCACCACTTTCCTGGGCGACGAGAAGGACCGCGTGCTGATCAAGGCCGACGGCTCGGCGACGTATTTCGTCAACGACATCGCCTACCACGTGGACAAGCTGGCGCGCCACTGGCCCAACCTGCTGGACGTGTGGGGCGCGGACCACCACGGCTACATCGCCCGCATGCGCGCGGCGATCCGCGCGCTCACCGGCCGCAAGGACGCGCTGCAGGTGCAGCTTATCCAGTTCGTCACGCTGTCGTCGGGACGCATGGGCAAGCGCCGCGGCAATTTCGTCACGCTCAAGGACCTGATCGGCGAGGCGGGCCGCGACGCCACGCGCTTCTTCTACCTGTCGCGCTCGCACGACCAGCACCTGGAGTTCGACGTGGAGCTGGCGCGCTCGCAGTCCAACGACAACCCGGTGTACTACGTGCAATACGCGCACGCGCGCATCGCCAGCGTGTTCCGCCAGGCCGCCGAACGCGGGCTGCCGGTGGACCTTGCCGCGCCGGCGCCGCTGGAGCGGCTGGTGGACCCCACCGAGCAGGCCCTGCTGGCGGTGCTTGCGCGCTACGTGCAGACGCTGCGCAACGCCGCCGCGAACAGCACCCCGCACCTGCTGACGTTCTACCTGCGCGAGCTCGCCGACGGCCTGCACCGCTGGTACAACGCCTGCCCGTTCCTGGTGGACGACGCCGCGCTGCGCAAAGCGCGCCTGGCGCTGGCCGCCGCCACGCAGCAGGTGCTGCGCAACGGCCTGGCGCTGGCCGGCGTATCGGCCCCCGACAAGATGTAATGGCGCGCGACTACGCCAAGGGCCGCGGCGGCTCCGGCCGCAGCGCCGCCACCCGGCGCGGCCAGCCGGCGCGCCGCGGCATGCCGGGCTGGCTGTGGGGACTGCTCGGCCTGTCGATCGGGCTGGGCGCCGCCGCCTGGGTGTGGATCGATAGGCCGGCCAAGCCGCTGCCGGTGGCCGCCGGCGGCGCGCAGCCGGCGCCGAGCGCGCCGCCCAAGGCGATCCCGCTGCCGCCCAAGCAGCCTTCGCGCTTCGCCTTCTACGAGATGCTGCCGAGCTACGAGGTGGTGATCCCGCGCGAGGACGCCGCCGTCTCGGCGCGCACCGGCAAGCCGGCCACGCCGGAGATCGCCGCGCCGGGCCAGTACCTGATCCAGGTCGGCTCGTTCAAGACCCGCGACGAGGCCGAACGCAACCGCGCCAGCCTGGCCCTGCTGGGCGTGGAGTCGAAAGTGGAACAGGTCACCATCGACCAGACCGAGTCGTGGTTCCGCGTGCGCATCGGCCCGGAGAGCACGCTGCCCAGGGCGCAGGAGATCATGCAGCGCCTGGACGAGAACGGCATCAAGGGCATGCTGATCAAGGTCAAGGCCTGAGGCGGGAATCGGGAATCGGGAATCGGGAATCGGGAATCGGGAATCGGGAATCGGGAATCGGGAATCGCAAAAAGCGTATTCCGCATTCTGTTTCTTGCCTGCAGCCACAGGCCGGCCCGCGGGGCCGGGTACCTGCGCAAAATCCGCCCTGAAGCGCGACCGGCGTCGCGCGTTTCACACCATCAAGGCGCTCCGGGGTTCTTCGATTTTGCGTCGCGGCGGCGGCGCAAGCTCGCCACCGCCTTGAGCGTGGCGAACGGGCCGACCAGGATCGCGACGACGCCGATCAGCAAAATCCACTCGACCTTGTTCATGCCTGCTCCGCCTAAACCTGCTGCAGGCGCGCCTGCGCCAGCATGAGCCACTTGGTGCCGGCGTCGCGGAAGCGCACTTCCACCCGCGTGCGGTCGCCGTCGCCGTCGAACGACAGGATGGTGCCTTCGCCGAACTTGGCGTGGCGCACGCGCGCGCCGAGCTTGTA
>JADHNH010000021.1 GCA_016779605.1 Nevskia sp. | reverse complement strand
GGCGCCGCTGGCAGGGCACCGCCTTCGGCGGCGCCCGCGGCCGCAGCGACGTGCCGAAGATCGTCGACTGGTACATGGACGGCAAGATCAACATCGACGACCTCATCACCCACGTGCTGCCGCTGGAGCGCATCAACGAGGGCTTCGACCTGATGGCGCGCGGCGAGTCGATCCGCAGCGTGGTGGTTTACTAGCGCCGGGCTCTTCCGGCTCGGCGTTCAGGCCGCCGAGCCGGCGTGCCGCGCGGCGTCGTCCAGCAGGGCGCGCATCGCGGCCTGCACCGCATGCAGGCTTGCGCCGATGCCGTGGCGCTGCGCCAGCCAGGCGGGATCGTTGTACGAGATCCAGGTCTGGCCGCCGGCGTCTTCCCAGACCAGCGCTTTCAACGGAAGGTCGATGCCGATGCCCTGTGCAACCTGCATCAGCGGCGTGCCGCCCTTGGCCGCGCCGAATATCAGCAGCTCAGTGGGCCGCAGCGTCAGCCCCGCCTGCGCCGCGCCGGCGGCGTGGTCGATGCGCGCGAACACGGTCATGCCGGCGGATTCGACGAAAGCCGCCAGCCGTGCCGCGGTCTCGCTGGCACGGTGGCGGCTTTGTACGCTGATCAATCCATCGGTTGCCATTTGCCATCTCCTTGCCACGCCGGCGGCGGTTTCACGTAATGTAATTTAGCGCCGCGCCTGTGCGGTCGTTATGACAATCGCCCCGGCGCGTTACCCTATGGCATCAAAATTCCCGACGAGATTCGCATGAGCCTGCCCGCATCGATGCGTTACATCGCAGCCACCGGCCCCGGCGGCCCCGAGGTGATGGCGGTGCAGACCGGGCCGCTGCCGCAGCCCGCCGCCGGCCAGGTGCTGGTGCGGGTGCAGGCGGCCGGCGTCAACCGGCCTGATGTCGCCCAGCGCGAGGGCAAGTACCCGCCGCCGCCGGATGCCAGCCCGGTGCTGGGCCTGGAGATCGCCGGCGAAGTGGTGGCGCTGGGCGCAGGCGTGGCCGCGCCCGCCGTGGGCAGCAAGGTCTGCGCGCTGGTGCACGGCGGCGGCTACGCCGAATACTGCACGGTGGCCGCCGCGCACTGCCTGCCCTGGCCGCAAGGCTACGATGCGGTGCGCGCCGCCGCGCTGCCGGAAACCTATTTCACCGTCTGGGCCAACGTGTTCCAGCTCGGCCGCCTGGGCCGCGGCGAGTCGCTGCTGGTGCACGGCGGCAGCAGCGGCATCGGCGTCACCGCCATCCAGCTCGCGCACGAGTTCGCCGGCACGGTCTACGCCACCGCCGGCAGCGCGGAAAAATGCGCCGCCTGCGAAACGCTCGGCGCCGCCCGCGCCATCAATTACCGCAGCGAGGACTTCGAGGCGGCGATCCGCGAAGCTACCGGCGGGCGCGGCGTGGACCAGGTGCTGGACATGGTCGGCGCGCCGTATTTCCAGAAGAACCTGCGCTGCCTGGCGATGGACGGGCGCCTGGTGGAAATCGCCGCGCAGCAGGGCTCGAAGGTCGAGTTCGACATCTTCGGCGTCATGCGCCGGCGCATCGTCATCACCGGCTCGATGCTGCGGCCGCGCTCGCCGGCGGAAAAAGCCGCAATCGCCGCGGACCTGCGCAAGACCGTGTGGCCGGTGCTGGACGCCGGCCGCTGCGCGCCGGTGATCCACCAGGTGTTTGCGCTCGAACAGGTGGTGCAGGCCCATGCCCTGATGGAGAGCAGCGCGCACATCGGCAAGATCATGCTGACCGTGGCCGCCTGAGCGCTTGCCGGCGCCGGCGGCGGAAAACAAGTTCAAGGGAATTTAAGGAAGGAGAACCGCAATGAGTGAACCCCTGGTACTGACGCAGATCGAAGGCGACATCGCCACCCTGCGCCTGAACGATCCCGATCGCCTCAACGCGCTGTCCAGCGAAATGGCGACCGAGCTGCACGAGGCCCTGTCCAGGGCCGAGCGCAGCGCGCGCGCGGTGGTGCTGTGCGGCGCCGGCCGCGGCTTCTGCGCCGGCGCCAACCTGCAAAACCTCAACGACCGCATCCAGAAGCCGGACTTCGACGCCGGCTCGCTGCTGGAAGCGCGCATCAACCCGCTGATGCTCGCCATCCGCGACCTGAAAGTGCCGCTGATCAGCGCGGTGCGCGGCGTCGCCGCCGGCGTCGGCGCCTCCATCGCCCTGTCCGCCGACATCATCGTCGCCGGCCAGGGCGCTTACTTCCTGCAGGCATTCCGCCGCATCGGCCTGGTGCCCGACGGCGGCTCCACCTTCCTGCTGACCCGTGCGGTGGGGCGGGTGCGCGCCATGGAGATGATGCTGCTCGCCGAAAAGCTGCCGGCGCCGAAGGCGCTGGAGTGGGGCCTGATCACCCGCGTCACCGCCGACGACGCGGTGGAAGCCGAAGCCCAGCGCCTGGCCGCCGAGCTCGCCGCCGGCCCCACCGTGGCCATCGGCCTGATCCGCAAGCTCGCCTGGTCCGCCACCGAGTCGGACTTCGGCGAGGCGCTGGTGGCGGAGCGCAAGGCGCAGCTGCATACCGGCCGCACCGAGGATTTCCGCGAGGGCGTCAACGCGTTCCTGGGCAAGCGCACCGCCAAGTTCCGCGGCGCCTGAAGGCCGGCCTTGCCCAACCGGGGCGCCGCCCGCCGCAAAAGCGGTGCCCCGGAGTTCCGCTTCAGCCGATGCGCAGCAGCGCGCGCCGGAACAGGTGCACCGCGTGGGTGTGCAGGCGGGCGCCGGTTTCCACCGGCGCCCGCCCGGCGCAGGCGCGCGCGTAAGTGCCTTCCAGGATGATGCCGAGCTTGTAGCAGGCCAGCACGGTGTACCAGTCGATGGCCGAGACGTCGCGCTCGCTGTTCTGCGCGTAGCGCGCGACCAGTTCGGCGGCGGTGGGGAAGCCGTCCCAGGGCTCGACCACCAGGGTGTCCAGCTCGTTGCCGTCGCCGCCGCGCCAGGTGGCGAGGATCCAGCCGAGGTCCAGCAGCGGGTCGCCGATGGTGGTCAGCTCCCAGTCGACGATGGCGGCGAGCTGCGGGCTGTCCGGCCGGAACATGACGTTGGCCAGATGGTAGTCGCCGTGGATGATGCCGGGGCTGAAGCCGGACGGGCGGTTGGCCTCCAGGTAGCGCGCCACCCGTTCCACTCCCGGCAGCCCGGCGGGGCCTGGCCAGCCGGGCTGGTCGGCGTAGCTGGCAAGCTGGCCGCGCCAGCGCTCGACCTGGCGTGCCAGGTAGTTGTCCGGCTTGCCGAAGCCGCGCAGGCCCACCGCGAGGTAGTCCACCCGGCCCAGCGCGGCGGCGCCGTCCACCAGCGCCAGGCCCATGGCGTGGCGCATCGCCGGGTCGCCGCGGTGCGGCTCGGGCAGGCCGACGGTGGCGTTGAAACCCGCCACCGGCTCCATCAGGTAGAAGGCGACGCCGAGCACGCCTTCGTCCGGGCAGGCGGCGATCAGGCGCGGATGCGGCACGTCGGTGTCCGCCAGGGCGGCGAGGACGCGCGCTTCGCGGCGCATGGTGTCGTTGCTGGCCGGCCGCGGCACCGGCGGCGGGCGGCGCAGCACGAAGCGCCGGCCACCCTTGGCGAAGCCCAGCAGGATGTTCTGCGTGCCGCCGGACAGCAGCCGCGCCCCGGCGATCGGCTCCGGGCCGAAGCCCTGCGCCTGCATCCAGGCGTCGAGGCGCTGCAGGTCGACGGACTCGCGCCAGGCCTCGGCTTCGCCCGGGCCCTGCGCCGCCCGCATCAGGCTGCGCCCAGGGCGTCGATCACGCGCTGCGCATGCTGCTTGAGCAGCCCGAAGTCGGCGAGCTGGCGGCCGTGCAGCTTGAGGTCGATGCCCTGCGCGCGCGGGATGATGTGGGTGTGCACGTGGAACACGGTCTGCCCGGCCGGCGCGCCGTTGAGCTGGGCGACCATGATGCCGGGCGCGGCGAAGGCCTGCTGCACGGCGATGCCGACCTTGCGCACGGTCACGATCATCGCCGCGGCGTATTCCGGCGCCAGGTCGAACAGGTTTTCCGCCGGGTACTTGGGGATGACCAGGGCGTGCCCGTCGGCCTGCGGCATGATGTCCATGAACGACAGCGTCTTGTCGTCCTCGTAGACCTTGAAGCACGGCATCTCGCCGCGCAGGATCTTTGCGAAAACATTGTCTTGCTGGTAAGCCATGGCTGGCACGCCCGCACGTGGCGGGAACTCCTCCTGTGGATGATTGCCTGCGACTCTAGCCTACCGCCCCGGCGGCCTGCGCGCCTTGGCGCAGCCGCGCCAGCTCCGCCGGGTCGTGCGCGCAGAACAGGGCCACTTCGCCGCCGTGCGCGCGGGCCAGCTCCAGCAGCCGCGCCTGGTTGGCGTGGCGCTGGCGCCCGTCCACCTGCACCAGGCCCTGGAACAGGCGCAGCCCCGGCGTGCAGTACGGCCGCTGCGGGTCGACCTCGCCGCGGAAGAAGTAGGCGTCGCCGCAGTGCAGCAGCCAGCCGGCGCCGGTGTTCACCGCCACGCCGCAGTGGCCGCGCGTGTGCCCGGCCAGCGGCACCAGCAGGATCTGGTCGGTGCTGCCGGGCAGCGCCTGCACCGCGTCGAAGCCGAACCAGCGCTCGCCTTCGGCCTGGTGCAGCGCCCAGCGCGGGCCGTGGGCGAACTGCGCCGGGCGGTAGCGCGCGCGCTCGCCGGCGCTGGGCCGCGCAAGCGCCGCCTGCTGCTCGGCGGCCAGCACGTGCACCGCTGCGGCCGGAAAGTCGGCGAGGCCGCCGGCGTGGTCCAGGTCCAGGTGCGTGAGCACGACGTGGCGCACGTCGCCGGCGGCAAAGCCCAGCGCCTGCACCTGGTGCAGCGCCGTCTCCTCGATGCGCAGCCGCGGCCGCGTCACGCCGACGAACAGGCCGCCGAGCCGCGCCGGGTGGGCGACGTCGGCCGTGCCCAGACCGGTGTCGACCAGCACCAGGCCGTCGGCGCTTTCGATCAGCAGGCAGTGGCAGCACATTTCGGCCGGCTGCAGCCAGCCGCCTTCGCCGTGGATCAGGCGCCGGCCGAGCGGGCACATCGTGCCGCAGTTGAGGTGGTGGATTTTCGGCATTGCGCGGTCTTCCCGGTGCTCAGCCCGGCGCTGCCGCCGCCGGATGGCGCGACGGCGGCCCGTGCAGCAGGTACAAGGCCAGAGCGATCGCCGGGGCGCTCAGGGCGGCGGCGTAGACGAAAAACCATGGGAAGCCCACCGCATCGACGATGGCGCCGGAAAAGCCGGCGATGACCTTGCCCGGCAGCGGCCACAGCGAGCCGAACAGGGCATATTGCGTGGCCGTATAGGCCGCGCTGGTCAGGCCCGACAGGTAGGCGACGAACGCGGTGCCGGCGATGCCGATGCCGAAATTGTCGATGCTGATGGCGGCCACCAGCCACGGCAGCCCGGGAGCCGACACGGCCATCCAGGCGTAAAACAGGTTGGCGCCGCAGACGATCACGGCGCCGATCAGCAGCGTGCGGACGATGCCGTGGCGCGCCATCAGGGCGCCGCTGGCGGCGACCCCGAGCATGGTCATGCCGACGCCGTAGATTTTCGACACGGCGGCGATCTGCTTGAGCGAAAACCCCAGCGACAGGTAAAAATTGTTGGCCATCGCACCCATGGTGATGTCGGTGAGGCGATAGACGCTGATGAACGCCAGCATGGTCAACGCGGTGCCGACCGGGTAGCGGTTGAAGAAGTCCACGAACGGGCAGACCACCGCGCCGATGAACCACGCTGCCACGCCGCGCACCGCGGCCGGCAGGTGCGCGCTGCGCGCCACGAATGCCACCACGCGCTGTTCCTGGGCGAGCGTGCGGCGGTCGATTCCGGCGGCCGGCTCGGCCAGGCGCAGCGTGGTGAGCGGGCCCACCAGCCCGAGCGCGGCCATGCACAGGTAGGCGCTGCGCCAGCCGGAGTCGGCGGCCACGAACAGCGCGCCGGCGCCGGCGACGATCAGCGCGATGCGGTAGCCGAACTGGTAGGCCGCGGCCTTGGCATCCTGCTCGTCGCGCGGCGGCGTTTCGATTCGGAAGGCATCCAGCGCGATGTCCTGCGTGGCCGAGGAAAACGCCACCAGCACCGCGAACAGGGCCATCGGCGTCACCGCCCGCGCCGGATCGCAGTAGGCGATCCCCAGCAGCCCGGCGATGATGCCCGCCTGTGCGGCCAGCATCCAGCCGCGCCTGCGGCCCAGGCGCCCGAGCAGCGGCAGGCGCAGCCGGTCGACCACCGGCGCCCATACCACCTTGAGCAGGTAGGTCAGCCCGACCCAGGCGAAAAAGCCGATGGTCGAGCGGCTGACGCCGGCCTGGGTGAGCCAGCCGGTCAGGGTCGAGAACACCAGCAGGAACGGCAGGCCGGCGGAAAAGCCGAGCAGGAAGATCGGCCGCACCGCCGGCCGCGCCAGCTCGCGCATGGCCTTGCGCCACGCGGCGGGCCGGCGCCGTTCCTCAGAGCGCATAGTCGAGCGTCAGCGGCGCGTGGTCCGAAAAGCGCGTGGCCTTGTACACGCCGGCGGATTGGACGGCGCCGCGCAGCGAGGGCGTGATCACCTGGTAGTCGATGCGCCAGCCGACGTTGTTGGCGTAGGCGTTGCCGCGGTTGCTCCACCAGGTGTAGGCCTCGCCTTCGGCCTGCGGATGCAGCGCGCGGTAGCCGTCGACCCAGCCGATTTCGCCGAGCACCTGGTCCAGCCATGCGCGTTCGTGCGGCAGGAAGCCGGAATTCTTCTGGTTGCTGCGCCAGTTCTTCAGGTCGATGTTGCGGTGGGCGATGTTCCAGTCGCCGCAGATGACGTAGTCGCGGCCGCTGGCCGCCCATTGGCGCAGCACCGGCAGGAAGAACGCCAGGAAGCGGTCCTTGGAGGCCTGGCGCTCCGGGCCGGCCGAGCCCGACGGCAGGTACAGCGACACCACCGAGAGCTTGCCGTAGCGCAGCTCCAGGTAGCGCCCTTCGTCGTCGAACTCGCGCTCGCCGAGCTTGTCCAGCACCTGCTCGGGCTCGCGTCGCGCGAAGATGCCGACGCCGGCATAGCCTTTCTTCAGCGCGTGGTTGAAGTGCGCGTGCCAGCCCTTGGGCGAGAAGCGGGCGTCGCCTTCCAGGTCGGACAGGTGCGCCTTGATTTCCTGCACGCACAGGAAGTCGGTCTTGTGCCCGGGCAGCCAGTCGAACAGCCCTTTGCTGGCGGCCGAGCGGATGCCGTTGACGTTGAGCGTCGTGATGCGCATTGGAGTCGATTGCCGGAACGAAAATGTGGGAGACGGTCAGCCCGGCAATAGTGCCAGTGTTGCGCGCGGTTTGGTTACAGCGCCGCGGTTTGCGCGTAATCTTTGGCCCCGTTCCCGCATCCACAGTCCCGAGTCCCGTCCGGCCGCCATGCATCAGTATCAAAAAGCCTTTCTCGAGCTGGCCCTGAAGCACGAAGTGTTGCGTTTCGGCAGCTTCACGCTCAAGTCCGGGCGGATCAGCCCGTATTTCTTCAATCTCGGCAAGATCGCCACGGGTGCGGCCCTGCGCGAGCTGGGCGCGGTGTACGCCGAGGCGATCATCGCCTCGGGCCTGCAGGTCGACCTGCTGTTCGGCCCGGCGTACAAGGGCATCCCGCTGGTGGCGGCGGTGGCCTGCGCGCTGGCCGAGCGCGGGCGCGACCTGCCGTTTGCCTACAACCGCAAGGAGGCCAAGGATCACGGCGAAGGCGGCGTGCTGGTCGGCGCCGCGCCGGTCGGCCGCGCCCTGATCGTCGACGACGTCATCACCGCCGGCACCGCGTTGAACGAGTCGCACGCGCTGCTGCGCGCGGCCGGGGCATTGCCGATTGCGGCAATAACTGCCCTGGATCGTCAGGAGATCGGTCCCGCCGGACGCTCGGCGGTGGCAGAAGCGACTGAAAAGCTTAATATTTCTGTAATATCCCTGGTGACGGTACAGGAGTTGCTGCAATTCCTGGTTGGTTCGGGTTCAGATAAATCGACAATCGCTGCCATCGAGGCATATCAGGCGCGTTACGGGGTGCGCGGCTGACGATGGTATGGAGGGCTGATGGCGCCGGATTCGGATGTCGCCTAAAGGGGCACTGCGGGCCGCGCTGGCCGGCGTCATGGCGATCTCCTGGATTGCCCGGGCCGACAGCAGCGGCAGGATCGTCTGCTGGAACGACGAGCACGGAATGCGCGCCTGCGGCGACCACGTGCCCGCCGAATACGCGCAGAAGGCCCGCCAGGTGTACGACCAGCGCGGCGTGATGATCCAGGCCATCGAGGGCGCGGCCACGCCGGAGGAACGCGCCGCCATGGAGCAGAAGGCGCGCGCGGAAAAGGCGGCGCGCGAGCAGCAGGAACGCGACACCTTTCTGCTGCAGAGCTATCGCAGCGTCGGCGATCTCGAGGCCGAGCGCGACAGCCGCCTGGCCTCGATCGAAACACGCCTGGAGCTGGCCGAGAAATCGGTGGCCGAAGGCGAATCGGTGTTGAACGACCTGCATTCGCGTGCCGACGAGGCGCATACCGCCGGCAATCCGCCGGATGCGGCGCTGGCCAAGCAGATCCAGACTTTCGAGGCTTCCCACGCCGACGACGTGCGCGCGGTCACTGCGCTGCAGCAAAAGCGCGACGCCCTGGCCGCGCAGTACGAACACGACATCCAGCGCTTCCTCGTGCTGAGCAACGCGGCACCCGCCAACCCGCAGACCAACCCGCAGCATTGAGCGGCGGCGGCTGGGTTCACGCCTCGCTGCGAATCGCGGACAATGGGCCGGTGACCGCTTCCCCGACACCTCCGATCGACCTGTACCTGGCGTCGCGTTCGCCGCGCCGTGCCCAGATGCTGCGGCAGCTCGGGGTGCGCTTCGCCTGCCTGCCCGCCGACGTCGACGAAACGCCGCGGCCGGGCCAGCCGGCGGCCGACTACGCGCTGGCGGTGGCCGCGGCCAAGGCCGCCGCCGCCGCGCGCGCCGCGCCGCTGCAGCGGCCGGTGCTGGGTGCGGACACCGACGTGGTGGTCGACGGCCGCATCCTGGGCAAGCCGCGTGACCGCGGCGACGCCCTGGCCATGCTCGCCGCGCTGGCCGGCCGCACGCACCAGGTGGTTTCGGCGGTGGTGCTGCAGCACGGCGCGCGCGTCGAAAGCGCGCTGACCGTCACCGAGGTCTGCTTCGGCGCGATCAGCGCCGCCGAGGCCTCGGCTTACTGGGACAGCGGCGAGCCGGCCGACAAGGCCGGCGCCTACGCGATCCAGGGACGCGCGGCGCGCTGGGTGCGCAGCATCAACGGCAGCTACACCGGCGTGGTCGGCCTGCCGCTCTACGAAACCTGCGCGCTGCTCGCGCGCTTCGCCGTGCCCACGGATATGCTCGCCGCATGAGCACCGAAATCCTGGTCAACCTCGGGCAGCAGGAAACCCGCGTGGCGCTGGTCGAAGGCGGCGCCGCCCAGGAAATCTACGTGCAGCGCGCCTCCCGCCACGGCGTCGTCGGCAACATCTACAAGGGCCTGGTGAAGCGCGTGCTGCCGGGCATGCAGGCGGCGTTCGTCGACATCGGCCTGGAGCGCACCGCTTTCCTGCACGTCGCCGACATGCTGCATGCGGTGCCGGGCGGCGCGCCGCTGCCGGCGGTGGAGCGCCTGCTGCACGAAGGGCAGGAAGTGCTCGCGCAAGTGCTGAAGGACCCGCTCGGCACCAAGGGCGCGCGCCTGACCACGCTGCTGTCGATCCCATCGCGCTACCTGGTGCTGATGCCGTTCGAAAAGCACGTCGGCGTGTCGGCCAAGATCGAGGACGAGTCGGAGCGGACGCGGCTCAAGGCGATCCTGGAGTCGCTGGTGCCGGAGCTGGCGCCGGACTGGGGCGTGATCGCGCGCACCGCCGCCGAGGGCGCCGACGCCGAGGCCCTGCGCCAGGACCTGCTGTTCCTGACCCGGCTGTGGGGGGCGGTGAGCCTGAAGGTGGGGGCGGCGGTGCCGGGCCAGCTGGTGCACTGCGACCTGCCGCTGTCGATGCGCATCCTGCGCGACCTGCTGGGCACGGCGGTCGAGCGCATCCGCATCGACAGCGCGGAGGAGGCGCGGCGCGTGCAGCAGTTCGCGCAGATCTTCGTGCCGCACGCGGTGGCCCGCATCGAAGCCTATTGCGGGCCGGCGCCCATTTTCGACCTGTACGGCGTGGAGGACGAGCTCAACCGCGCGCTGGACCGCAAGGTCGAGCTCAAGTCGGGCGGTCACCTGGTGATCGACCAGACCGAGGCGATGACCACCATCGACGTCAACACCGGCGCCTTCACCGGCCACCGCAACCTCGAAGAGACCATCGTCAAGACCAATCTCGAAGCGGCCGGCGCCATCGCGCGCCAGCTGCGGCTGCGCAACCTCGGCGGCATCATCATCATCGACTTCATCGACATGAAGAGCGACGACCATCGCGCGCAGGTGCTGCGCACGCTGGAGAAGGAGGTGGCGCGCGACCCGGCGCGCACGCGCATCTACCCGTTTTCCGAGCTCGGCCTGGTGCAGATGACGCGCAAGCGCACGCGCGAGAGCCTCGGCCACATCCTGTGCGAGACCTGCACCTCCTGCGGCGGCCGCGGCTGCGTCAAGACGGTGGAAACGGTGTGCCACGAGATCGCCCGGGAAGTGCAGCGGGCGGCGCGCCTGTACGATCCGAAGTCGTTCCGCGTGCTGGCCGCGCCCAACGTCATCGCCCGCCTGCAGGAAGAGCAGTCCGGCGGCCTGGCGGAACTGGAGGCCAGCCTGAAGCGTCCGATCAAGCTGCAGCCGGAAGCCTACTACCACCAGGAAACCTTCGACGTCGTGCCGGTCTGACCCGGCACGGCATTGACGCGGAACCTGCATGAAACGCCTCCCCTGTTGCCGGCCTGGCCGGCGCTCCGCTCCACGCCGCCGCCGGCTCCAGGCCGCTGCATCCGGCGACTGATGGAACGCAGGCGCAGGCGCTGGTGGACGCTCGGCTCGACCGTGGTGGCGGTGCTGGTGATCGCGGCCGCCAGCCTCAGCCTGAGCTTCCGCTTCGCCTTCAACACGGTGCCGGCCTACCGCGCGCGGGTGCAGTCCTGGGCCTCGCAGGCGCTCGGCCGGCCCACCCGCCTGGGTTCGATTGCGATGACCTGGCGCGGCCTGCGGCCCAGCCTGGACCTGTCCGACATCGAAGTGCTCGACGACCAGGGCGCGGTGCAGGCGCGCGCCGCGCGCCTGCGGCTGGGGTTCAGCCTGGGGCGGCTGCTGGCCGGCAGGCTGGCGCCCGACGTCGCCGAGCTTTACGGCGTCGTGCTGCAGGCCGACGCCGATGCGCAGGGCCACTGGTCGCTGCGCGGCTTCGGCGAAGGCCGCACGTCGCAGGATCGCGGCGCGCTGCTGCGCCAGCTCGCCGGATTCGCCTTGGTGCGGCTGGTGCATGGCGAAGCCGTGCTGTACGACCCGGCAATCTCCGACGCGCCGCTGCGGGTGACGCTGCCGCGCGCCGAGCTGCGCCACAGCGAGCACGCGTACAGCCTGCAGGCGGCGCTAACCGCTCCCGCCCAGATCGGCGGGGACGGCCGCATCGAGGCCCGCTTCGACGGCGATCCGGCGCGGCCGGATGACTGGAACGGCACCTGGAAGCTCGACTTCGGCGGCTTTTCCGGCTGGCCCGGCCTGCGCGCCGCGCTGGCGCCCGACGTCGGCCTGGACCTGCGCGGCGCCCGCCTGAACCTGTCCGGCGTGGTGCGCGGCAGCCGCCCTGAAAGCGCCGGCATCGGCCTGCTGGCCGATTCGGTGTCGGCCCTGCGCGGCGGCCGTCCGGCGGCGCGCTTCGAGCGGCCGCAACTGCAGGCGCAGGCGCGCTACCAGGCCGGCGACTGGCATGTCCAGATCAGCCGCCTGGCCTACGTCAACGGCGCCGGCGAGGACATTTCCTCGCGCGGCACCCTGGATCTGCATTCGACAGCGGGCGGGCGCGCCTGCGACCTGGCGCTGGAGCGCCTGCGCCTGGACGATCTCGCGCCATGGCTGGCGGTGCTGCGCGGCGTGCCGGCGCGGGCCGCGGACCTGGGCGGCGAGCTGCGCGACCTGTCGCTGCACGCCGGGCCGGGCGCAGCCGCGGGGCAAGGCTTTCAGGCCAGCGCGCGGCTGCTCGGTGTGGCGCTGCGCAGCCGCGCGGACGAGCCCGGATTTTCCGGGCTGGACGGCCTGCTGCGGTTCGATCCCGCGGCCGTGCACCTGCAGCTGCGGCAAGCCAGCCCGCGCCTGGACCTGCCGGAGCTGTTCGCCGCTGCCGTGCCGATCGACTCCTTGAACGCCGACGTCGACGCCGCCGCCGGCGCCGCCGGCTGGCGCATCAGCGCGGCGAAATTCGACTGGAAGGCGCTCGGCGCGCGCGGCGGCGGACAGCTCGACCTGCTGCTGCCGGCGTCGGCGGCGCAGTCGCCGTCGCTGCGCCTGCTGGCGGAATTCTCGGCCGCCGACGTCGGCGCCCTGAAGCCGTACATGCCGCGGCACTGGGGTGCCGGCACGCGCGAATGGCTAAGCCGCGCGCTGCAGGGCGGCAGCATCGACAACGGGCAACTGCAGCTCGACGGGCCGCTCGGCGACTTCCCTTTCGTCGAGCACCCCGGCGGCACCTGGGCACTGGATTTCGACGTGGTCGACACCCGGCTGGACTACGCCCGCAACTGGCCCGGGCTGGAGCACCTGCGGGCGGCGCTGAAGTTCCGCGGGCACGGCCTGCAGATCGCCGGGGTCGGCCGCATCGGCTCCACCCGCGTCGACCGGGTTGCCGGGCAGATCGCCGACCTGCGCCAGGCCAGCCTGACGGTCGACGGTGGTACGCACGGCGACGCCGCCGGCTATTACGCCTTCCTGCGCGCGAGCCCCTTGAGCCGGAAGCTGGCCGGGCTGCTCGAGCGCACCGACGCCAGCGGTCCCGCCGACGTCGACATCCACCTGCAGATTCCGCTGCAGCAGGACGATCCGGACGTCAGCTTCAGCGGTCGTGCGCGCTTCGACGGCGGCGACCTGCGCATCGGCGGAATCGGCCAGCCGGTGCACGGGCTGCGCGGCACGGTGCAGTTCGGCGACCGCGGCGTGCGCGCCGAGCGCCTGGCCGGCCAGCTGTACGGCACGGCGCTGGACGCGACGGTGCGCGGCGAGGGCGACAGCCCCGACGGCGTGGTGCGGATCGGCTTCGCCGCGCCGGCCGAGCCGTCCGACGGCCTGCTCGCGGCGTTCGTGCCCGACTGGCTGCGCCTGCACCTGCACGGCAGCTCGCGCTGGAGCGCCCGGCTGCCGCTGGCCGGTGCGCGTTCCGGGCAGCTGGCGCTGGA
Source organism: Nevskia sp. (assembly GCA_016779605.1). GTDB lineage: Bacteria > Pseudomonadota > Gammaproteobacteria > Nevskiales > Nevskiaceae > Nevskia. The sequence goes on along the minus strand of JADHNH010000021.1, from coordinate 27,620 downwards.
AACGGACCTGCGCGGCATCGCCAGCGATCTGCCCGCGCCGCTGGGCAAGGCCGCCGAGGAAGCCCTGCCGGTGTCGGTGGGCGTGTCCGGCGGCACGGCAGGCGCCGGCGGCGAGACGCCGCTGCGCGTATCGGTGCAGGCTGGCGACCGCCTGCGCCTGGCGCTGCGCTTTGCGCAGAAGGGCGCCGCGGCGCCGCTGCGCGCGGCCGACGTGCGCCTGGGCGCCGGCCCGATGCCGCGCGCCGACGAAGACGGCCTGCGCATCGGCGGCGAGGTGGCGGACCTCGACTTCGGCGCCTGGCTGGACCTGTTCGGCGGTGTCGGCATCGGCGGCGGCGAAGACGGCGGCGCGCTGGCCTTCCGCGGCGCCGACCTGACGGCGCAGCGGCTGATCTACGGCGGCTTCGCGGTGCGCCCCGTGCACCTGGCGGCAACCCCGGCCGCGGGCGGCTGGAGCATCCGCGCGGACGGACCGGGCGCCGCCGGCACGGTCGAATGGTCCGCGGCCGGCGGCGGCAGCATCCGCGCGGACCTGCAGCACCTGGGCCTGGATGCGATGCCGGCGCCCGCGGCGGCGCCGGATCGCCACGCCAGGCCGTTCGATCCGTCGCAAGCACCGGTGCTGGATTTCAGCAGCGAGTCGATGCAGGTCGGCGAAGCCGACCTCGGGCGCGTCAGCGTGCGTACGCAGCGCATCGCCGGCGGCCAGAGCCTGCAGCAACTGTCGGTGCAGGGGCGGCAGATCGTCGCCAGCGCGAGCGGACAATGGACCCGCCAGGACCAGGTTTCCGCCGCCCGGCTCGAATATTCTTCGACCATCCGCGACGCCGGCGAGGTGCTGCGCGGCTTCGGCTACGCCGAAAACCTCGACGCCGGCAAGGCGGACTTCTCCGGCCGGCTCGCCTGGCCCGGTGCCGCCGACGGGCTGGAGCTGGCGCAGGCGGCCGGCAGCGTGTCGCTCAAGGTCGGCAAGGGCACGCTGCGCGAGGTCAACCCGGGCGCCGGGCGGGTGCTGGGCCTGCTCAACCTGTATGCCCTGCCGCGGCGCCTGACCTTCGACTTCCACGACGTGGTGTCCAAGGGGCTCGGCTTCGATTCCCTGTCCGGCACCTTCACGCTGACCGACGGCCAGGCGCGCACCGAGGACATGAAGATCGTCGCACCGTCGATGCGGATGGAAGTGCGCGGGCGCATTGGCCTGGCGGCGCGCGACTACGACCAGCGCGTCACCGTCTACCCGGACGTCTCGACCAGCGTCGCGGTCGGTGCCACCCTCATCGGCGGGCCCATCGCCGGCGGCGTGGCGCTGCTGGCGCAGGAGATCTTCAACAAGCCATTCAACCAGATCGGCCGCTTCAGCTACCATGTCTCCGGCACCTGGGACAATCCGCAGGTCAACGCCGAGGGCAAGGAAGACGCGCCCGCGGCGCCGGAACACAAGCCGGCGGCGCCGGCCCGCCCGCCTGCCGACGACCAGGGCGCGGCGCGCGCGCCGGGGAAACCGACATGAGTCAACAGCCTGCGGCCGCGGTCGCCGCGATCCAGATGAGCTCGGTGGCCGATGTCGGCCGCAACCTGGAAACCGCCCTGCAGCTGCTGCGGCAGGCGGCGGCGGCCGGCGCCGTGCTCGCCGTGCTGCCGGAGAATTTCGCCTTCATGGGCGCGCACGAGCGGGATAAATTGGCGTTTGCCGAAGCCGACGGCGACGAGCAGGCGCCGATCCAGGGTTTCCTCGCGCGCACGGCGCGCGCGCTGGGCCTGTGCATCGTCGCCGGCACCGTGCCGCTGGCGGTGCCGGGCGACGCCGGCAAGGTCTACGCCGCCTGCCTGGTGTACGACGCGCAGGGGCGCCGCGCCGCGCGCTACGACAAGATCCACCTGTTCGACGTCGAGGTGCCCGGCGGCGAGCGCTACCGCGAGTCGGCGACGATCGCCGCCGGCGCGCCGCAGCCGGTGGTGGTGGACACGCCGGCCGGCCGGCTGGGACTTTCGGTGTGCTACGACCTGCGCTTTCCCGAGCTGTACCGCGCGATGGCGGCGGCCGGCGCGGAAATCCTGTCGGTGCCCAGCGCCTTCACCGCGCGCACCGGCCGGGTCCACTGGGAACCGCTGCTGCGCGCGCGCGCGATCGAAAACCAGTGCTACGTGATTGCCCCCGGCCAGTACGGCACCCACGCCGGCGGGCGCGCCACCCACGGCCACAGCCTGGTCGCGGACCCCTGGGGCGAGGTGCTGGCGTGCCAGCAGTCGGGCGATGCGGCAGTGCTGGCGACGGTGTCGGACGAGCGGCTGGCGCAGGTGCGGGCGAGCTTCCCGTCGCTGGCGCATAGAAGGCTGTAACTCACTTCCGGTTTGCGCCCGGATCAGGCACATTGCTCTTGGATTCGCGCGTGACCACCTCATATACCCCTAATGAGCCAAACCCTAGAAATTGCCCGCAATACGCTGCTTGAGCCGGCCGAGCTGAGCCAGGGCGGCATCGACCGCGTGCTCGGCGGCCTGATGCGCCCCGGCATCGACGCGGCCGACCTGTACTTCCAGCGCTCGGTGTCCGAGAGCTGGTTTTTCGAAGACGGCATCGTCAAGCAGGGCAGCCACCACAACGAGCATGGCGTGGGCGTGCGCGCGATGTCCGGCGAGAAGCAGGGTTTCGCCTATTGCGACGAGATCGCGCTGCCGGCGCTGCGCGACGCCGCCGGCGCGGCCGGCGCCATCGTGCGCCAGGGCAGCAGCGGCAGCCTGGCGGCGGCGTCCACGCCGGCGCCGCCGTCGCTGTATGCCGGTGTCAATCCGCTGGAAGCCTGGCCGGTGGAGAAGAAGCTCGAGCTGCTGCGGCGGGCCGACGCCGCCGCCCGCGCCGCCGACCCGCGCATCACCCAGGTCATGGTCACCCTGGCCGGCAGCCACGAGATCGTGCTGATTGCCGCCAGCGACGGCACCCTGGCCGCCGACGTGCGGCCGCTGGTGCGCATGAACGTCACCGTGATTGCCGAGAGCAAGGGCCGCCGCGAGCAGGCCGGCACCGGCGGCGGCGGCCGCGGCGCTTACGCCGACTTCTTCGGCGGCGACGCGCCGGAGCGCTACGCGCGCGACGCCGTGCGCCAGGCGCTGGTGCTGCTGGAGTCGGTGCCGGCGCCGGCCGGCTCCATGCCGGTAGTGCTGGGCCCGGGCTGGCCCGGCGTGCTGCTGCACGAGGCGGTGGGCCACGGCCTGGAAGGCGACTTCAACCGCAAGGGGACGTCGGCTTATTCCGGCCGCATGGGCCAGAAGGTCGCCAGCCCGCTGTGCACGGTGGTCGACGACGGCACCCTGCCGGACCGCCGCGGCTCGCTCACGCTGGACGACGAGGGCACGCCGACCCAGTGCACCACGCTGATCGAGAACGGCGTGCTCACCGGCTACATCCAGGACAAGCTCAACGCCCGCCTGATGGGCATGCGGCCCACCGGCAACGGCCGCCGCGAGTCGTTCGCGCACCTGCCGATGCCGCGCATGACCAACACCTACCTGCTGGCCGGCAGCCACGACCCGGCCGAAGTGATCGCCTCGGTGCAAAAAGGCCTGTACGCGGTGAACTTCGGCGGCGGCCAGGTCGACATCACCAACGGCAACTTCGTGTTTTCGGCGAGCGAGGCCTACCTGATCGAAAACGGCAAGGTGACGCGACCGGTCAAGGGCGCCACCCTGATCGGCAACGGCCCGGAGGCGCTGTCGCGCGTGTCGATGGTCGGCAACGACCTCAAGCTGGACGCCGGCGTCGGCGTCTGCGGCAAGGACGGCCAGAGCGTGCCGGTGGGCGTGGGCCAGCCCACGCTCAAGGTCGACGCGCTCACCGTCGGCGGCACGAATGTCTGAAGGCGGCCCGGAAGTTCCGGCCGCGCCGCGGATTCATCCTGCCGACCCGGCACTGAAGCGGGCGATGCCGGCGCTGGTGGCGCTGATCGTGGCGATCATGGCCGCGCTCGGCTGGTGGTTTTACAGCTACCTGAACGACCTGCCGATGGACTCGGCGGCGCTGGTGCGCGACTCCGCGGCGCGCCCGCTGGCGGCGCTGCGCGACGTGCTCGACGGCTCGGCGCTGCTGCTGCTGCTTTACGGGGCCTACCTGCTGCAGCGCCAACGCGAGGTGCGCAGCGCCCCGCAGTACCCGCCGCCGCACGTGCGCCTGTTCCACGACATGTGCGTGCTCGAAGGGCCGGAGCAGCGCCGCTACGCGCGGCGCCTGGCCCGGCAGGGGCTGCTGTGCCTGGTGCTGTCGGCCGGCCTGTTCGGCGGCGGGCAATACTGGCTGCACGCGCAGGCGGCGGCGCACCCGTTGCTGCGGCAGGCCCCGGCGGCGCGATGAGCCGGCGCGGTGCCGGCCGGCTGCGCATCATCGGCGGCCAGTGGCGCAGCCGCGTCGTCGCCTTCGATCCCGCCCTCGGTGTGCGGCCGACGCCGGACCGCGTGCGGCAAACCCTGTTCGACTGGCTGGCACCCTGCATCGACGGCGCACGCTGCCTGGACCTGTTCGCCGGCAGCGGTGCGCTGGGCCTGGAGGCGCTGTCGCGCGGGGCCGCCCGTTGCACGTTCCTGGAAACCGGCGCGGCGCAGGCCGCCGGCGTCGATGCCGCGCTGCGGGCGCTCGGGGCGCAGACCCGCGCCGAGGTGCGCGTGGCCGATGCGCTGAGCTGGCTGCGACAGCCGCAGGGACGCTACGACATCGTGTTCCTCGACCCGCCTTATGGCAGCGGGCTGCTGCAGCCGGCGCTCGACGCCCTGGCGCCGCGACTGGCGCCGGGCAACCGGGTGTTCCTGGAATGGCCGGGCGACGCCGCGCCGCGGCTGCCGGCGGGATTTGAAATCCTGCGGGAAAAGGCCGCCGGTCAGGTAAGCTACGCGCTGGCCACCTTCCGGGCCGAGGCGGAGCCGGCAACTTGAGCGTGATCGCTGCGTATTCGGGCACTTTCGATCCCATCACCCTGGGGCACCACGACATCATCCACCGCGCCGCGCGCATGTTCCCGCGCCTGATCGTGGCGGTGGGCCTGAACCCCTCGAAGAATCCGAAGTTCACGCTCGACGAGCGCATCGCCCTGGTGCAGGCATCCTGCAAGGACCTGCCCAACGTGCAGGTCAAGGGCTTCAGCGGGCTGGTGGTGGATTTCGCCCGCGACAACGGCGTCACCGTGCTGGTGCGCGGGGTGCGCACCGTCGGCGACGTCGACTACGAAAAGCAGATGGCGGTGATGAACCGCGACCTTTATCCGAGCCTGGACACGGTGATGCTGGCGCCGTCGCCGAAGTACGACCACCTGTCGTCGAGCCTGGTGCGCGAGCTGGCGAGCCTGGGCGCACCGGTGAGCCGCTTCGTGCCCAAGCCGGTGCTGCCGATCCTGCTGGAGCGCTTCGGCCGCGCGCGCAAGCGCAAGGCCTGAGGTCGAAACGGCGCAACCGGGCCGCCCGGGTCCGCCAATGAACGCAAATAAACGCGAATAACGGCCGAGTTGTCATCCCGAGCGCAGCGAGGGATCTGGCCGGATTCCTCGCTGCGCTCGGAATGACAGTGCGAATTAATACATGGGCTGGCCAGCACCCGACCGGTTTCGAGCGCACCGATCGCATTCGCGTTTATTTGCGTTCATTGGCGGACCGAGATTGACGCCGCAGCGCAGTGCGCTGCCGGGATGGCACAATGCGGCATGGCCCTGAAGATCACCCACGAGTGCATCAACTGCGACGTGTGCGAGCCGGTCTGCCCGAACCACGCCATCGAGCAAGGCATCGAAATCTACGAGATCGACCCCGAGCTGTGCACCGAATGCGTCGGCCACTTCGACGCGCCGCAATGCCGCGCGGTGTGTCCGGTGGACTGCATCCCGCTGGATCCGGCGCATGCCGAGACGCGCGAGGATCTGCTCGCCAAGTACCGCCGCCTGGTCAGCCTGACATGAACCTGCCGAAGATGCGCCGTTTGCTGGCGCTGGTCGCCGTCTGCCTGCTGGCGCCTGCGGCGCTCGCCGGCGCCCCGCCGCCGGGGTTCGCCGTGGCCAGCGCGCATCCGCTGGCCACCGACGCCGGCATCGAGGTGCTGCAGGCGGGCGGCAACGCATTCGACGCCGCGGTCGCGGTGACCGCGGCGCTGGCGGTGGTGGAGCCTTACAGCTCCGGCATCGGCGGCGGCGGCCTGTGGCTGCTGCACCGCGCCGCCGACGGCCGCCAGACCCTGGTGGACGGCCGCGAAAAGGCGCCGCAGGCGGCTTCGGCGACCATGTACCAGGACGCCCAGGGCCACGCCATCGCCGACCTGTCGCGCGACGGCGCCATCGCCGGCGCCATCCCCGGCGAGCCGGCCGCGCTGGACTACATGGCTTCGCGCTATGGCCGCCTCGGCTTGGCGCGCGACCTGGCGCCGGCGATCCGCATCGCCGAACAGGGCTTCAGTCTCGACGAGCGCTTTGCGCGCAGCCTGCAGTTCGAGCCGCAGCGGCTGTCGCCGGCCGCGCGTGCCCTGCTGATGCCCGCGGGCAAGCCGCTGGCGCAGGGCGACGTGCTGCGCCAGCCCGACCTGGCGCAGACCCTGCGGCTGCTGTCCCAGCAGGGCCGGCGCGGATTTTACGAGGGCGAGGAGGCGCGCCGGCTGGTCGATGGCGTGCGCGCCGGCGGCGGCATCTGGACGCTGCAGGACCTGGCGGCCTACCGCGTGGTGGAACGCCGCCCGATCGTGTTCCATTTCCGCGGCAACCGCATCGTCACCGCGCCGCCGCCTTCGGCCGGCGGGGTCGGCCTGGCCGAGATCCTGCAGCAGCTGGAAACCAGGCCGTGGCCGGGCAAGGATCGCCTGCACGCCGACCACGAAGTGATCGAGGCGATGCGCCGCGCCTACCGCGACCGCGCCGCCTACCTGGGCGATCCCGATTACGTGAAGATGCCGCTGCAGCGCCTGCTCTCGCCGCAGTACGCCCGCGCGCTGGCCGCCAGCACGCTGGCGGACCAGGCCACCGCCAGCCAGTCGCTGCCGCCGCCGCCGGCGGACCCGGCGCGCAGCCCGCACGAAGGCCCGGAGACCACGCATTTTTCGATCCTCGACGCGCAGGGCAACCGGGTGTCGGCCACCGTCACGGTCAACCTGATCTTCGGCTCCGGCTTCATGGCGCCCGGCACCGGCGTGTTCGTCAACGACGAGATGGACGATTTCGCCGCCAGCCTGGCCGACTCCAACGCCTTCGGCCTGGTCGGCTCGGCCGCCAACCTGGTGGCGCCGGGCAAGCGGCCGCTGTCGTCGATGACGCCGAGCTTCGTCGAAGGGCCGCGCGGCGTGCTGCTGGTCGGCACGCCCGGCGGCAGCCGCATCATCACCATGGTGACGCTGGGCATCCTGCGGTTCCTGGGCGGCGCGGATGCCCGCACGATCGTCGCGGCGCCGCGCTTCCACATGCAATACCTGCCGGACCGGGTGGAGTTCGAAGACGGTGCCTTCGATTCCGCCGAGCAGGCGGGGCTCGCCGCCATGGGCTACAGCCTGCAGCGCGCCGGCCGGCCGTACGGCAACATGCAGGCGGTGGTGTGGAACCCGCTGCGCAACACGCTGGAGGCCGCCGCCGATCCGCGCGGCGTGGGCACCGGGCGCGTGGTGTTTGCCGGGCAGGGCGCGGCTGCTGCGCACACGCAGCGGCCGGGCAGCGCCTCAGCGCGCCGCAGGCAAGTCCAGGGGCGGTAAGGCTCAGGCGGCGCGGGCGCGCGGCCCGCGCTGGTTCACCGGGCGCAGCGGCTGCAGGGCCGGCCCGAGGATCTCGCGCAGCTCGGCCGCGCCGATGATGCGCGGACGCAGCCGCAGGCCGTCGAACGAGCCGTGGTCGATCATGTCCTGGACGCGGGCGATGTTCGCGTCAACCGACTCGGTATACGGGTTGCGGCCGCCGAAGTGGATGTTCAGGTAGCGATGCACGCCGCCGAAATAGCCGTCGAGGCGTTCCTGCCACAGCTTGCGGTTGAAATCCGGCGTCTTGGCCAGCAGTTCGCGCGCGGAACGGTAGACCGGCGCCGGCAGGCCCGGCCGCGGCTCGCCGGCCAGCCCGCAGATCTCGAACTCGCGGTACAGGCAGTCGCGGCATTTTTCGAGGTAGCAGCGGTCCGCGGTCTGCGCGAGCACGTCGGCGGTGCCGAGCAGGAAGCCGAGCATGCGGTCCAGCGGGTCGGCGACGTCGATCCGGTCCAGCGCGATTTCGTAACCGGTGAAGTGCACCACGCGGCTGGCCAGGTCCGCTTCGGCGGCGAAGCCGACCTGCGGCAGGTAGGTGCGCAGGAATTCGCCGGAGCGCTTGACGTGGGTCAGCGTGTACTCCGCGCCGTTGCGCGCCGCGTCGCTGTTCCCGCGGATGTAGCCGGCGTCGTGAAACAGCGCGATGATCACGCCCAGCATGATGCGGCGCGGGCCCAGCCGGCGAGCGGGCGGTTCGCTGCGCTCGTGTCCGTCGAGCAGGCGCACCATGGCCAGCGCGCAATCCAGACCGTGCTGGGCGTCGTGGTACCAGGTATCGCAGCCGACGTAGCCCGGCAGCCAGCCGGCGTACAAACGCCCGAAGGTGCCGAATGCGTGCTCCACCGGCCCCAGGTCGGCTCCCGGGCACAATCCGGCGAGCATCGGCTGCACCGCGGCCAGCACGTCCTGCGGGTGCGAGATACGCACCCGGCCGGTGACGTCATAGTTGTTTCGCCGGGACGAGCCCGGACTGAGCAGCAACCGTTCGCGCATAGTGCCCAATATCGGTGTTGCAGCCCCCGCCTTCAATGAGCAAGTGTGCGGTATGTCACATTTCGCACCGTAGAGAGAACCACTTTCCCGCACACGGCGGCTCAGGTGCCGAAGGCCGCCACCAGGGGAGCATGGTCCGATGGTCGCTCGACGCTGCGCGCGGCCCGGTCGATGACGCAGGTGGTGCAGTGCCCCGCCAGTTCCGCCGAAGCCAGCACGTGGTCGATGCGCAGGCCCAGGTTGCGCCGGAACGCGGCCTGCCGGTAGTCCCACCAGGTAAAGCTTGCGGGCGGCTGCGGGAACAGGCGGAAACAGTCGCGCAGGCCGAGGTCCATCACGCTGCGCAAGGCCTGCCGTTCCGGCTCGCTGCACAGCACCTGGCCGGCCCAGGCGGCCGGGTCGTGGACGTCCTCGTCGCCGGGTGCGATGTTGTAATCGCCGGTGACGGCCAGTTGCCGGTGCCGCGCAAGCTCGGTGCCGAGGTAATCGCGCAGCGCCACCAGCCAGCGCAGCTTGTATTCGTACTTTTCCGACGCCACCGCCTGGCCGTTGGGCACGTAGACGTTGACCACGCGCACGCCGCCGACGGTGGCGGCGATGACGCGCTTCTGCGGATCTTCCAATCCAGGCAGGTCGCAGGAAACCTCCGCCAGCGGCTGGCGCGACAGCAAGGCCACGCCGTTGTAGGTCTTCTGGCCGTTGTGCACCCAGTGCCAGCCCGCCGCCTCGATCTGCGCGGCCGGAAAGCCGCTGTTCTCGAGCTTGGTTTCCTGCAGGCCCACCACGTCGGGCTGTTGCGCATTCAGCCACTCCAGCAATTGCGGCAGGCGTACGCGCAGCGAGTTGACGTTCCAGGTGGCGATCTTCATTGGACGACCCGTCGGATGGGCGTGATATGGGGTGCCGAGGCGCTGATTTGGGCTTTGAAATGGAACCGGGATCACGGATTTTACTGTTGCCCGGGCTTACCGTTGATGCAATGATGGACTTTGGGGCGAGATTGGGGAAATAAACTATGTTGCGTCAGGGGCGGTTGTTCCAGGCGTTCAGCTTTTTGGCCGGCGTGCTGGTGTGGTTCAACGCCGTGGCGCAAACGCCCCCGGCGGGCACCATCGGCCTGCTCAAGGGCCAGGCCAGCGCGCTGTCCATCAGCGGCGAATCCCGTGCGCTGGCCAAAGGCAGCGCGGTGTATTCCGGCGAGACGATCCAGACCGGCCCGCAAAGCTATGTGCTGATCAATTTCAGCGACCAGAGCACCACCATGCTGCGCCCGTCGACGCAGTTCGTCATCGAGAAGTACCAGTTCAACGGCGGCGCGGCCGGCGGCGCCGCCGCGCCTGCCGCCCCGGCGGCCCCGGCTGCGTCGGGCCTGGCCCCTCTGCAGACCACGGTGGAAAAGGCCCCGGAAGCCTCGTTCTTCCGCCTGCTCAAGGGTGGGCTGCGCGTCGTCAGCGGCCTGATCGGCCACGCCGACTACAGCCACTTCCGCCTGAGCACGCCGGTGGCGACGATGGGTATCCGCGGCACCGATTTCATCGTGGCGACCTGCGAGGGCGAATGCCAGGCCGACCCGGAAGTGATCAAGTCGGTGCCGGCAGGCTCTTCGACCAATGGCGCCGTGGTCAGCGGCTCCTACAACGGCACCATCACGGTGACTTCGATCACCGGCCAGACCATGACGCTGGCGCCTGGCCAGTTCTGCATCACCCTGGCGGACGGATCGCAGTACCTGCTCGGCGCGGAACCCGCGTTCCTGAGCTCCACCGGCGCGGCGGCGGCCGGCGGCACCGGCGGCGTGGCCGGCGCCGAGGCGGCCGCGGAGTCGGTGCTGATCGCCGGCAGCATCACGGCGGGCGTTACCGCGGCCATCTTCGGCGTGGTGATCGCCGGTTCGAGCAGCAACGGCACCAACGGCACCACCGGCACGTCCGGTACCACCTCGACCGGCCCGGCCCATTAGGGAATCTTCCATTTCAATGGCTTGCGCCATTGAAAGTGCTTGGGCCAGCCGTGGCCCAAGCGGAAAGCTCTGATAAGCCAGAGCTTCCCTGGCAAGTTGCGAGGGGCGTTCCAGCCACCCCGGGGGTCAAGGCGTCGGCCCCCTGAAACCGCGGCAGACCCTCAGGCGCGGTCCGTAGCCGCCAGGCCCGACTGGCGCAGCAGCGGGTCGATGCTGGGCTTGCGCCCGCGGAACTCCACGAAGATGTCCATGGCCTCCTCGGAGCCGCCCTTGGCCAGCACGGTTTCGCGGAAGCGCCGGCCGGTTTCGACGGCGTAGCCGGTTTCCTCGAACGCGGAGAAGGCGTCCGCCGACAGCACTTCGGCCCACTTGTAGCTGTAATAGCCGGCCGCGTAGCCGCCGGCAAAAATGTGCGAAAAGCTGTTGGGCATGCGGTTCCAGTCCGGCGGCGGCAGCACGCTGACTTCGCGGCGCACCTGTGCCAGGGTCTCCAGCACGCGGCCGCCGCGTGCCGGGTCGTAGTCGCGGTGCAGCCGCAGGTCCAGCAGCCCGAACTCCAGCTGCCGCACGGTGGCCAGGCCCGACTGGAACGTGCGGCTGGCGCGCAGCTTTTCCAGCAGCGCGTCGGGGATCGGCTGCCGCGTCTGCCAGTGCCGCGCGAAGCCGTTGAGGGTGTCGCGGTCGTAAGCCCAGTTCTCCATGAACTGGCTGGGCAGCTCCACCGCGTCCCAGGCCACCCCGCGGATGCCGGACACCGCGGCTTCGTCCACCCGCGTCAGCAGGTGGTGCAGGCCGTGGCCGAACTCGTGGAACAAGGTCAGCACCTCGTCGTGCGTCAGCAGCGCCGGCTGGCCTTGCAGCGGCGGGGCGAAATTGCAGGTGAGATAGGCGGCCGGGCGCTGCAGCCCGGCCGGACCGCGCCGCCGGCCGACGCATTCGTCCATCCAGGCGCCGCCGCGCTTGTTCTCGCGCGCATACGGGTCCAGGTAGAACAAGCCGATTTCGCCGCCCCCCGAGTCGCGGATCGCATAGGTGGTGACGTCGGGATGCCACACCGGCACGCCGGACACCGCCTGGATGCGCACGCCGAACTGCCGCTCGGTGATCTCGAACAGGCCGGCGATGACCTGCGCGGCGGGAAAATACGGGCGCAGCTCTTCTTCCGAGAAGCCCAGCTTGGCTTCCTTCAGCTTCTCGGAATAGTACGCCGCATCCCAGGGCATGAAGTCGGCCGGGCCGCCCCGCGCCGCGGCGAAAGCGCGCAGCTCGTCCAGCTCGGCCTGCGCGAACGGCCTGGCCCGGGTGCCCAGCTGCTGCAGGAACTCCTCCACCGCGCGCGGTGATTCCGCCATCTTGGTTTCCAGCGACAGCTCGGCGAAATCGCGGAAGCCCAGGAGCTGCGCCTCCTCGTGGCGCAGGGCGAGGATCTCCTCCATCAGCGCGGTGTTGTCGTAGCGGCCCGCCAGCGGCCCCTGGTCGGAGGCACGCGTGGCGTAGGCGGTGTACAGCTCGCGGCGCAGCGCGCGGTTGTCGGCGTAGCTGATCACTGCGTCGTAGCTCGGAAAATCCAGCGTCAGCAGGAAGCCGTCGAGATTCTTCTCCTTGGCGCGCTGCGCCGCCTGCGCCTTGCCCTGGGCGGTCATGCCGGCGAGCAGCGATTCTTCCGCCACCTGCCGGGAAAAGGCCTGCACGCTGTCCAGCAGGTTTTCCTCGAAGCGGGTCTGCAGCTCCGACAGGCGCATGGCGATCTGCTTGAAGCGTTCCTTGCGCTCCGCCGGCAGGGCGATGCCCGACAGCCGGAAATCGCGCAGCGCGTCGGTCACCACCTTGCGCCGCGCCGGCGCGGCGGCGGCGAAGCCGGGCTGCCGCTGCAGGCTTTCGTAGGCCTTGAACAGCGCCTCGTTCTGCGACAGCTCCAGGCTGTATTCGGTGATCTTCGGCAGGCAGGCGTTGTAGGCCTTGCGCCATTCCGCGGTGGAATTGACCGCGAACAGGTGCGCCACCGGGCCCCAGGCGCGCGACAGCCGGTCGCCCATCTCCTCCAGCGGCTCGATCAGCGTCTCCCAGCCGAATGCGCGGCCGCCGGCCGGCGCCAGCAGGCGGGCGAGCTCGGCGCGGTTTTGCGCCAGCACCGCGTCCACCGCCGGCTCGGCATGTTCGGGGCGGATGCGGTCGAACGCCGGCAGGGCGGCGGGCGAGGCGGGGGCGAGGAGGGGATTTTCCATGGATCGGGACGGTCGGTCGTACAAAGGGCTATTGTTGCAGCGGTGCGCCGCGCCGGCCAGTCGGTCTTGAGCCCGGCGCCGCGCCGCGGTTCAGAGCAGCCGGTGCGCGTGCAGCAGGTACAGCGCGATCGCCGCGGCGGCGGCGGCCAGCGCCAGGCAGGCCGCACCCTGCCAGCGGCGGCGCCCGGCCAGGTTGGGCCGTGGCAGGGTGGAGATCAGGAAGCCGTTGCCGTGCGGCGGCTTGCACAGCACGTTCAGGTCCGGGTCGGCAGCGCGCTCCACCAGGCGCGCCCGCACGGCCGCAGTGGCGGCCGCGCGGGCCGCTTCCCATTCGGCGGCGTCGATGCGGCCGTCGTGGTTGGCGTCGAAGCGGCGCAGCAGATCGGCCGGGCTTTTTTTCCAGTCCGCCAGCTCCGCCGAGATTTCGCGCGTCTCGTCGAGCTCATGCTCGGCGGTCTGCGTGCGGAACCAGCCTTGCGCGTAAACGTCGGCGCCGCTGGCCAGCACCTGCTCGCGGTAGCGGAAGCTGCCGAAGCTGAGCAGCGTGTCCAGCCCCGGCTGCGGCGCGCGGCCGGGGCGCCGCGAAGTGCCGCGCCAGCGCCGCGTGCGGCTGGGCAGCACCTCGGCCCCGACCGGATCGACGATGCAGTCGCCGGTGACGTCGCTCAACAGGAACAGGTCGTCGCTAGTGCCGCTGTCGACGGCGTACCAGTTGTCGCGTTCGTCCCGGCATTCCACCTCGAAGCGCCACCACACGCAATCCACGCCGGACAGCGGCGCGACGATGGCGGGGCCCGGCATCGCGCGGACGCGCCCTTCCAGCTCCACAGTGCCTTGCGCCGCCGAGCGCACCAGGGAAACCGGCAGGTCTTCGATGCGGCGGGCGCTGCGCAGGAGCGCAAAGCCGCCCCACAGCGCGGCCGCGGCACCCAGGCCGGCGCCGACCGCCATGCCCCAGTCGATGCCGTCCATCGGCGTGGTCACCGGCTACCCCCGGAACAGCGCGCGCACGTCGACGTCGCGCAGGTCCTCCGGCGGAAACTCCAGCGGCACCGCCGGGCGGAAGCCGAACAACCGCGCCACGATCACGTCGGGAAAGCTGCCGACGCGGATGTTGTTGTTGTTGACGAACTCGTTGTAGAACTCGCGGCGGTCGCTGATGGCGTTTTCCAGCGCCGTGATGCGCGCCAGCAGCTGCATGATCGACTGGTTGGCCTTGAGCTCCGGGTAGGCTTCGACGGTCGCGGCGATGCGGCCGACGCCGCCGCGCAGCGCGCCTTCGGCCTGCGCCACCGCCTGCACGTCGCCGCGGGAGCGCGCGGCCTGGCTGCCGGCACGCGCCAGCATCACGCGCTCCAGCGTGTCGCGCTCGAACTGCATGTGCGCCTTGCACACTTCGACCAGCTTGGGGATCTCGTCGTGGCGCTGCTTGAGCAGCACGTCGATGTTGCTCCAGGCCTTGGTGACGCCGTTCTTGAGCATCACCAGGCCGTTGAAGATGATCACGGCATACACCAGCAGCGCCGCCAGCGCGGCGATGGTCAGGTCGTGCAGCAGCATGCGTCCCCCCGGATCGCTTTGGCATCGGCCAAAGAACCGCCCCAGTTTAGTCCTGCCGCTGCCCGGCGTGGGATTCGCGCGCGGCCTTGCAATACAATGCGGTGGCTTTTTCAAAGCATTTCACTTGCCATTGCAGAGGTCATAATCCCGGTGCGCAGAATCTTCCTGGGGGTCGCCGGCTGGCTTGCGCTGGCCTGGCTCGCGGCCTGCTCCGGCCAGCAGGTGCTGAACGCCGTCACGCCCGATTCGGGTTACGCGCTGGCCAGCAACGTCGCCTTCGGCGGCAACGGCCTGAAGCTCGACGTCTACGCGCCCGAGGGCGCCAGCGGCGCGCCGGTGGTGGTGTTCTTCTTCGGCGGGCGCTGGCAGGAGGGCCGCAAGGAGGACTACAAGTTCGTCGGCCAGGCGCTGGCCGCGCGCGGCATGGTGGTGGTGATCCCCGGGCAGCGGCTCTATCCGCAGGTGCGCTACCCGGATTTCCTGTACGACGCCGCCGACGCGGTGGCCTGGGCGCACGCCAACATCGCCGGCTACGGCGGCAGCGCCGACAAGATCGTGGTCATGGGCCACTCTTCCGGCGCCTACAACGCGGCGATGCTGGCCCTGGACCCGGAGTTCATGAAGCGCGCCGGCGGCGACCGCGCCTGGCTGCGCGGCATGATCGGCCTGGCCGGGCCCTACGACTTCCTGCCGCTGACCGACCCGGACCTGCGCGACCTGTTCGGGCCGCCGGAGGATTACGAAAAGACCCAGCCGGTGCAGCATGTCGACGGCCGCAACCCGCCGCTGCTGCTGATGCACGGCCAGAAGGACGAAACCGTTGCGGTCAGCAACACCAACAACCTGTTCGAGCGGGTGCGCCGCGCCGGCGGCACGGTGGACAAGGTGCTGTACCCCAAGCTGGACCACCGGTGGCTGATCGCCGACGTGGCCACCCGCTTCCAGGGCAACGCCGACGTGGTCAACCACATCGAGATGTTCGCCAAGCAGGTCACCAGCGGCAACGCGCAGGAGCCGGCGTCGTCGATCCAGACCAGCGCACCCGACCAATGATCCCGGTTTGCCGGCCCGCACCGGCGGGCACAGCCAATGCGGCCGGAATTCGCGGCTGCGGCGGGCGCGGCCTGCCGGGCGCGCGCACGCATGGACAATAAGCGCGTGGACATCAAGATCGTCGAAGTCGGCGCGCGCGACGGCCTGCAGAACGAGGCTGCGCGCGTGCCCGCGCCGGTGAAGATCGAGCTGATCGAGCGGCTGGCGGCCTGCGGCCTGCCGGAAATCGAGGCGACCAGCTTCGTCAGCCCCAAGTGGGTGCCGCAGATGGCCGACGCCGCCGAGGTGCTGGGCGGCCTGCGGCCCACGCCGCGCGTGTCTTATCCCGTGCTGGTGCCCAACGTGCAGGGCCTGGAGCGCGCGGTGGCGGCAGGCGCCGACCACGTCGCCGTGTTCACCGCCGCATCGGATGCGTTCAATCTGCGCAACATCAACTGCGACATCGCCGCCTCGCTGGAGCGGCTGCGGCCGGTGGTGGCGCGGGCGCGCCAGGCCGGCCTGCGCCTGCGCGGCTACGTTTCCTGCGTGCTGGGCTGCCCCTACCAGGGCGAGGTGCGCGTGGCCGACGTGGTGCGGGTGTCCGCCGCGCTGGCCGGCATGGGCTGCGACGAGATCTCGCTGGGCGACACCATCGGCGTGGGCACGCCGGCCAAGGCGCGCGCGATGCTGCGGGCGGTGGCCGGCGAGGTGCCGATGGCACGCCTGGCGCTGCATTTCCACGACACCCGCGGGCAGGCGCTCGCCAACATCTACGCCTGCATCGAGGAGGGCGCGCGCACCGTCGACGCCAGCGTGGCCGGACTCGGCGGCTGCCCCTATGCGCGCGGCGCCAGCGGCAACGTCGCCACCGAGGACCTGGTGTACATGCTGCACGGCATGGGGCTCGACACCGGCGTGGAACTGCCCGCGCTGGTGGAGACGGCGCAATGGATTTCGCACCGGCTGGGCCGCGAGCCGGCGAGTAAACTGGGCAGGGTCAGCAAGCTTTGAGACCTGTGCCTCGGCGGGCGCCCCGCGGAGCGATAATCCTGGCCGCGCCGGGCCACCGACGTCGCGCAGGCGCAAGCCACAAGGGATGATCTCGAGGTGAACAAACTCTATCCGAACGCGCGTGCGGCGCTGGAAGGCATCGTCGCCGACGGCATGACGCTGGCGGTGGGCGGCTTCGGCCTGTGCGGCATCCCCGAGGCGCTGATCGAGGCGCTGCGCGACAGCGGCGCCAAGGGCCTCACCGTGATCAGCAACAACGCCGGCGTGGACGGCTTCGGCCTGGGCGTGCTGCTGGAAACGCGCCAGGTGCGAAAGATGATCTCGTCCTACGTCGGCGACAACGACGAGTTCGAGCGGCAGTACCTGGCCGGCGAGCTGGAGCTGGAGTTCACCCCGCAGGGCACCCTGGCCGAGAAGCTGCGCGCCGGCGGCGCCGGCATCCCGGCGTTTTTCACCAAGACCGGCTACGGCACCGTGGTCGCCGAGGGCAAGGAGACGCGGCAGTTCCCGGGGCTCGAGGGCGAGCCGGAGTGGTACGTGATGGAGCGCGCGCTGCGCGCCGACGTTTCGCTGGTGAAGGCCTGGAAGGCGGACACTGCCGGCAACCTCGTGTACCGCAAGACCGCGCGCAACTTCAACCCGATGATCGCCGCCGCCAGCCGCCTGTGCGTGGCCGAGGCCGAGGAGGTGGTGCCGCTGGGCGCGCTCGACGCCGACTCGATCCACACGCCGGGGATTTACGTCAACCGCCTGGTGCACAACCCGCACCCGGAAAAGCGCATCGAGCAGCGCACCGTCAGGAGGGCGTGATGGCCTGGTCCAGGGACGAGATGGCGCGGCGCGCCGCGGGCGAGCTGCGCGATGGCTTCTACGTGAACCTGGGCATCGGCCTGCCGGCCCTGGTGGCGAGCTTCGTCCCGCCCGGCATGGACGTCTGGCTGCAGAGCGAAAACGGCCTGCTCGGCATCGGCCCGTTTCCCACCGAGGCCGAGGTGGACGCCGACCTGATCAACGCCGGCAAGCAGACCATCACCGCGGTGCCCGGCGCGGCCTATTTCAGCAGCGCCGAATCGTTCGCCATGATCCGCGGCGGCCACGTCGACCTGTCCATCCTGGGCGCCATGCAGGTGTCGGAAAAAGGCGACCTCGCCAACTGGATGATCCCCGGCAAGATGGTCAAGGGCATGGGCGGCGCCATGGACCTGGTGGCCGGCGTCAGGCGCGTGGTGGTGCTGATGGAGCACACCGCCAAGGGCGGCGAGTTCAAGATCCTGCCCAAGTGCACGCTGCCGCTCACCGGCCTGCGCGTGGTTGACCGTATCATCACCGAGCTCGGCGTGCTCGACGTCGGCGAGCGCGGCCTGGAGCTGGTCGAGCTGGCCGCCGGCGTCTCCGCCGACGAAATGCGCATGCGCACCGGCTGCTTCGTGCGAACCTGAACCCCAACCGGCCCCGACTCCGACCCCCATCCAACCAACCGCTGATCCGACATGACCCATACCCTCGTGCTGCTGCGCCACGGCGAAAGCCAGTGGAACCTGGACAACCGCTTCACCGGCTGGGTGGACGTGGACATCACCGACAACGGCCGCGCCCAGGCCCGCGCCGCCGGCGAGCTGATGAAGGCCGAAGGTCTGGCGTTCGACGTGGCGCACACCTCGGTGCTCAAGCGCGCCATCCGCACCCTGTGGCTGGCGCTGGACGCGATGGACCGCATGTGGATACCCGTGCACAACACCTGGCGGCTCAACGAGCGCCACTACGGCGCGCTGCAGGGCCTGGACAAGGCCGAAACCGCCGCCCGCCACGGCGAGGCGCAGGTCAAGCTGTGGCGCCGCAGCTACGACGTGCCGCCGCCGCCGATGGACCCGGGCGACGCCGGCCACCCGGCGCGCGACCCGCGCTATGCCGGCCTGGACGCGCGCGTGCTGCCGTCCACCGAATCGCTCGCCACCACGCTGGACCGCGTGCTGCCGTACTGGCACGACGCCATCGCCCCGCAGCTCAAGGCCGGCCAGACCGTGCTGGTGGCCGCGCACGGCAATTCGCTGCGCGCGCTGTACAAGTTCCTGAACAAGGTGTCCGAGGCCGAGATCGTCGAGCTGAACATTCCCACCGGCATCCCGCTGCGCTTCGACCTGGACGAGCGGCTGGAAGTGAAGAGCTTCCGCTACCTGGGCGATCCGGAAGCGGCCAAGCGTGCCGCCGAGGCGGTGGCGAACCAGGCCAAGGCCAGGGGCTGAGGATTGTCCAGCGGCTGGATCGTCCCGTCGCTGCACGATCTGGACATAAAGATGCCGCCCGGTTCGGGGGAAAACCGGGCGGCGGCTGCGCCGGGGGAAGCGCAGCGGGGATGGGCCGCGTTGATGGGGGGAGCGCGGCCGCATGAAAAGCATGGCGCAACGAGGCTGAACGGTTCCTGAACGGCGGGCCGCTGGCCGTCCGGCCGCGGTCAGCGCAGCAGCAAGGCGCCCGCCTCCAGCAGCAGCTCGCTGCCCAGGAACAGCGGCGGCAACGAGGCCGTCACGGCGGTCCAGGAATAGTGCCCGCCGAGCGCGTAGGCGGTGCCCATCACCATCAGCGGGCCGACGCCCAGGCCCGGCGCCAGCAGGCACAACAGGGGATGGCGCGTGACGAACGGCGTATAGGCGGCCACCAGCAATACTCCGGCGAGCCCGATCGGCAGCAGCCCCATCCCACGCACCGCGACGAAGTACAGGCCGATGGCGGCGCTCGCCGCGAGCGCCGCCAGTCCCGCGTTCCGCGCCGCCGCTGCCGCTTCGGGCAGCGCGACCAGGCTGCCGCTGCCGCCGCTGAACGGCGTGCGCACGGTGCGGAAATCCAGGCCGGAGCGGAAGTCGCCGTATTCGTTCAGCAGGTTGACGCTGGCATGCGCCAGCAGCGCGCCGGCCAGCACCAGCAGGCATGCGGCGGCGGACACCGGCGCGTGCGCCTGCACGGCGGCGCCGATGCCGACCAGCACGCAGGCCAGGGTGAGGCTGAGGAACCGCGGCCGCGCGGCGCGCAGCACGGCGGCAGAGACAGGCCGCACGTTCAGCGGCGCCTCGCATCGGCGTCAGGCATTGGCGGAAAGCCGCGGAAGGCCGGAAGCCCGGCGGGCCGGACAACATACGCGGGGCGATAGCCGGTCATGCCGCATCGCCTGGACGACTGCGGGTATTGCCGGCCGCGACAAGGATCCGGCCGGTGCCGGCGCAACGCGGCGGTGCCCGTGCTCAGATCAGCCGGCGCCCGCGCAGCCAGGCCCGCGCATCGTCCGAGTCGCGCTCGAACCAGGCCTGTGCCGAGCCCAGGATGAAGTGGTATCCCCAGGCATCCATGTCGCAGAACAGCCGCTCGCGCGAATAGCCGGGCAGGCGGCCGGCCAGCAGCGCCTGCAGGTAGCATACGGCGTTTTCTTCCGTATCGGTGCCGCCGGCGTCGGTGTGCAGGGCTGCGCGGCGCGATTCGTCCATGCAGATGAAATGGCAGGCCTCGTGCAGTGCGGAGTGCACCGGCGTATCCGGCCGCAGATAGAGCGTGTTGCCGACGAGACCGGCCTCCGGCGCGCCCCAATAGCTTCCCGGAATGGCGGTGTCCGCCGGCAGCTGTTGCAGGTGGAGGCCGTAGGGTTCCAGCAGCGCCGCGAGGGCGGCGATGCCGATGGATTCGACCGGAACCACGTCCGGCAGCGCGTTCGCACCCTGCGGGGGTTCGGTAGCGGGCGGCGGCATGTCCGGCATCATCGCGCCATTGTACTTTCGGCGGCGGCGGCACGGGCTCGGCCTCGCACGCGACTGGCCCCGCGGATGGCGGTTGCGCTTCGGCTGCCCGACAATGCTGCCGTCGGAACATAACGATGCCGCGGCACTGCTTGGCCGAGACCGATCGGACCGGCGCTGCCGACCCGGCGGCCGATCAAGCGACCAGGAGGGGAAGACCGATGAATGCCTCAGCCGGAGCCGGCCGCCCGATGGCGGGCCTCAGTGCGGTCGTCATCGGCGCCGGCATGGCCGGTGTGCTGATGGGGATCAGGCTCAAGGATGCCGGCGTCGGCAGCCTGGTGATCCTGGAGAAGGGCGGCAGCGTCGGCGGCACCTGGCGCGAGAACACCTATCCCGGCCTGCATTGCGATTTTCCTTCGCACCTGTACCGCTATTCGTTCGATCCGAACCCGGAGTGGTCGCACCATTTCTCTCCCGGCGCGGAGATCCGGCAATACTTCGAAAACGCCGCGAGGAAATTCGGTGTTTTCGACCGCATCCGGTTCGACTCCGAGGTTGCGGAAGCGCGCTGGAACGGCGCCGGCTGGGAGGTGAAGCTGGTCGACGGGCGCGTGTTCGCCGCCGACGTGCTGATTTCCGCCACCGGCTTCCTGCATGTGCCGCGCTATCCCGACATCCCGGGCCTGAAGGACTTTGCCCGCCCCTGCTTCCACACCGCACGTTGGGATCACGCGGTGCCGCTGGACGGCCGGCGCGTGGGCCTCGTCGGCACCGGCTCCACGGCCACGCAGGTGGTCTGCGCGCTGGCGAACCGGGCCGCCAGGCTCTGCGTGTTCCAGCGCACGCCGCAATGGGTCATGCGCCTGGACAATCCGGCGTACTCCGAGGCGGACAAAGCGGCGTTCCGCAAGGACCCGGCGCTGATGGAGGCGCGCTTCCGCGAGATGGAGCAGCAGATGGTGTACCTCGCCGACGGCGCCATCCAGGGACGCAACGCCGAGGCGCGCGCCTGGCTCGAACGCAATGTACAGGACAACCTCGCCTCGGTGCGCGATCCCGTCCTGCGCCAGAAGCTCACGCCGGACTACCAGGTCGGCTGCAAGCGGCTGGTGATGTCGCCTTCGTTCTACGAATCGATCCAGCACCCGGCCTGCGAGCTGGTCACCGCGAAGATCGAGCGGATCGTCGCCGAAGGCGTGCGCACCAACGACGGCGGGCTGCATGCGCTCGACGTGCTGGTGCTGGCCACCGGCTTCGATCCGCAGGCGTATTTCTGCCCGGTGAAGCTGTTCGGCGAGCAGGGCCGCAGCATCGACGAGGTATGGGCGAACGGCCCGCGGGCGTACCGCTCGATGACCGTTCCCTACATGCCGAATTTCTTCATGATCGAAGGGCCGTTCAGCCCGGTCGGCAACGTCTCGGCGATCCTGATCGCCGAGTGGCAGTCCGAATACATCGTCAACTGCATCGCGGCCGGCGCCGCCCGCAAGGTCGCCCTGGTGCCGGATGCGCAGAAGACCGAAGCGATGATGCAGGCGTACAAGGCAGCGACCAGGGACACCATCTGGTTCACCGGCGGCTGCCGGAGCTGGTACCTGGACCAGGACGGCGTGCCGATCCTGTATCCCCATCCGGCGCAGCAGTTCGAGCAGGAGATGCGGCGCGCCCCCGACCTTGCCGAATACCGGGCCATCGCGCTATAGCGGCTTGTGGGCGCCGGCAAGCAGGGGCACAGGCACTGGCGCCCGACTTACCGGTGTGCTGTAATCCGGACAAGCATAAAAACATTCAACGCTGGATCTTGAGGAGTCACAGATGAAAACCCGCCTGACCTGGAAGTCCCCGAAGCTCGTCGAAGTCTCGCTCGGTTGCGAGATCAACTGCTACGCCTGCGCCGAAACCTGATCGGAGCGTATCAGCCACGCTATCGCCGAGTGCGCCGCGCCGGCGCGTCCGGTGCGGCAGCGCTCTGGCGATAGCGAATGCAGGCGGTCGTACTTGGAGCTGGCGCCGGAGGCGGGTTCCCGCAGTGGAACTCCAACGCCTCCGGCTGTCGTCGTGCCCGCAGCGGTGACCCGCTGGCGCGGCCCTGCACCCAGGCCAGCCTGGCGGTCAGCGCCGGCGGTGCGGACTGGTTCATCCTGAATGCTTCGCCCGATCTGCGCCAGCAGATCGAGGCAGCGCCATTCCTGCATCCGCGCGAGGGCCTGCGCTCCTCGCCGATCGCGGGCGTGGTGCTGACCGGCAGCGACGTCGACGCCATCGCCGGCCTGCTGAACCTGCGCGAGCGGCAGGCGTTCACGGTTTACGCCACCGGCAAGGTGCTCGGCGTGCTCGACGCCAACCCGGTATTCGAAGTGCTGGCGCGCGACGTGGTGCGGCGACAGCGGCTGATGCTGGACGAGACCATTGCGCTGAATACCGCCGACGGGCGCGACAGCGGCCTGCGGCTCACCGCGTTCGCGGTGCCCGGCAAGGTGCCGCTGTACCTGGAACCGCCCGGCAGCGATCCGCCGATCGTGATCGGCGAGGATACCGTCGGGCTGCGCATCGGCGACGGCAGGGTCAATCTGTTTTTCATTCCCGGTTGCGCCCACATGACGCCCGAGCTCGCCGCGCGCCTGCGCGGCGCGGAGCTGGTGTTTTTCGACGGCACGCTGTGGGATGACCGCGAAATGATCCGCGCCGGGCTCGGCTCCAAGACCGGCCGGCGCATGGGCCACATCAGCGTCAGCGGCGCCGACGGCACCATCGCCGCCTTCGCCGGCCTGGACGTGCGCCGCAAGGTGCTGCTGCACATCAACAATTCCAACCCGATCCTGCTGGCGGATTCGCCCGAGCGGGAACAGGCGCAGGTCGCCGGCTGGGAAGTCGCATTCGACGGCATGGAGGTGACGCTGTGAACGATGTGAGGCGGGCTCCGCTGACGCCGGTGGAACTGGAGCAGGCGCTGCGGCAGATCGGCGCCGAGCGCTACCACAACCTGCACCCGTTCCACCGGCTGCTGCACGGCGGCAAGCTCAACCGCGGCCAGGTGCAGGCCTGGGCGCTGAACCGTTATTACTACCAGAGCCGCATCCCCGCCAAGGACGCCAGCCTGCTGGCGCGGCTGCCCACCGCCGACCTGCGCCGCGCCTGGCGCAGCCGGCTGGAAGACCACGACGGCACCGCGCCCGGCACCGGCGGCGTCGAGCGCTGGCTGCGGCTGGCGCAAGGGCTGGGCCTGGAGCGCGCCTACGTGCTGTCCACCGACGGCCTGCTGCCCGGCACCCGTTTCGCCGTGGACGCCTATGTCCATTTCGTCAGCGAGCGCAGCGTGCTGGAGGCGGTGGCGTCCTCGCTGACCGAGCTGTTTTCTCCCAACATCATCGCCGAGCGCGTCTCCGGCATGCTGTCCAACTACGCCTTCGTCACGCCGGAGATGCTGGCCTACTTCACGCCGCGGCTGACCCAGGCGCCGCGCGATTCGGACTTCGCCCTGGCCTACGTGCAGGAGCACGCGGTCACGCGCGAGCAGCAGGAGGCGGTGCTGGCGGCGCTGCGCTTCAAGTGCGACGTGCTGTGGGCGCAGCTCGACGCGCTGCATTTCGCCTATGTCGAGCCGGGCTACATCCCGCCCGGGGCCTTCGTGCCGGCGGGCGGCATATGAGCGCGGCCGGCCAGGACACCGCGGTGCCGCGGCTGGCGCCGGGCGTGAAGTTCCGCTTCGACGAAGTGCGCCAGGCCTGGGTGCTGCTGGCGCCGGAGCGCCTGTTCCTGCCCGACGAGCAGGCGGTGGAGATCCTCAAGCTGGTGGACGGCGCGCGCAGCGTCGCCGCCATCGTCGCGGACCTGGCCGAGCGTTTCGAGGCGCCGCCCGAGCTGATCGCCGGCGACGTCGGCGCCATGCTGCAGGACCTCGCCGGCAAGGGCGCCATCCGGCTGTGAGCACGGCGCATCCCCGCGCTGCCGGAGCCCCGGAGCCGCCGCTGGCGGTGCTGCTGGAGGTCACGCACCGCTGCCCGCTGCAATGCCCGTACTGCTCAAACCCGCTGGCGCTGGAGCGCGCCAGCGCCGAGCTGGAAACGGCGGACTGGCAGCGGGTGATCGACCAGGCCGCGGCGCTCGGCGCGCTGCAGGTGCACTTCTCCGGCGGCGAGCCGATGTCGCGCAAGGACCTGGTGCCGCTGGTGCGCCACGCCACGCAGCGCCAGCTCTACACCAACCTGATCACCTCGGCGGTGCTGCTGGACGAGGTGCGCCTGGGCGAGCTGAAGGACGCCGGGCTGGAGCACGTGCAGATCAGCTTCCAGGACACCCAGGCGCAGGGCGCGGACCATATCGCCGGCCTGGCCGGAGCGCACCAGCGCAAGCTGGAGGCGGCGCGGCTGGTCAAGGCCGCGGGCCTGGCGCTGACCTTGAACTTCGTCATCCACCGCCATAACGCCGAGCGGGCGGCGGCGATGGTGGCGCTGGGCGCCGCGCTCGGCGCCGGCCGCATCGAGATGGCGCACACCCAGTACTACGGCTGGGGCCTGCGCAACCGCGACGCGCTGCTGCCCAGCCGCGCCCAGCTTGACGCGGTGACGGCGGTGGTGGAGGCCGCGCGCACCGAGCACCAGGGCCGCCTGGTGATCGACTACGTGGTGCCCGACTACTACGCGCACCGGCCCAAGGCCTGCATGAGCGGCTGGGGGCGGCGCTTCATGAACATCTCGCCGTCCGGCCGCGCCTTGCCCTGCCATGCGGCGGAGACGCTGCCGGGCATGGACTTTCCTTCCGTGCGCGAGCACAGCCTGCAGGACATCTGGTACGAGTCGCCCGCGTTCCAGCGTTTCCGCGGCACCCAATGGATGCCCGATCCCTGCCGTTCCTGCGAGCGGCGCGAGCTCGACTGGGGCGGCTGCCGCTGCCAGGCCTTCGCGCTGACCGGCGACGCCGCGCGCACCGACCCGGCCTGCGCGCTGTCGGCCGACCATCCGCTGATGGCCGCGGCGGTGCGCGCCGCCGCCGGGCCGCCGCCGCCGTTCGCCTACCGCCGCTACAGCGAGGCTTCCGCCCGGTGAGGCCTGCGGGACTGTTGCCGATCACGCTGATCGTGTTCGTCGACGTGCTGGGCTTCACCATCGTCATCCCGCTGCTGCCGCTGTATGCCGAGCAGTTCGGCGCCAGCGCCGCCGTCGTCGGCCTGCTGGTGGGCACCTACGCGGTGTGCGCGCTGCTGTCGGCGCCGCTGCTGGGCCGCTGGTCGGACCGCGTCGGCCGCAAGCCGGTGCTGCTGGTTTCGCAGCTCGGCACGCTGGCGGGCTTCGTCATGCTGGCGCTGGCGCCTTCGCTGGCCTGGCTGTTCGCCGGCCGTGCGCTGGACGGCGCCACCGCCGCCAACGTCGCCACCGCGCGCGCCTACATCGCCGACGTCACCCCGCCCAAGCAGCGCACCGCGGCGTTCGGCCTTATCGCCGCCGCGTTCGGCTTCGGCTACCTGGTCGGGCCCGGCATCGCCGGCGTGCTGGCGCGTTATGGGCATACCGTTCCGCTGTGGGCGGCGGCCGGCGTGTCGGCCTTCAGCATCCTGGCCACGCTGATCCTGCTGCCGGCGGCCCCCGCGCCCGCCGCGCCGCGCGGCATGGTGGAACGCCTGCCGGTGACGCCCGCGCTGCGCCTGCGGCTGTGGCAGACCTTCGCCTTCTTCACCGCGTTCAGCTGCTTCACCTCGGGCTTTGCGCTGTTCTGCGAGCGCCGCCTGCGCGTCCACGGCCAGCCTTACGGCGCTTCGGAAGTGGCGCTGGTGCTGGCCTACGTCGGCGCCCTGGCCCTGCTCATGCAGCTGGTGATCCTGCCGCGCCTGGTGCGGCGCCTGGGCGAGCCGCGGCTGGTGGCGCTGGGCCTGGCCGCCACCGCCCTGGCCTACGCCGCCATCGGATTCGCGCACAGCCTGCCGGCCTTGCTGTCCGCCTTGACGTTCAGCGCGGCCGGCAACAGCGTGCTGCGGCCCAGCCTGTTCGGGCTGACCTCGATGCAGGTGCCGCCGAACCGGCAGGGCGCGCTGAGCGGCCTGATCCAGTCGCTGCAGTCGCTGGGCATGATCCTCGGCCCACTGGTCGCCGGCAGCCTGATCGAGTTCGGCTGGCTGCACGGCTGGGCGCTGGCCTGCTCGGCGATGCTGGCCGCGGCGCTGCTGTCGGTGCGTTGGAGCGGCCGGTTCGAATTCGCTGCGGGCCGCACGGAACTGCCGGCGTCCTGAACGGCCGTACGGCGCGGATCCCGCTCAGCAGCCGGAGCAGGAAATCCGGCCCGCCGCCGGTGCGGCGAGATTGGCGTGGGCCGCCAGGTAGCCGGCGAGCGCGTCGATGTCGCGCGGGCCGACTACGCGCTGCGTGCCGCCGGCCAGCGCAGTGAAACCGTCGCCGCCTTCGGCGATGTAATCGTTGACCTCGATGCGGTAGCGCGGCGCGGTGTCGGCCATATCGACCGCTGCGCCGCCGATGGAGATGGCGGTGACCCTGTCGCCGGCCGGCCGCGTCGCGTCCCACGCGTAGTGCATGCCGGTCGACACCTGCAGCATGGTCGGGCGGCGGCCCGACCATTGTTCTTCCAGCACCTGCTTGAGCTGCGCACCGCTCAGCGACATCACCACCAGCGCGTCGCCGAACGGCTGCACGTTGTACAGCGCACCGTAGGTCACGGTGCCGGCTGCCAGGTCGCCGCGGATGCCGCCGGGGTGCGCCAGCGCCGCCACCGCACCGCCACTCTTGGCAGGCGCGGTCGCGGCCAGCTGCGCGTCGGCCACCACGTCGCCCAGCGCGGACTCGCCGGCGGCGTCCTCGGCGCGCAGCAGATCCGCGCCGAGGGTGCCGACGGTGCGCCCGGCCACCGGCGCCGCCAGCCGGTCGTAGCGCGCCACCCGCTGCGCCTGCGCCGCGTCGGCGGGCAGGGCGGGGTAGAGCGCGGCGAGCGAGGGGTCCGCCGGCGCGGCGTTCACCACCGGCAGGTTGTGCGCATCGATGCCGGCGATGGCGTGCGATGCCGTGTCGAAGCGGATGTCGATGGCGCTGACGAAATGCCCATAGCTGCCGGCCTGCGTCACCAGGATGCGCTTGCGGCCGTCGGCGGCGGTCAGGTAGCAGTTGGCGTAAGCGGTATGGGTGTGGCCGCTGACGACCACGTCCACCGCCGGATCCAGGGCGTTGACGATCGGCACGATCTCGCCGCCCAGGTTGGGGCAGGCTTGGTCGTCGTACCAGCCGCCGGTGGCGCCGCCCTGGTGGATCAGGACGACGATGGCGTCGGCGCCGCCGGCCTTGAGCCGCGGCACCAGCGCGTTGACCGTGGCCGCCTCGTCGTCGAAGCGCAGGCCGGCGATGCCGTCGTGCTTGACGATGCGCGGCGTGCCC
>JADHNH010000148.1 GCA_016779605.1 Nevskia sp. | reverse complement strand
CCCTTCGGGTTGCGCCCAAAATCGCGCCCGGCTGCGTTGCTCGTCGCTCATTTGGAATAACCAAACCACGCTCCTCGCGCCTTGCCGGGCACAATTTTGGGCGGCAACGCAGCGACCCAAGTAGTGTGAACAGGCCCTAGCGCAAGGCCGCCGCCTCCCGCGCCAGCTTCTCGATGCCGCCCCAGTCGCCGGCCTGCATCAGCGCGGCCGGCGCCAGCCAGGAGCCGCCGACGCAGGCGACGTTGGGCAGGGCCAGGTAGTCGCGCGCGGTGGCCGGCGTGATGCCGCCGGTGGGGCAGAAACGCAGCTCCGCAAAAACCGAGCCGATCGCCTTGAGCATGCCGGTGCCGCCGGCCTGGGTGGCCGGGAACAGCTTGAGCGCGGTGATGCCGGCCTCGCGCGCCGCCAGCGCCTCGGTCGGCGTCATCACCCCGGGCAGGAAGGGCAGGCCGCTGGCGGCGGCGGCCGCGCGTAGCGCCGGCGTCAGCGCCGGGCTCACGGCGAACTGCGCGCCGGCAGCGATGGCGCGCTCCAGGTCCGCCGGGCTGGTCACGGTGCCGACGCCGCAGATCGCCTGCGGGCAGCCGGCGCGGATCTCGCGCACCGCGTCCAGCGCCGCGGGGGTGCGCATCGTCACCTCCAGCACGCGCACGCCGCCGGCCAGCAAGGCACGCGCCAGCGGCACCGCCTTGGCGGCATCGTCGATGACGATCACCGGGATGACCGGCCCGGCTTGCATGATTGCGGCAATGTCCAAGTTCGTCTCCGGCAACGGGGGATCAGGCGGTTTCCGGCGCCAGCGCGGCGCCGAAGCTCATGGCGCCGGCCTCGGCGCCGGTGGCCAGCCCGCGCATGCCGGCGAACAGCTCGCGGCCCAGGCCGTGCTGGTTGGCCGACAGGTCGGCGGTGGCCGGTGCGCGCCGCGCCCATTCGGCCGGCTCCACGTCGGCGCTGAGCACCCCGGCTTCGGCGTCCAGCCGCAGCAGGTCGCCGTCGCGCACCCGGGCCAGCGGGCCGCCGGCCAGGCATTCGGGGGTGACGTGGATCGCCGCCGGCACCTTGCCGGAAGCGCCCGACATGCGCCCGTCGGTGACCAGCGCAACCTTGTAGCCCTGGTCCTGCAGCACCCCCAGCAGTGGCGTCAGCTTGTGCAGCTCGGGCATGCCGTTGGCGCGCGGGCCCTGGAAGCGCACCACCGCCACGAAGTCGCGCTTGAGCGCGCCGCGCGCGAATGCCGCCGCCACCGCCTCCTGGCTGTCGAACACCAGCGCCGGCGCGGTCACGCTGCGGTGCTCCGGCCTGCAGGCCGACACCTTGATCACCGCGCGGCCGAGGTTGCCGCCCAGCACCTTGAGCCCGCCGTCGGCGCTGAACGGTTCGGCGCAGCCGCGCAGCACGCTGCGGTCCAGGCTGGCGGCCGGCGCATCGCGCCAGGCCAGGCGGCCGTCGTCCAGGAACGGCTCCTGCGCGTAGCGCGCCAGGCCGGGGCCGGCCACCGTGGCGACGTCGCCGTGCAGCAGGCCGGCGCCCAGCAGCTCGCGCACCAGCAGGCCCATGCCGCCGGCGGCGTGGAAGGCGTTCACGTCGGCGCTGCCGTTGGGGTAGACCCGTGCCAGCAGCGGCACCGCCGCCGACAGCTCGGCGAAGTCGTCCCAGTCCACCAGCACGCCCGCGGCGCGGGCGATGGCGACGATGTGGATGGTGTGGTTGGTGGAGCCGCCGGTGGCGTGCAGGCCGACGATGCCGTTGACGACGGCGCGCTCGTCGACGACCTGCGCCAGCGGCACGTAGTCGCCGCCCAGCGCGGTGATCCGCGCCACCCGCCGCGCGGCTTCGGCGGTGAGCGCGTCGCGCAGCGGCGTGTTGGGATTGACGAAGGCGGCGCCGGGCAGGTGCAGGCCCATCAGCTCCATCAGCATCTGGTTGGTGTTGGCGGTGCCGTAGAAGGTGCAGGTGCCGGGCGCGTGGTAGGACTGCGCCTCGGACTCCAGCAGGGCGGCGCGGTCGATCTTGCCCTGGGCGAACAGCTGGCGGATCTTGGCCTTCTCGGCGTTGGGCGCGCCGGAAGGCATTGGCCCGCCGGGCACGAAGATCACCGGCAGGTGGGCGAAGGACAGCGCGCCGATCAGCAGGCCGGGCACGATCTTGTCGCACACGCCCAGGCACAGCGCGGCGTCGAACACGTTGTGCGACAGCGCCAGCGCGGTGGACATGGCGATGACGTCGCGCGAGAACAGCGACAGCTCCATGCCCGGCTCGCCCTGGGTGACGCCGTCGCACATGGCCGGCACGCCGCCGGCGAACTGCGCCACCGCACCGGCCTGGCGCACCGCCTGCTTGATGATTGCCGGGTAGCGCTCCAGCGGCTGGTGCGCCGAGAGCATGTCGTTGTAGGCCGAAACGATGCCGACGTTGGGCCAGCGCGCCTCGCGCAGCGCGCGCTTGTCGTCGCTGCCGGATGCGGCGAAGGCATGCGCCAGGTTGGTGCAGGGCGTTTTCGCGCGCACCGTGCCGTTGCTGCGGGCGGCCTCGGTGCGGCGCAGGAACCCGCTGCGCGCCTGCGCGCTGCGCTGGCGGATTCGGTCCGTTACTTTCGCTACTATGGGATGAACGTGCACGGTACCTCCGTTGCGCCGAATTCGCCGAAGCGGCCAGGCCCTGGCAAGGAACAGGCTAGCAAATACGGCGGTCGCGGCGACGATTCCCTGCAAGAAAGATGCGCACCATCCAACCAATAGGGCAAATGCAATGGCGCTGACCGAGGGCTTCGACCTGGTTTTGTTCGGCGGCACCGGGGACCTGGCCCTGCGCAAGCTCATCCCGGGCTTGTACTACCGCCACCGCGACAGCAAGGACCACGCGGCCGGCTCGCGCATCATCGCCGCCTCGCGGCAGGCGCTGACGCGCGAGCAATACCTGGAGCTCATCACCGAAAGCAGCCACAAGTTCATCCGCGACGGCGACTTCGACGAGCGCGCCTGGCAGTCCTTCACCCAGACCATCGACTACCTGCCGGTCGACGCCCGCGCCGCGGCCGGCTTCGCCGCGCTGGCCGAGCGGCTGCGCGACGCCGCCGGGCGCACGCGCGTGTTCTACCTGTCCACCGGCTCGGACCTGTTTTCCGCCATCTGCAGCGGCCTGGCCCAGGCCGGCCTGGTCACGCCGCAATCGCGCGTGGTGATGGAAAAGCCGCTGGGGCGGGACCTGGCCACGTCCGACGCGATCAACGAAAGCGTGGGCGCGATCTTCGAGGAGCGCCAGATCTTCCGCATCGACCATTACCTGGGCAAGGAAACGGTGCAGAACCTGCTGGCGCTGCGCTTCGGCAACTCCATCTTCGAGCCGCTGTGGCACCGCGCCGCCGTGCGCGACGTGCAGATCACCCTGGCCGAGAGCGTCGGCGTGGAGGAGCGCGGCGAGTTCTACGACCGCTACGGGGCGATGCGCGACATCGTGCAGAACCACCTGCTGCAGCTGCTGTGCATCATCGCCATGGAGCCGCCGGTGAGCATCGCCGCCGACGCCGTGCGCGACGAGAAGCTCAAGGTGCTGCGCGCACTGCGCCCGTTCACCCGCGAAACCGTGCGCAGCAACGTGGTGCGCGGCCAGTACCGCGCCGGCGCCATCGCCGGCAAGGCCGTGCCGGGCTACCTGGAGGAGCCTGGCATCCCGCCGCACAGCGTCACCGAAACCTTCGTCTCGATGCGCGCCGACCTGGACAACTGGCGCTGGGCGCGCGTGCCGTTCTACCTGCGCACCGGCAAGCGCATGCAGGAGCGGCTGGCCGAGATCGTCATCAACTTCCGCCCGGTGCCGCACTTCATCCTGCCCGGCGGCGATTCCGGCGACGTCAACCGTCTGGTCATCCGCCTGCAGCCCGACGAGGGCATCAAGCTGCTGGTGCTGGCCAAGGTGCCCGGCGCGGACATGCGCACGCGCCCGGTGGACCTGGACCTGGACTTCGCCAAGACCTTCCGCACGCGCCAGTGGGACGCCTACGAGCGCCTGATCATGGACGTGATCGGCGGCAACCTCACGCTGTTCATGCGCCGCGACGAGCTCGACGCCGCCTGGCGCTGGGTCGACCCGATCCAGCAGGCCTGGGAGGCCCAGGGCGACCGGCCCAAGCCCTACACCGCCGGCACCTGGGGCCCCACCGCCTCCAGCGCCCTGATCGCGCGCGACGGCCTGGCCTGGAAGGAGGACGTCTGAACGCAGGGAGCATGCATGGCCGCGGCGCCGGCTGAGCGGCGCTTCGGCGACGCCGCTGCCGCCGCCGCGGCGCTGGCCGCGGATGTCGCCGGCGCGCTGCAGGCCGGCATCGACGCGCGCGGCAGCGCCGGCCTGGCGCTGTCCGGCGGCCGCAGCCCTGTGGCGTTCCTGCAGGCGCTGTCGGCGCGGCCGCTGCCCTGGCCGCAGGTGTTCGTCACCCTGGTCGACGAGCGCTGGGTGGAGCCCGCCTCGCCCGACAGCAACGAGCACCTGCTGCGCAGCCACCTGCTGCGCGGCCCGGCCGCCGCCGCGCGCTTCGTGCCGCTCAAGACCGCGCACGCCGACCCGGGCCAGGCCATCGCCGACCGCACCCAGGCGCTGGCCGCCATGCCGCACCCGCTCGACGTGGTCGTGCTCGGCATGGGCGAGGACGGCCACACCGCCTCGCTGTTCGCCGGCGCCCCGGGCATCGACGCGGCGCTGGACCCGCACGGCTCGGCGGCGCTCGCGGCGATCGTCCCGCCGCTGGCCTGGCACCCGCGGCTGAGCTTCACCCTGGCCGCGCTGCTCGACGCGCGCCGCATCGTGCTGCAGATCGAGGGCGCGGCCAAGCTCGCCGTGTACGCGCGCGCCAGGCGCGGCGCGGACCCGGCGCTGCCGATTTCGCTGGTGCTGGCCAACGCCACCGTTCCGGTGACCGTCTACCTGGTCGGCTGAAGCCGGGCAGGCGTGGTTCCGTAGGTTGGGGTGAGCCTGCGAACCCCAACATCGAACGCCGATGGAGGTTTGTTGGGGTTCGCAGGCTCACCCCAACCTACGCAATGCGCCAGGGCTCGCGCCAGAAAAGCCTTGGCGATGCATCTGGTAATGTCTCGGGCGCGAGCGGAAATCCCGTGTAGAAGGTAAAGCCGATGACCAAGCCCCGCGTGCGCGTCTACACCGACTACAAGAGCCCCTATGCCTTCGTCGCCGACCGGGCGCTGTTCGAACTGGAGGAACAGCACGGCGTGGAGCTCGAGTGGCTGCCCTATACGCTGCGCATCGCCGAGTACCTGGGCTCGGTGGAGGAGCGCTCGCCGCATTACTGGCGCAAGGTGCGCTACGCCTACATGGACGCGCGCCGCTACGCCAACGCCCAGGGCCTGGTGATGAAGGGCCCGCGGCGCATCTACGACGCGTTCTACGCCAGCGCCGGCATGCTGTTCGCCCAGCGCCACGGCATTTTCCGCCCATACCACGAAACCGTGTTCAAGCGCTTCTGGAGCCACCAGCTCGACCTCGACCTGCTGCCCGAGATCGCCGGCATCATCGCTGAGCTGGGCGCTTCGGCGCCGGAATTCGAGGCCTACGTGAACGGCCCGGCGCGCGCCGAGCACGACCGCATCGTCGCCGAGGCCGAGTCGCTGGGCGTGTTCGGCGTGCCGTCGATGATCTTCAACGGCGAGCTGTTCTGGGGCGGCGACCGCATTGGCATGCTGATCGAGCGCATCCGCGCGCCGGAGACGCGGCAGCTCGCGCTGGGCAATCGCGCGCGCTGACCCCGCGGTTCCGGATTCTCGGGGTGAGCCTGCGCACCCCGACGATGCTCCAACGCGGCTCAGCCCAATCCCGCATCCTTGGCCGGCAGCTGGCCGATCGCCGCCCAGTCAAGCGCATCGCCGCCGTTGGCGAGCAGGCTGAGGAAGCGGTCGCGCACCATGCTGCCCAGCGGCATCGGCACGCGCAGCGCCTCGGCCGCGGCCAGCGCCAGGCGGATGTCCTTCAGCCCGAGGTGGGCGGCGAAGCCGGCCGGCTCGAACTTGCGCTCGGCGATCAGGCCGCCGTAGATCTTGTACACCGGCACGTTGAAGATGCTGGAGGTCATCACCTCCAGCCAGGTGCGGCGCTCGACGCCGCCCTTCTCGGCCAGCGCCATGGCCTCGCCGAGCGACTCGAGCATGGCGCCGATCAGGAAATTGCCGCTGAGCTTGACCAGGTTGGCCAGCTGCGGCTGGTCGGAGACGACGAAGGTCTTCTGGCCGATCGCCTCGAACAGCGGCATTGCGGCTGCCACCGCCGCCGGCTTGCCGGCGGCGACCACGAACAGCTGCGCCGCGGCGGCTGCGGGCGGGCGGCCGAACACCGGTGCCGCCACGTAAGCCTGGCCGGCGCCCTCGTGCGCGGCGGCGAGCCGCTCCGACAGCGCCACGCTGATGGTGCTGCAGGAGATGTGCAGCGCGCCGGCGCCCAGGTGGCGGACAATGCCGTCCTCGCCCAAGGCCAGGCTTTCCAGCGCCGCATCGTCGGCCAGCATGGTGAACACGGCCGCGCCGTGGCAGGCCTCGGCGACGCGCGCCGCCGCCTTGGCGCCGGCTTCTACCAGCGGCCGGATCTTTTCGGCCGAGCGGTTGAAGACGGTGACTTCGTGTCCGGCCTTGAGCAGGTTGCCCACCATGCCGACGCCCATCTGGCCGATGCCGACGAATCCGATCTTCACGATGACGCTCTCCTCTAACAGGTTGGTGAAAAACGCCATCCATGGCGTTTTTCAGGTCGCTTCGAAAAGGTGTGACTTTTCTACGCTCCCGAAGATCAAGCACTTACGTGCTCGATCTTCGTTGGCACATCCGTGTGCCAAGCGCAGGCTGCAGAAAAACGGGGTTTTTCAGCAGCCTGCTAAGCCTTGCATGTGGTTGGCCGCAGCCGTGGACCGCGGGTGCGGGCGGATGCCGATACGCTAAGCTAAACGATTATCCGCGGCGACGCCCCTGGTGGCGGGGGCCGGCGGCGCAGGATGTTGCAGGATGAAGCCGGATGACTCGGATCGAGCGCGAAGAAACCATGGAATGCCTGTCCCCCGCGGCGCCGCCGGCCGGCGCAGGCCGCCGCGCCTGCCGGCGGCGCCGCGCATGAGCGAAGCAGCGGGCGGCGCTTCCGCCGCTGCCGGCGAGGAGCCGCGCTGGAGCGATTGCAGCGAAGCCGTGCCGCGCGCGCGCCGCGACGCGGTGGTGGCGGCGCTGCGCGAGGTGCTGCCGCAGGCGGCGGTGCTGTGCGAGGAAAGCGAAACCCGGCCTTATGAATGCGACGCGCTGGCGGTGTTCCGCCAGCTGCCGCTGGCGGTGGCGCTGCCGCAGGACGAGGCGCAGGTGCAGCAGGTGCTGCGCGTGTGCCGCCGGCTGCAGGTGCCGGTGGTGCCGCGCGGCGGCGGCACCAGCCTGTCCGGCGGGGCGATGCCGCACGCCTCCGGCGTGGTGCTGTCGCTGGCGCGGCTCAACCGCATCCTGTCGATCGACCCGGTGGCCTGCGTCGCCCGCGTGCAGCCCGGCGTGCGCAACATCGCGGTTTCGGAGGCGGCCGCGCCGCACGGCCTGTACTACGCGCCGGACCCGTCCTCGCAGATCGCCTGTACCATCGGCGGCAACGTGGCGGAGAATTCCGGCGGCGTGCATTGCCTGAAGTATGGCCTGACCGTGCACAACGTGCTGCGCGTGCGCGGCTACACCATCGACGGCGAGCCGCTGGTGCTGGGCAGCGAGGCCGGCGACGTGCCGGGCCTGGACCTGCTGGCACTGGCGATCGGCTCCGAGGGCCTGCTGATGGTGGCCACCGAGGTCTCGCTCAAGCTGGTGCCGCGGCCGCAGCTGGCGCAGGTGGTGATGGCCTCGTTCGACGACGTCGCCAAGGCCGGCGAGGCGGTGGCCGCGATCATCGCCGCCGGCATCATCCCGGCCGGCCTGGAGATGATGGACCGCAAGGCCGCCGCCGCGGTGGAGCCGTTCGTCAAGGCCGGCTACGACCTCGGCGCCGCCGCCATCCTGCTGGCCGAATCCGACGGCACGCCGGAAGAGGTGGCCGGCGAGATCCAGGACATGGAGCGCGTCATGCGCGCGGCCGGCGCCACCGCGATGGCGGTGTCCGCCTCGGAAGCCGAGCGCCTGCGCTTCTGGTCCGGGCGCAAGAACGCCTTTCCGGCCGCCGGCCGCGTGTCGCCGGACTACTACTGCATGGACGGCACCATACCGCGCAAGAGCCTGGGCCGGATGCTGCAGGCGATCGAGCGCATGGAGGAAAAGTACGCCTTGCGCTGCATGAACGTGTTCCACGCCGGCGACGGCAACCTGCATCCCCTGATCCTGTTCGACGCCAACAAGCCGGGCGAGTGGGAGCGCGCCGACCGCTTCGGCGCCGACATCCTGGAGTTGTGCGTGCAGTTCGGCGGCACCATCACCGGCGAGCACGGCGTGGGCGTGGAAAAGCTCAACTCCATGTGCGTGCAGTTCTCGCCCGGCGAGCGCGCCGCCTTCTTCGGCGTCAAGCGCGCCTTCGACCCCGCCGGCCTGCTCAACCCGGGCAAGGCCATCCCCACGCTGGCGCGCTGCGCCGAGTACGGAAAAATGCACGTGCACGGCGGCGAGCTGCGCTTTCCCGAGCTGCCGCGATTTTGAGCGCTGCCAAACAGCCGATAAAGCAGTCCGCCAATGAACGCAAATAAACGCCAATGAACTCGAGTCCAAGACTGCTATTCGCGTTTATTTGCGTTCATTTGCGGACCACGTTAGCCGCCGATCTTACGGGCACGCGGAAAGTGGATTCCTGATGCAGGCCCCGATCGAAGCCCCCCTGGCGGAATTGCGCGAACGCATCGTCGCAGCGCACCGTGACCGTACGCCGCTGCGCCTGCGCGGCGCCGGCACCAAGGATTTTTACGGCGAGCGGCTCGAAGGCGCGGTGCTCGACACCCGTGCCCATGCCGGCGTGCGCAGCTACGAACCCACCGAGCTGGTCATCAGCGCGCGCTGCGGCACGCCGCTGTCGGAGATCGAGCGCACGCTGGCGGAGCACGGCCAGTTCCTGCCGTTCGAGCCGCCGGCGTTCGGCGGCGACCCGACCATCGGCGGCGTGGTTGCGGCCGGCCTGTCCGGGCCGCGCCGCCCGGCCGCCGGCGCGGTGCGCGACTTCGTGCTGGGCGCCAGCCTGCTGGGCGGCGACGGCGAACTGCTGCGCTTCGGCGGCGCGGTGATGAAGAACGTCGCCGGCTTCGACGTGTCGCGGCTGCTGTGCGGCTCGCTGGGCGTGCTCGGGCTGATCGCCGAGGTCACGCTCAAGGTGCTGCCGCGCCCGCGCCTGGA
>JADHNH010000001.1 GCA_016779605.1 Nevskia sp. | reverse complement strand
ATGGCGTCCCCACGGGGATTCGAACCCCGGTTACCGCCGTGAAAGGGCGATGTCCTAGGCCTCTAGACGATGGGGACTTGGACGCGAGAAATTAAGTGGTGGAGCCAGACGGGATCGAACCGTCGACCTCTTGCATGCCATGCAAGCGCTCTCCCAGCTGAGCTATGGCCCCGATGAAGGTGGGAAATTATACACGGGCGGGAGCACCCTTCCAATAGGCGTCCCGCCGATGCGGCGCACCGCACCGCCGACCGCCGCGGGTGCCGGCGACCCTAGTACCCGTAGCTGCCGTTATTGATGTGCAGCACCGGCCCCGGGTTGTAGTTCATGCGCGTGTGGTACACCTGACCCTGGTACTGGTAGGTCACGTCGTACTGCGTCACCCGCCGCGTGGTGTAGCTCTGCACGATGTGGCAATTGCCCGGCGCCTGCGTGTTGGCGCCCACCTGGCTGCCGGCCACGGCGCCGCCGACGGCGCCCAACGCGGTCATCGCGGCGTTGCCGGAACCGCGACCGAACTGGTTGCCGACCAGGCCGCCCAGCGCGCCGCCGACCAGCGCGCCGACCACGCTGCCCTGCTGGTTGGGGCCGGGCGGCGGGGCGTCGCACACCTGCTGCTGCACCGGTACCTGCTCGTCGAACGTCACCGGTACGGCGGACATGACCTGGGCATCCTCGACCGGCGGTTGCATCACGCAGGCGGACAGGCCGAGCACCGCGGCGGCGCCGAGCGCGCCGGCAATCGTGGAGCGGGGAAAGTGGGAAGCGAGGCGGACGCGCGAATCGGTGTTCTTCATGGCGCCTTTGACTGTGCCGGGGCAAAAAAGTTTGCTTCGCCGCAGCGATGCCGGCAGCGGATGCGTGGGCTCGATACGACGCCGCAATGCTGCCAGCCGCACGCTGAACGCCACCTGACTCGCAGGCGGCGTTGCCGCTCCCGCGGTCAGCGCGGCGGCAGCAGCTTTTCGTCCTGGAACAGCTTGAACCAGCGGCGGAACATCGCCTCGGTGTCCATCACCTCGGTGAAGCCGGCCTGCTTGATCTTGACGGTGGAAACGATCGCCGCACCACCCCACGAAGCGGTGCTCGGATCCACGCCGTAGCCGAAGCAGAAGTCGGCGTACTGGAACGATGCGCCGACATATTCGTTGATGCCCGGCGCCACCAGGCCATACTTGCCGCGCACCTTGTCCCAGGCGGCCGCCTCCTTGGCGGTGGTGGCTTCCAGCGACTGCGGCACGTTCGCACCGGGCTGCATGCCCAGCGCATCGGCCAGCGCCGGCCACAGGTTCTCCCACACGAACTGGTCACCGTTGGTGACGTTGAATGCCTGGTTGCGCGCGCGGTCGGACTCGCCGGCCCAGGCGATGGCGCGCGCCTGCAGGTCGGCATCCACCGCCTCCAGGATCAGCGGCGGCCCGCCGGGGAAGGTCAGCGGCTTGCCCTGCTCCTTGAGCAGCGCGCCGTACACGCCGATCGCCGGGATCAGGTTCATGGCGCTGCCGGTGGACTCGCCGAAGATGATCTGCGGGCGAAAGATAGTCCAGTGCCAGGGCTTGCCCTGCTGCTGCGCCCTGGCCTGCTGTTCCTTGAGGTAGTCCTCCTGGCGCCAGTAGAAGTTCGGCAGGTCGCGCGCCTCGGAGCGGTCCTCGCGCGCCGGCAGCTTGAACGGCCGCACGTGCACGCCGTACGCCTTGGTGCCCTGCAGCAGCGAAACGTGGCGCAGGCCCTTGGCGGCCCGCTGCAGCGGATCGAACAGGTTGCGCAGCATGCGGTCGTTGGTGTCGATGTGCACCGGGTCGACCCAGCCGGAGACCAGGTTGGGCCGCTCGTGCAGCGCGGCGAACACCAGGTGGGTGACGTCGTTCAGCGCGCCGAAAATCTCCGCGCACTGCCTGGCGTCGGTGAGGTCGGCGGCGATGAAGTTGGCGCCGAAGGTCTTCAGCGGCTTGCGCCGCGACACCGCGGTCACCTTCACATCCGGCTGCGCGGCGAAGTGCTTCAGCGCGGCATAGCCGACCAGGCCGGACGCGCCGGCCACCAGTACGTGCTTGTTGGGCATAAATCCTCCGGTAATTCCGTTGCGCAGCTTATCCAGCCGGCGGCTCCGCTTCCAGCACTTTCAGGCCGGAATAGTCCGGCTGGTCGATGCGCACCTGGTCGGCGATGCTGCGCTTCAAGTGGTCCATCACCGCCGGCGCGCGCCAGTCGATGGCGCCGTGGCGGATGTCTTCGCACAGTGCCTTGTTGAGCACGGCGAAGTCGCCGTCGGCCCGCCCCAGCAGCGCGCGCAGGCGCTGCAGCGCCGCGGACTCCGCCGCCGGGCCCTGCTCCAGCTCGCGCTTGACGATCGCCAGCGCGGTGATGGTCACGCGCGCCATGTAGGCGTCGTGGCCGGAAAGCTGCGGGCGCACCCGCGTGTCGATGAAGTGGGCGATGCCGTCGAGCATCTCGGCGGCGCTGGGGCTGTCGATCACGGCGCGCTCCCGAGCAGATGGACCAGGTCGATCTCGGCCTCGCTGGTGCGGCGCCCGACCACCGAGCGCTCCACCGAGTGTTCCTCGTCGCTGACAAAGATTTCGTACATGGTGCGGCACAGCACGGCCCACTTGAGCGAGCCGAACACCTCCCAGTAGCGCAGCCGCTCCACCGACATCGCCGCGCCGCCGCCGGCGGCATAGCCTTCCAGCAGCTGCTCGTAGCTGCCGAAGCCGCCCACCGGCTTGCCGCTCTGGCCGTAGCGCCAGGAGTTGGCGCATAGCCAGCCCAGGTCCTCGCCCGGCTCGCCGATGTGGCACATCTCCCAGTCCAGTGCGGCGCGCAGGCCAGTGGCCGGGTCCACCATGAGGTTGCCGTTGCGGTAGTCGCCGTGCAGCAGCACCGGCTCCTGCGCCGGCGGCGCGGCATCCTCGAGGTAACGGAAGGCGGCTTCGAAGATCGGCCGCTGCGAGCCGATCTCGCGGTAGATCGATTCGAAGGTCACCGCCTCCTCCACGCCGCACGTGCGGCGCAGCGGCGGCAGCTCGGCCAGCGGCACGCGGTGGATGCGGCCCAGCAGCTCGCCGCACTGGTAAGCGAGCCGCCCGCGCACCGCTGCGAACTCCGGCTTGCGCACGATGCGGCCGCCCAGCGCCTCGCCGTTCAGCCGTTCCATCACGTAGCCCTCGCCCAGGCCGTCGCCGGGTTCGCAGATCCAGCGCACCGCGGCCACCGCCACGCCATGGCGCGCGGCGGCGCGCAGCACGCGCGCCTCGGTGACCAGGTCGATGTTGAAGCGCACCTCGCGCGGCGTCATCGGGTGCGCGCGGCGGCGCAGGATGCAGGGCACGGCGGAAGCTCCGGCGCCCACGTCGAAGGCCCAGGTCTCCATGTTGGCGCCGCCGGACAGGCGTCGCAGCGCGGCAATCTCGCCGCCGCCCGGCGCCAGCTTCGGTGCCAGGCGCTGCAGCGCATCGCTGATCGCGGCCGCGTCCATCTTCGTTGTCACGGGCTCCGGCTGCCGGTCAGGCGGCGCTGTTGTTGCCGAAGGCGTCGCGCAGCTTCGGCTTGAGCACCTTGCCGCTGGCGTTGCGCGGCAGCGCGTCGACGAAGAACACGCGGCTCGGCTTCTTGTAGGAAGCCAGGCGCGTGCGGCACCACTCGATGATCTCGGCCTCCGAAGGCGGCGCAGCCGGGTCATGCGCGGCGACGATCGCCACCGGCGTTTCCACCCACTTGGGGTGGCTGACGCCGATCACCGCCACTTCGCGCACGGCCGGATGCGCGTCGATGGCCGCTTCCACCTCGGGGCAATAGATGTTCTCGCCGCCCGAGATGATCATGTCCTTCTTGCGGTCCGCCACGTAAAGGAAGCCGTCGGCGTCGGCGCGCACCAGGTCGCCGGAATGGAACCAGCCGCCGGCGAAGGCTTCGGCGGTGGCCTCCGGCATGTTCCAGTAGCCCAGCAGCGTGGTCGGGCCGCGGTAGACGATCTCGCCGATCTCGCCCGGGGGGACGTCGCGCATCTGGTCGTCGACCACGCGCACTTCCACGTTGGGCACCGCCTTGCCGATCGAGCCGAGCTTTTCCGGGTGGCGGTCCACCCGCATGGCGCAGGTGATCGAGCTCATTTCCGTCTGGCCGAAGGCGTTGTACGAGCGGGCGCCGGGGAAGGTCTCGCCGAGGGACTTGAGCACCGAGGGCGGCGTGACCGAAGCGCCCCAGCTGATGCGCTCCAGCGCGAACTTGCGGCTGCGCACGCCGGGCACCGCGCAGATCGCCTGCCACTGGGTCGGCACGAAGAAGCACGAAGTGACCTGCTCGCGCTCGAGGATGTCCACCACCTCGGCCGGGTCGAAGGCGCCGGAATGCAGCAGCACGGATTTGCCGCCCACGCACAGGTTGGGCAGGATGCCGTTGAGCCCGGCGATGTGGAACAGCGGCAGCGCGCCGAGCCAGCAGCGGTCGCTGGCCATGATCTCCAGGGCGACGAACATGTTCACGGTGTTCATGAACAGATTGAAGTGCGACAGCACCGCGCCCTTGGGCCGCCCGGTGGTGCCGGACGTGTACATGATGAACGCCGCATCGTTCTCGCCCACCTGGGCCTGTACCGGCGTCGCCGCCGCGGCGGCCAGCACCTGCTCGTACTCCTCGGCGCCACGCAGGGCCGCGGCCGGTTCGCGCACGATCAGGCGCAGGGCGGCGCCGTCGGCGTCCTTGAGCGGCGCCACCAGCGGCACCAGCGCGCCGTCGACGATCACCACGCGCGCGCCGCAGTTGCCGACGATGTAGGCCACTTCCGGCGCCACCAGGCGGAAGTTCACCGGCACGCAGATCGCACCCAGGCGCACCACGGCGACAAAGGCCTCGACCATTTCGATGCTGTTGGTCATCAGCACCGCCACGCGGTCGCCGTGCCGCACGCCGCGCGCCGCCAGCGCCTGGGCCAGCCGGGTGACGCGGCCGTCGATCTCGGCGAACGAGCGCCGCATCGCACCCATCTGGAAGGCGATCGCGTCGGGCACGCGGCGGGCGTTGCGCGCCAGCTGCTCGCCGATCGTCATGCCGCGCGGAAATGCTTCGACGCTGGTGGCCATCGGTTCTCCTCCTGCTTTGCGCCGCTGCGCCGGCTTCGGCGCCGGCGGCATCGACAACATTAATGCAATGTATTAGGGTGCGGCAACCGTCCGCAAGTCAGCCACGGCCGCCATGCCGAACCGCCTTTCCCGCCAGCCGCACGCCGCCCGCGCGCAAGGTATCCGCCGAAGGCGTGTGCTCCAGCAGCGCCACCGCCCCGTCGATCACCGTGCTGGAGCCGTTGGGGCGGGTCCACAGGTTGCGCCAGGGGCGCGGATTTTCCGCCGCCGCCTCCTGCGCCGACAGCGCCGCCAGCAGGTACAGCATCACCAGGTACAGGCGCTCGCGCAGCACGGCTTCCGGCAGGTGGGCCAGCAGCCGGCGCAGGTGGCGCAGGCAGCGGTGCGTGCCGGAGTCACTGTCGCGGCCGACCACCGCCAGGTACTTGTCGCGGTGATTGAGCAGCACCAGGTTGAGGAAGCGGGAAAAGTCGGAGCGCTCGCCGTCGCCGCCCTCGCCGGGCGGCGGCTCGACTCTCGAGGCCAGCACCTCCACCACGCAGCGCACCGAGTCCGGCCCGCCGGCGGCCTCGATGCGGTCCAGCTTGGCGTTGCGGTCCACTTCCAGCCGCTGCACCAGGTCCGCGATCAGCTCGTCGATCAGCCCGTCCTTGGAGCCGAAATGGTAGTTGATCGCGGTGAGGTTGCGCTGCCCCGCGGCGGCAACGATCTCGCGCGTGGTCACGCCGAAGCCGCGCAGGGCGAACAGCCGCCGCGCGGCATCCTTCAGGCGCTGCCGCGCCTGCGACTCCTGGCCGCCGGAACCGGCAATGGCGTTCTTTCGCGGCATCGCCCCGCCTTTAATGAATTCGGAATGGCCGATTATGCGCAATGGCGCCACCGGGACGCGATTCCGGCGCCCGCCGCGGGCGACCAAGCCCAATCAGATGCAGTAGTGTGATGCGGAATTCAAACAAGCACAGCCTGACGAGGAGACCCCCATGGACTTCAACCTGCCCAAGGAACTGACCGCTTACCTGGCCGAGCTCGACGCCTTCATCGAGGCGCAGATCAAGCCGCTGGAGCAGCAGGACGACAACATCCGCTTCTTCGACCACCGGCGCGAGCATTCCCGCACCGACTGGGACCGCGGCGGCCTGCCGCGGCACGAGTGGGAAGCGTTGCTGGCCGAGGCCAAGCGCCGCGCCGACCAGGCCGGCCACCTGCGCTTCGGCGCGCCCAAGCGCTACGGCGGCAAGGACGGCCCGCACCTGTGGATGGCGGTGATCCGCGAGCACCTCACCGCCAAGGGCCTGGGGCTGCACAACGACCTGCAGAACGAGCACTCCATCGTCGGCAACTTTCCCTTCGTGCTGATGTTCGAGGAGTTCGGCACCCAGGCGCAGCAGCAGGAATTCATCCATGGCGGCTTCGACGGCACGCGCTTCGTCGGCTTCGGCCTGACCGAGCCCGAGCACGGTTCCGACGCCACTCACATGGAGACCCGCGCGGTGCGGCAGACGCGCGACGGCGTGCCCGGCTGGCTGATCAACGGCGAAAAAATGTGGACCACGGGCATGCACGTGGCCAGCCACTGCGCCACCTTTGCGCGCACTTCCGGCAAGGACGGCGACGCCCGCGGTATCTCCTGCTTCCTGGTGCCGGCCAAGACGCCGGGCCTGAAGGTCGAGGAATACCTGTGGACCTTCAACATGCCCACCGACCACCCGCGCGTCAGCTTCACCGACGTCTGGGTGCCGGACGAGGCGCAGTTCGGGCCGCCGGAAAACGGCCTGGCGGTGGCGCAGTCCTTCGTCCACCAGAACCGCATCCGCCAAGCCGCCTCGAGCCTGGGCGCCGCCGACTTCTGCGTGAAGGAATCGGTACGCTATGCGCGCGAGCGCAAGCCTTTCGGCAAGCCCCTGGCGGAAAACCAGGGCATCCAGTTCCCGCTGGTGGAGCTGGCCACGCAGGTGGAAATGCTGCGCCTGCTGATCCGCAAGACCGCCTGGGAAATGGACCAGATGCCGCACGCCGAG
Source organism: Nevskia sp. (assembly GCA_016779605.1). Classification (GTDB taxonomy): domain Bacteria; phylum Pseudomonadota; class Gammaproteobacteria; order Nevskiales; family Nevskiaceae; genus Nevskia. Next base: position 130,788 of record JADHNH010000001.1, on the reverse strand, counting down.
TTCGAGCGCCGCATCTCGGACAAGGTGTCGATGTGCAACTACTGGGGCAACCGCCTGGTCTGCAAAGCCGCCGACCGCGCCATGCAGGTGCACGGCGGCATGGGCTACTCGCGCCACAAGCCGTTCGAGCACATCTACCGCCACCACCGCCGCTACCGCATCACCGAAGGCTCCGAAGAGATCCAGATGCGCAAGGTGGCCGGCTACCTGTTCGGCTTCATGGGCCCCAATAAGATGAAGAAGTAGCTTTTCTCAACAGTCCGCGCCACGGATGGCGCGGTGCTTGACAGGAAGTCACAAATGCAACCCACACTCCGTCTTCGGCTTACCCACCCACCGCCCGGAGCGGCCTTCGCCGGCCACCGTGCAGTGGGTGCAGCCGATCGAGGAGTAGCCGCGCGCCACCAGCGGGTGCAGGGGCAGCTGGTGCGCGCGGATGTATTCGTCGCGTTCGGCGCGGGTGACGTCGATCATCGGGTTGAACTTGATGATGCCGCGCCGCTCCTCGAAGATCGGCAGGCCGGCCCGATGGTCCGACTGCCAGCTCATCAGGCTCGACACCCACACCTTGAACCCGCTCTTGACCGCGTCCAGCGGCTCCACCTTGTTGATCGCGCAGCAATAGTCCGGGTCGCGCTGGTAGGTCTGGTCCTCGACCGTGAACTGGTGTTTCCAGTCCTCGGCGCGCACGTCCTCCACCCGCAGGTTCAAGAGCTGCACCAGGTACTTGCGGTACTCCAGCGTTTCCGGGAAATGGAATCCGGTGTCGATGAAATGAACAACCTGCTCGGGCCGGATGCGCGAGATAATGTGCAGGAAATAGGCGGAGGTGGCCGCAAACGACGAAGTCACCAGCACCTTTTCCGGAGGGAAATCTTCGTAAAGCTGCCGGATCCGCTGCTCGAACCCGAGCGGCGCATATTTCCGGTTGAGCGCGGCCAGCCCGGCTTCGTCGAGCCGGGGCACCACGTCCGTTGGGCCTGCGTCAAACACGTTCGCTCCACACTGGAGGACATTGGTATCCAAGTGCGGCGAATTCTATGGGCGCCCCCAGGGCCGGACAATGAGCGCGAGGCCCAATGCCATAAATGAAATAAGCTTATTCCACAAAAATTATAAGGCTGCAGCCCGGCGCAACCCGGGCTTGCAGCGCATTCTGCGCCGGGAATTGCACGAATATTGCTGAAGGGATTCCGTACATGGGAGTCCTGAACATGCAAATCAGCGAGCAACACACCGTCGAGGAAGCCGTGGCCTTGCCGGAACGGCGCGCCGGGATGATGGACCTGGCCGAAGCCTCGGCCGTGCTGGCGGGCCTGGTGGTGGTGCTGTTCTGCTCCGGCGCGATCGTTTCCTCCTTGCTCAGCAAGTTCTGACCGCAGGGCACCGGTCGCGGCGGCGGTGCCGCCGCCGCCTCAGTGCATGCCGCCCGCCGTCGCGCGGCCGGCCGGGCTTGCATCGGCCGACATCGGCGCGTCGGACGGCAGGTCCACGAATAGCTTTTCCAGGTAACGCGGGTCGTCGAACTCGGCGCGGCCGACCAGCGTGGTGGGCAGGCGCGCCCACTGCCGCATGGCGCCGGCATCCGCCACCCCGCTCGGCCACAGCCACCAGCGCGCCGGCCGCTGCGATCCCGCCACCACGCCATCGGTGCGGAACAGGCTGCGGGTGCCGCCGGTGGGCGTCGGCAGCGTCAGAAGATCCTCGTACGGGCGCAGCTCGTAGCTGCCCACTTCGGCGGACTGCGACACTTCCAGCGGCACGACGCGGCGCACGTCGTGGATGCCCGAACGCAGCCGCACCGACACGGCGCCGCCGGGTACCTGGTCCTGCGGGAAGAACACCGACTGGTCCGCAGCGTCCGCATCGGCGCGGCGCCGGAGCCCCTGGACCGGAAACAGGTAGTGGTGGTCGCCGCCGGCGCCGATGCTTTCGTACAGCAGCGGCTGCACATGCTGATCCAGCGTGACGCGCCAGATCATGCCGTCGAGCGCACCGGCGTGGGCGTTGTCCGCGCCCAGCGCGGGGCGCTCGGAAAACCAGGTGAAATAGACCAGCTGCACCAGCAGCTGGCCGTGCACGCGGGTGAACGTCTCCAGGTAATAAACCGTCGGTCGCTTGGTATCCACCGCCGGATGCCGTGTCCCCAGCGTCGGCACGCCGGGCCGGTCGTAGGGGCCGGCCGTCTCGATCCATAGGTTCGGCGCATAAGCTTCGACCAGCGCGCGCCACGCGGTCAGGTACATGCCGGCGCGGCCCAGGCCGTCATGCTCGCCGTTCTCCAGGCTCGCCGGCACCTCGGTCGGATCCACCGTGCGGTGGGCGCGCCACAGCAGCATCGCTCCAGGCGCGTCGAGGCTGGCCAGGGGCCTGGCGTAATCGCGGCTAAGCCTTTCCTGTTCGCTGTGCAGGCTCATGCGGAACAGCGGCACCGCCAGCGGATACAGGCCGGCCACGCGGGCCAGGCTGGAATACTCGTCGGGTGGAGAAACCGAGTCGTGCAGGTGCTTGCGCCATGCGGCGTTTTCGAGCTCGTCGTGCACCAGCCAGGCGCTGCAGCTGCGCAGGTTCAGCACCGTGTCGGCGCGCTGCTGACGCGTCATGCCGAGGTTGGCCAGTTCGGCCTCGCGCGCATCGACGTCGTTCTGGCGCATGTTCTCGGTCCACGCCCGGAACTTGTCTTCGTTGCTGCCCACCTCGTCGCGGAACGAGGCGCTGAAGCGATCGGCGCGCAGGTAAGGGAAGCCGTCCACGCGGTAGTAGCCGCCGTCGCGGACACCGGCGGCGTCGATCTTGGCGTCGACCTCGGCGAACAGCTTGCGGCAGGAGTCGCCGAACGGCACCTTCGGCGGGGTCGCCTGCGCGCAGGCCACCAGCACCAGGGGTGCGGCAATACCGATCACACGGCGAACGGCCGGCAGTTCCATGGTCAAGCCTCCTCTCAAGTTCTTATCGCAGGGCGCGCGCCACCGCGGCCCTTCAAGCCCCGGGAATAGGTACGCAGCACCGGCGCTTCCGGCTGCATGGCCGGGCAAAAAACCCGGCACTTTCCCTGTTCCTGCTGTCCATGCAAGATACCAGAACCCTTGCGATGGGCGCTCCATGACGGGAAACAACCGCGAAAACAGCAGCTTGCCGGAATCGTCCGGACCCGGCGGCCGGCACACCCGGCGCGCCGCCACGGCGCTGCTGCTGGCTTTGCTGGCGGGCTGCGCCGGCGAGCCGCCGGCGGAATCGGCACAGACCACCGCCGAGCGCGAGACGGTGATCGAGGCGGCGCTGGGCGAAGTGGGCCGGCCGTACCGCTTCGGCGGCGACGACACCGAGGGGTTCGATTGCAGCGGACTGGTGGAATACAGCTACGGCCAGGCCGGACTCAAAGTGCCGCGCGGCGCCAGCGCGCTGCGCGAAGCCGGCACCCGCGTGAACCTGCAGCGGGCACTGCCGGGCGACCTGCTGTTCTATCGCTTCGCCAACGGCACGTCGTCGTCGCTGCACGTGGCCATCTACCTCGGCAACTCCAAGATGGTGCATGCGCCGTCGCGCGGCAAGCAGGTGGAGGTGACGCGGATCGACGAAGCGCCGTGGCCGGACCGCTTCCTGCACGCCGAGCGACTCATGCGCTGAAACGCGGGCAACAAAAAACCGGCGCCGCCCGGGCGCCGGTTCTGGAGCCGTCGAGCGCGAAGCCTCCGAACTGGCGGCTTTGCGCCCGGCAGGGCTAGAGCTTTTCCTTGATGCGCGCGGCCTTGCCGGCCAGCCCGCGCAGGTAGTAAAGCTTGGCGCGGGCAACGTCGCCCTTGCGCTTGACGTTGATTTCCGCCACTTGCGGGCTGTAGGTCTGGAACACGCGCTCCACACCTTCGCCGTGCGAGATCTTGCGCACCGTGAAGGCGGAGTTGAGGCCGCGCGAGCGCTTGGCGATCACCACGCCCTCGAAGGCCTGCAGGCGCTCGCGGTCGCCCTCCTTGACCTTGACCTTCACTTCCACCGTGTCGCCGGCCCGGAACTCCGGGACCTTCTTCGCCTGCATCTGCTCGGCATCAAGCTGTTGGATGATGTTGCTCATGTTCCACCTCACCGTTTGCAATGGCCGCTTCCGCGATGAATTCGCGCAGCAGCTCCACCTGTTCGTCGTTCAGCACCAGCCCTTCCAGCAAATCCGGCCGCTTGAGCCAGGTCGCGCCCAGCGCCTGCTTCATGCGCCAGCGGGCGATGCGCCGATGGTCGCCCGACAGCAGCACCTCGGGCACCCGCCGGCCGCGCCAATGCTCCGGCCGCGTGTAGTGCGGATGGTCCAGCAGCCCGGCCGCGAACGAATCGCACTGCGCCGACTGGTCGTGCCCGAGCGCACCCGGCAGCCATCGGGACACCGCATCCACCAGCGCCATCGCCGCGATCTCGCCGCCGGACAGCACGAAATCGCCGAGCGACAGCTCCAGGTCGATCCCGCCCGCCACGCGCTCGTCGGCGCCCTCGTAGCGGCCGCACAGCACGATCAGCGCCGGCTCCTGCGCCAACCGCCGTACCCAGGCCTGCGAAAGCGGCTCGCCCTGCGGCGACATCGCAATCGTCCTGGCCGGGCCCACCGCCAGCCTGGCCGCCGCCAGCGCACGCGCCAGCGGCTCCGGCTCCATCACCATGCCGGGCCCGCCGCCGTAGGGCCGGTCGTCCACCCGGCGGTCGCCGCGTTCGCTGTAATCGCGGATATCGCGGCTGCTCAGCGCCAGCAACCCCGCTTCCACCGCGCGCCGCGGAATGCCGTACCGCACCACCTGTTCCACCAGTTCCGGGAACAGCGTCAGCACCTCGATCTTCACGGCTCGACCTTCACCGGGCTCAGTATTCGGGCTCCCAGTCCGCCACGATCCGCCGCGCCGGCAGGTCGATCGAGCGGATGATCGCCCCGTGCACGAACGGGATCAGCCTTTCGCGATCGCCCTCCTGCACCACCAGCACGTCCTGCGCACCGTTTTCCAGCAGGCCGGTCACCCGGCCAAGCGGCGCACCGCCGGCGCTCGCCACTTCCATGCCGACCAGGTCGGACCAGTAGTAGCTGCCGGCGGGCGGCTCTGGCATCGCCGAGCGCTCCACCTGCACCTCGGCGCCGACCAGCGCCAGCGCCGCATCGCGATCGGCGATCGGCGCGCCGGCCGCATCGCCGAGCTGCGCCACGATCCCGCCGCCGTGCACGCGGCCTTCCAGCAACCGCGCCTCGTAAGGCTGCCGCGCCTGAATCCACCAGCGCGGAAAATCCAGCAGATTCCCGACCGGCCGGGTGAAGGACTGCACTTTCACCCAGCCGCGTATGCCGTAAACGCCGGCGATGCGCCCGAGCGTGACCCGGTGCGCCCCGCCTTCCATCTTGCCGGAGCTGGCCGCTTAGGCCGCCGCCTCCGCTGCAGGCAGGCCCGCCGCGGGCAGCCCCTTGACCAGGTAGGCCACGCGCTCGGAAACCTGCGCGCCCTGCCCCTGCCAGTACTCCACGCGGGCGCGGTCCACCACCAGCTTCTGCTCGCCGCCCTTGGCGTTGGGGTTGTAATAACCCAGGCGCTCGATGAAGCGGCCGTCGCGCGAAGAACGGCTCTCCGTCGCCACGACGTGGTAGAACGGCCGCTTCTTGGCGCCGGCGCGGGCCAGACGGATTTTCACCATGGTTTTAACACTCTCGAACAGTTGCGCGCAGAGCTCGCGCGAAAGCCGGCAATTGTAGTGCGTGCGGCGGGGAAAATAAAGCGCGGCCGCACCGCGCCGATGCCGCCCGCCGCCGCCCGCTCAGCGGCCCAGCATGCCGGGCGGCAGCTTCCCGCCGAGGCTGCGCATCAGCTTTGCCATGCCGCCGCCGGCGAATTTCTTCATCATGTCGCGGGTCTGCTCGAACTGGCGCAGCAGGCGGTTGACGTCCTGCACTTCCAGCCCGGCGCCGGCGGCGATGCGGCGCTTGCGCGAGGCCTTGATCAAGTCCGGAAAACGGCGCTCCTGCGCCGTCATCGAATTGACGATCGCCACCGCGCGCTTGATCTCGCGCTCCGGCTGCGCCTTCTGCAGCTGCGCCTGCAGCTTGGCGCCGCCCGGCAGCTTTTCCAGCAGCGAATCCATGCCGCCCATGTTCATCATCTGCTGCATCTGGTCGCGGAAATCAGCCAGGTCGAAGCCTTTCTTCGACTTCAGCTTGTTGGCCAGCTTGGCGGCGGCGTCCGCATCGACCTTGCGCGCGGTTTCCTCGATCAGCCCGAGCACGTCGCCCTGGCCGAGGATGCGCGCGGCAATGCGGTCCGGGTGGAACACCTCCAGCGCGGCCGGCTTTTCGCCCACGCCGATGAACTTCACCGGCTTGCCGGTGACCTGGCGCACCGACAGGGCGGCGCCGCCACGCGCGTCGCCGTCGGCCTTGGTCAGCACCACGCCGGTAAGCGGCAGCGTGTCGGCGAACGCCTTGGCGGTCTTGGCCGCGTCCTGGCCGGTCATCGAGTCCACCACGAACAGCGTCTCGATCGGCTTGAGCTCCGCGTGCAAAGCGGCGATCTCGCGCATCATCGCCTCGTCGATCGCGGTGCGGCCGGCGGTGTCGACGATCAGCACGTCCAGGTATTGCTTGCGCGCATGCTCCAGCGCGGCGCGGGCGATCGCCAGCGGCTCCTGGCCCGCCTGGCTGGGAAACCATTCCACCGCCACCGCCTGCGCGCCGATGCGCAGCTGCTCGATGGCGGCCGGGCGGTAGACGTCGCAGGACACCACCAGCACTTTCTTGCGCTCGGTTTCGCGCAGGCGCAGCGCCAGCTTGGCGGTGGTGGTGGTCTTGCCGGAGCCCTGCAGGCCGCACATCAGCACCACCGCCGGCGGCTGCACCCGCAGGTTGAGCGGCTCGGCCGTGCCGCCCAGGGTCTGCGTCAGCTCCTGCTGCACGATGCGCAGCAAGGCCTGGCCCGGCGTCATGCTCTGCGCGACTTCGGCGCCGAGCGCACGGGCCTTGACGTGGTCGACGAAGTCGCGCACCACCGGCAGCGCCACGTCCGCCTCCAGCAGCGCCATGCGCAGCTCGCGCGCCGCCGTGTTGACCTGGTCCTCGGTCAGGCGCCCCTGGCCGCGCAGGGCATCGAGGGTGCGGGTCAGGCGGCTGCTGAGATTTTCGAACATGGAAATCGGGGATCGGGAAAGCGTCGGATTTTACGCTGTTGACTGCCGGGCGGCTGAGCAGCCGCCGGGAATCGGCAATCGGGATTCGGGATTCGGGATTCGGGATTCGGGATTCGGGATTTGTAACCGCCAAGGCGGCGGACGAGCGCCGTTACGAATCTCGATTCCCGAATCTCGATTCCCGTCTCACGACATGATGATGTCGCCCCGCTTCAGATGCGAGTAATCCCAGCCGGCCAGGGCGGTCAGGCACTCCTGCTCGATGGCGCGCTCGGTGCCGGGCTTGTGGTGGGTCAGGTACAGCTTGGGACGATGCCGCAGCTTGGCCAGCTCCTGGCCGAGCAAGCCCGGCGTGAAATGGCGCGACAGGCGGCCAAGCTCGGCATCCTCGTCGGGAAAGGCCACGTCGATCATCAGGCGGTCCAGCCGCGGCTGGCCGTTGAGGAAGTTCCACAGCCGGTCGTCGGCGTAGGTGTCGCCGGTGAAAACGAACACGCCCTGCCCGCTGTCGATGAGGTAGCCGACCGCCGGCACCGTGTGCAGCACCTGGAACGGCGTGACGGTCATCGCGCCGACCGCGCGCGCCTGGCCAGGCTCCAGCGGGTGGAACACCACGATCGGGTGCTCGGCGTCGGGCAAGGCCGAGAAGTCGGGCCACAGCTTCCAGTTGAACAGATGCTCGCGCAGCGCAGCCAAGGTCTCGGGCGTGGCGTGCACGCGCAGCGGACGATCCAGCAGGCCGAACAGGTTGTCGGCGATGAACGCCAGGCCGCACACGTGATCCAGGTGCGAATGGGTGATCAGCACGTCGGTGATCCGGCTCATCTGCGCCAGGCTGAGGTCGCCGACGCCGGTGCCGGCGTCGACCAGGATGGCGTCGTCCACCAGCAGGCTCGTGGTTCGGAGACCGGGGCCGACCCCGCCGCTGCACCCTAATATTTTTATCCGCATCGGTACGCGCAAGACTGTTCCGCGGTTGTCAGGGACCGCCCATGCCGGATCGTTCGCGGATACGGCGCTCGATTTTGACCCCGGCCGGCGGCCCGCATGGCCCGACCTGGGCTAGCCGCCATCATCCGACCGGCGCACCCATCCGCCGCCTTTGGCTCCCGGCCGGTTGCCTTGGCCTTCCATCTTCGGCCGCTCCCCCTCAAATTACATGCACCGCCCATGCATCCGTCACCGCCGTACCGGGCCCGCCGCGGTTACGCCCCCGCCCGGCGCAGCCGCCCCTCCGGCATGACACATATCCTGAGCATAATACGCCTTGTGTGCGCAACGTGGCCGTGGCTGGCGCAATGCTGCGGTTTCCGCAACGCCCGCCGCGGCCATCCCCGGCCCGGCGATCGGGGCCGCGGGCAATGACATCGAGTCATTGCCTGAACGCCTCCCCTATCCCACCCGACCGGGCACCGCGCCCGGCGGGCCGCGGATTCGGCAAGCCTGCGGCAAACCGTAACACCGCGCGCCCGCCCGATCCGTGCAGCGGCGCATGCAAAGCGCGGGCGAGCGGTGCTATCGTTCGCGACTCGCCCGCATTCAAGAGCCCGATCCCTGATCCTGTCCCTGACCGCAGCCCTGCTCTACGCCGCGGCCGCCTGGAGGATCATGCGCGCGGCCCAGACGGATGCCCTGTCGCAGCGCCTGGTGGTGCCGGCGGCGCTGCTGGTGCACGCCGCGGCGCTGGCGCAGCAGACGTTCACCGGCCATGCCCTGTCGATCGGGCTGGGCGAGGCCGCATCGCTGCTGTCGTGGCTGTCCGCGCTGATGCTGTGGGTGTTCTGCCTGCGCGAGCCGCTGCAGGCCCTGGGCGTGGTGATGTATCCGTTCACCGCGCTGTGCGCGCTGTGGCCGGCGCTGATGAACGGCCCCGGCGACCGCGGCAATCCGATCCCGCTGGACGACTGGCGCCTGGGCGTGCACATCGTGCTGTCGCTGCTCAGCGCCGGCCTGCTCACGCTGGCGGCGCTGCACGCGCTGGCCATCGCCATCCTCGACCGCATCCTGCACCGGCCCGAGAACATCGCGCTGGCGCGCCGGCTGCCGCCGCTGCAGACCATGGAACGGCTGCTGTTCCAGTTCATCTTCGTCGGCTTCTTCCTGCTCAGCCTGACCCTGATCAGCGGCGTGCTGATCATTCCGGACCTGCACGGCGAGCACCTCGCCCAGATCGTCCTCACCGCGGGCGCCTGGCTGATCTTCGGCTTGCTGCTCTACGGCCGCCGGCGCTACGGCTGGCGCGGCCGCACCGCGATCCGCTGGACGCTGTCGGGCTACGCCACGCTGGTCGCGGCCTATTTCGGCAGCAAGCTGGTGCTGGAGCACATGTTCAACCTGCACTGGAATTGAGCCGCCCGGCGGCATTGGCTTTCGGGGCGCGCGGGCCTTCGTGCTATGTTGCAGGCAGGCATGAGTGACAACGATTTTCGTTGACGGACGTTCTTGAACGACATTCCCATACCGGAGCTGTTCGGGCTGCTGTTCGTCCTGATCTGCCTTTCCGCTTTTTTCTCCGGCTCCGAAACGGGGCTGATGACCCTCAACCGCTATCGCCTGAAGCATCGGGCCAAGCAGGGTCAGCGCTCGGCCAGGCTCGCGGAGAGCCTGCTGGCGCGGCCGGACCGCCTGATCGGCCTGATCCTGCTGGGCAACGTGCTGGCCAACACGCTGGCAGCCTCGGTGGCCCTGGTGATCGGCTACCACCTGGGCGGCGTGGACGGCGCGGCAATCGCACCGGTGGCGCTGACCCTGGTACTGCTGATCTTCGGCGAAGTCGCGCCCAAGACACTAGCGGCCCTGCACCCCGAGCGGGTGGCCCTGCCGGCGGCGTATGTCTACTGGCCGCTGCAGCGCGTTCTCCTGCCGGTACTGGTGCTGGTCAACCTGCTCAGCAACGGCATCCTGCGCCTGTTCGGTGTGGGGCCGGAAGACGCCGCGCAGCATTCGCTGTCGACCGAGGAACTGCGCTCGGTGGTGGCCGAAGCCGGCGCCATGATCCCGCAGCGCCACCAGCGCATGCTGCTGTCGATCCTGGACCTGGAGCGGGCCACCGTGGAGGACATCATGGTGCCGCGCAACGAGATCGTCGGCATCGACGTCTCCGAGCCCTGGGAGCGGATCAAGGAAACCATCACCGGCAGCAGCCACACGCGGCTGCCGGTGTTCAACGGCTCGATCGACGACCTGAAAGGCGTGGTGCACCTGCGCAAGCTGGTGCGGCTGGCGGCGCAGAACGACTTGAACCTCAAGTCCCTGCTGACCCTGGTGCGCGACCCCTATTTCATCCCGGAAGGCACGCCGCTGAACCAGCAGCTGCTCAATTTCCAGGACCAGAAGCGGCGCATCGGCTTCGTGGTCGACGAGTACGGCGACATCCAGGGGCTGGTGACGCTCGAGGACATCCTCGAGGAAGTGGTCGGCGAGTTCACTTCCGATCCCGCCACCCGCATCAAGAACGTTTACCTGGACGCCGACGGCAGCGTGCTGGTGCACGGCTCGGTGACGGTGCGCTCGCTCAACCGCTCGCTGGGCTGGAAGCTGCCCACCGGCGGGCCGAAGACCTTGAACGGCCTGGTCATGGAAAAGCTCCAGGAACTGCCCAAGCCCGGCAAGCGGGTCGAAATCGGCAACTACCAGATCGAGATCACCGACACGCGGGCCAATGCGGTGAAGACGGCACGAATCCGGCCGCTGAATGGAGTTCGGGAAGCCGCCGCGGCCGGCCATCGATGAGGGGCGCCGCTGCGAAGGGTCGCCGACTCCATTTTCGTTCCATGGGCTCTACTTGCACGAACCCGCCGATTCGGCCATATTCCGCGGTGCCAAGTAAGCGCTGGCTCATGGAGCGTTAGAAAGGCGCTAAACGCACAGCAGTTTGGAATGGTTCGGGGGGAATCATGCTGAAACGATTGGCGCTGGCAGCAGCGTCGCTGCTGGTTGGCTGTGGCGGCGGCGGCGGATCGGGCGGCTCCTTGAGCATTTCGTTGTCGCCCAACCCGCTGACGACCACTTTTCAGCAGTGGGATGGCCCAAAGCAATTAGTTATCAACGGGCATCTCGACGGCCCAAGTCCCTCCGGGCCTTTCGTTATCCTGGTGACATTCACCGGCGATGCATTTCAACCCGGAGCGACCACGGTCAATCTGGTGAGCCAGTCCGACGCCACGGCCTTCCTCGACACCGCCATCGGCCTCCCCGCCGGCGATCACAGCGGATCGATACAGGTGCAGATCTGCGGCGACCCGAGTTGCTCGGGGACGGTATACGCGAGCGGCAGCCTGCCCTACGACATCACGGTGCAGCCGAATCCGGTGTTGACGGCCGCGCCGACACCGACCGTCGTGACGGCAACGATGTACCAAGGGGACACCCCGAGCTGGAACGCGATGTTTACCCTTCAGGGGACTCCGGTTGCGGGCACCTCAACCTTGGCCACTGGATCCGACCCCGCGGGGCTGGTTCTGTTCACCGTCAATGGGCAGGCCGGGGCACCCGTGGTCGGGAGTACATTCCCCGTCACCGTCACGGCTGCTCCGAATCTCTCGCCAGGTGAGCACACCGGGGCAGTTCAAGTGCTCCTGTGCCGCAACAGCTGTACACAGGTCTACAGCGGCACGACCACGCTGCCTTACGACATTACCGTCATCCCCAGCACCAATCTGACGCCGCTCGGCAGCTTGAGCGGTGCCGCGGACTGGCAAACCTTGAACGGCAACGCGGCGCACGAAGGATACGTGCCGGTAACGCTGGACGCCACAAAATTCACGCCGCGCTGGCTGTGGAACGCGATGCCGCCAAATGGAGTGGTGGGTACGGTGGACATCAAAGGCCCGGTGACCGCGGCCAATGACGTAATCATTGCCGAGGTCGATCAAACAGGTTCACAGGGAGCGGAAAGCCGCCTGCTCGCACTGCAGGAAAAAGATGGGAGCGTAGCCTGGCAGCAGTCCGTCGACAGCGGCCCCGGCGCGGCGAATGTCAGCCCGCCAGGAATTGCCGCCGGCAAGGTCTACATTGCGGAGACCCCGGATTCAAACCTGACGGTCCCTGGTGCGATCAGTGGGTCCTTCAAGGCGTTCGACGCGACCAACGGATCGCCGTTGTACTCCGTTCCGGTGAACGGTGCGCCGGCCGCGCCGACAAACGGCTTCAACCCGCCAGCCATTTCTGCGTACCCCACGCCGATCAACGGGTCGATGCTGCAGGATTTCCAGGGCTGGTACACCGGGCCCAATCAAGCCAGCTATAACTTTTTCTTCCATAACTTCGACGATTCTTCGGGCGCAGCCGGTAACGGGCCTGCGTGCCTTGTCGCACTCGAGCAAGGCAACACGTCTCAGGATGTATTCCCCGTGCCGCTATTGCCGACGGCTGCGGTCGATTCAGCGAACAATGCCTACTTCGTCTTCAGCGGCGCGGTCCTGGTCGCGAACTACGGCGCTTCCGGCAGCTGCAAGTCGATTGTCCCGAATCAAAGCTCAAGCTCGACGTTGCAAAGCGACTCGGCACCCGTGCTGGTCGCCGGGAACTCGGACGTCCTGGTGCGCACTTCGGCCGGAAACCTGTTCGATTACGACACCGTCAACTCCAAGCTGAAGTGGTCCGCATCGGGCTCGTTCGCTGGCAACCCCACGATCGCCGGCAACGTCGTCTATATCGCAAACACGTCGCCCTACCAGGTCGAGGTTCGTGACGAAGGCGACGGTCATCTCCTCTGGGCCTGGGCACCATCCGGAAAGGGCGAATCCATGTTCGCCGCAACGATGATCGCGACGAACAACATCCTGTTTGTCAGCACGGACCAGCAGGTCTACGCCATCGACCTGGCAAGCCATCGGCCGGTGTGGTCGTACTCACACCCAGGCGCGCTGGCCATTTCTGCCAACGGCATCCTGTACATCGCGCGCGGCGGAATGGGCTTCGTCAATCTCTCACCGGCGATCGTTTCGGACGGCTCGCTGGCGGCAATCAATCTCCACTGATACAAGTACTCGATACAGGAAATTGATACGGGAGCAGGCCCGCTCAGACCGCCGCGATCGCCTGCTCCAGCCGCGCCACCGCCAGCACGTCCATGTCGAGCTTCACCGAGCGGCGCGGGCGGTTGGCCTCCGGCACCACGGCGCGCTTGAAGCCGTGCTTGGCCGCCTCCAGCAGGCGTTCCTCGCCGCCCTGCACCGGCCGGATCTCGCCGGCCAGCCCGACTTCGCCGAACACGACCATGTCGTTGGGTACCGGACGGCCGCGCAGCGAGGACAGCGCGGCCAGCAGCAGCGGCAGGTCGGCGGCGGTCTCCTGGATGCGCATGCCGCCGACGACGTTGGCGAACACGTCCTGGTCCGCCAGCGCCACGCCGGCGTGGCGGTGCAGCACCGCCAGCAGCATGGCCAGCCGGTTGCCCTCCATGCCCAGCGCCACCCGGCGCGGGCTGCCGGCCTGGCTGGCGTCGACCAGCGCCTGCACTTCCACCACCAGCGGCCGGGTGCCCTGGCGCGTGACCGTGATCACGCTGCCCGGCACCGCCAGCTCGTGGCGCGACAGGAACAAGGCCGAGGGGTTGCTCACCTCGCGCAGGCCGCCGTCGGTCATGGCGAACACGCCCAGCTCGTTGACCGCGCCGAAGCGGTTCTTGACGGCGCGCACGATGCGGAAGCGGCTGCCTGGGTCGTGCTCGAAATACAGCACGGTGTCGACCATGTGCTCGAGCACCCGCGGCCCGGCGATGGCGCCTTCCTTGGTGACGTGGCCGACCAGCACGATGGCGCAGCCGGCCTGCTTGGCGTAGCGCACCAGCTGCGCGGCGCTTTCGCGCAGCTGCGACACCGAGCCGGGTGCGGCGTCGAGGCCCTGGCTGTACAGCGTCTGGATCGAATCCACCACGACGAAGGCCGGCGTGGTGCGCCGCAGCACCTCCAGGATCTGCTCGGTGGAGGTCTCGGTGATCGCCGGCAGGTCCAGGCGCGGCAGCTCCAGCCGCCGCGCCCGCAGGCTGACCTGGCTCAGCGACTCCTCGCCGGTGATATAGAGCGTGGGCAGACGGCCCTGCAGCGCCGCCAGCGCCTGCAGCAGCAGGGTGGACTTGCCGATGCCCGGGTCGCCGCCGAGCAGGATCACCGCGCCCGGCACCACGCCGCCGCCGAGCACGCGGTCCAGCTCCGCCAGCCCGGTCGGCACCCTCTGGGTCGACTCGCCGGTCACCTGGTCCAGCCGCGCCACCTGCGCCGCTGCGGCCACGGCGCCGCCATGGCCGCGCGGGCGCGCGGCCGAAACCGTCTCCACCAGGGTATTCCAGGCGCCGCACTCGCCGCACTGGCCGGCCCACTTGGGGTGGGCCGCGCCGCAGTCCTGGCAGACAAAAACCGTGCTGCGGCGTGTGACGGATTTCGCCATTGGCGCGTGCAAATCGGTCTGGCGGCGGGCTGTAGGGGGAAAAATCGCAAAAAAAAGCTGTAACATGAGCAGCATAACAATTAAAGTTCGGGATGGGGGTAAGCATGAGCAAGGGATGGTTGCGTTCCGACTGGTTCGCGGCGCTGGCGTTCGCGCTGGTGTTCGCCGTGCTCGCCTACGGCGTCCTGGGCAACAGCTTCCAGGGCCTGGAGCGCTATGCCTATGACCTCGGCGCCCATGGCCGCAACCGCGCGCCTTCCGACCGCATCGCGGTCATCGCCATCGACGACCAGAGCATCCAGAACCTCGGCCGCTGGCCGTGGCCGCGTACCCTGCACGCCCAGCTGATCGACAAGCTGCGCGCCGGCGGCGCCAAGGTGATCGGCACCACGGTCTTTTATTCCGAGGCGCAGCAGGACCCCGGCATGGCGGCGCTGGACGAGATCGGCAAGAGTCTGCAGAGCTCGCCGCTGACCCAGCAGATTCCCGCCGAGATCGAAACCTTCGGCGTCATGCTCAGCGACGCCGCCGCCAAGAATCGCGCGGCCGCCGAAATCTCCAAGTCCTACGCCGAATCGGCGCTGGCCACCCAGTACGGCAAGGAAATCGCCGCCCTGACCGCACGCATCGACGATGCGCGCAAGCGGCTGGCCTCGGACAACGTGCTGGCCCAGGCCTTCGGCAACGCCGCCGACGTGCTGCTGCCGATGAGCTTCGAGTTCGGCGTGCCGGAAGGCCGCCCGGACCGCCCGCTGCCCGACTACGTCCGCAAGGTCGCGCTGACCCACATCACCGACCGCGTGGATGCGCGCGGCCGCGGCGCGCTGCCGCTGGCCACGCTGAGCGTGGACATCCCGGTGCCGGAGCTCGGCGGCGTGGCCGCCTCGCTGGGCAACGTCAACGCACCCGTTGACGTCGACGGCGGCATGCGCCAGGAGCCGCTGGTGCTGCGCTACTACGACGAGTTCTATCCTTCGCTGTCGCTGATGATCGCCGCGCAGGCGCTGAACCTGAAGCCGGCCGACGTGGAAGTGCACCTCGGCGAGGGCGTGGCAATGGGCGGGCTGGTGATCCGCACCGATCCGCAGCTGCGCATGTACACCAATTTCTACGGCTCGCGCGACGGCCGGCCGGCGTTCCCGGTGGACTCCTACTACGACGTCTTCGCCGGCAAGATCCCGCCGGACAAGTACAAGGACAAGATCGTGCTGATCGGCGCCACCGCACGCGGCGTCGGCACAAGCTTTCCGACGCCGGTGGACGCCGCCATGCCGCCGGTGCAGATCCTGGCGCACACCGTATCCAGCCTGCTGCAGCAGGACTTCTTCACCCGTCCGTCCTGGGGCGTCTGGGTGGAGATGGCGGTGTTCCTGGCGCTGACCGCCTACCTGGCGCTGCTGCTGCCGGCGCTGGGCCCGCTGGTCGGCGTGATCGCCACCGGCGCCATCGCGGTGATCCTCATCGCCACCCAGCTCTACCTGCTGTCGGGCCAGGCGCTGTGGCTGAAGTTCACCACCCCGGTGGTGCTGCTGGTGGCCGGCCACCTGTTCATGACGGTGAAGAAGTTCCGCATCACCGAGGCGCTGAAGAAGAGCTCCGAGGCCGAAGGCGCGGAAAGCAACAAGATGCTCGGCCTGGCGTTCCAGGGCCAGGGCCAGCTCGACATGGCGTTCGACAAGTTCAAGCGGGTGGAGCCGGTCGACGACCGCCTGCTCGACCTCATGTACAACTTGGCGCTGGATTTCGAGCGCAAGCGCCAGTTCAACAAGTCGCTGGCGGTGTACGAGTACATCGCCGGCAAGAACCCCAAGTTCAAGGACGTGCAGGACAAGCTGAGCCGCGCCAAGAAGATGGAAAGCACCATCATCCTGGGCGGCGGCAAGGGCAGCACCACCGCCGGCGGCACCCTGATCATGGGCAACGCCGACGTCGAGAAGCCCATGCTGGGCCGCTACCAGGTCGAGCGCGAGCTGGGCAAAGGCGCGATGGGCGTGGTCTACCTGGGCAAGGATCCGAAGATCGGCCGCATGGTCGCGATCAAGACCATGGCGCTGTCGCAGGAGTTCGAGCCGGACGAGCTGACCGAGGTCAAGGAACGCTTCTTCCGCGAGGCGGAGACCGCCGGGCGCCTGTCGCACCCGAACATCGTGTCGATATTCGACGCCGGCGAGGAGCACGACCTCGCCTATATCGCCATGGAGTTCATCAAGGGCTACGACCTGGTGCGCCACACCAAGCCCAACGCCCTGCTCGACGTCAAGGAAGTCATCAAGATCGTCGCCGACGCCGCCGACGCGCTGGATTACGCGCACAGCAACGGCGTGGTGCACCGCGACATCAAGCCCGCCAACATGATGTGGCTGCCGGACTCCAAGGTGATCAAGATCACCGACTTCGGCATCGCCCGCATCACCGATTCCAGCAAGACCAAGACCGGCATGGTGCTGGGCACGCCCAGCTATATGTCGCCCGAACAGCTGTCGGGAAAGAAAGTGGACGGCCGTTCCGACCTGTTCTCCCTGGGCGTCACCCTGTACCAGCTGCTGACCGGCGCGTTGCCGTTCCAGGCCGACTCGATGGCGACCCTGATGTTCAAGATCGCCAACGAACCGCATACGCCGGCCACAGCGGTGCGCCCCGAGCTGCCGCCGGCGATCGACCCGATCATCGCCAAAGCTTTGCAAAAGCAGCTTGAGGCGCGCTACGCCAACGGGCGCGAATTCGCCCGCGACCTCCGCAGCTTGCTGGCCTGACCGGTCGCGCGGCCATGGCTCTGAAGGGCAAGGTGGCCACGGCACTGTTGAGCAACGTCGGCCGTGTGCGCGACAACAACGAGGACGCGGTCGCCGAAGACCCGGATGTCGGCCTGCTGCTGCTGGCCGACGGCATGGGCGGCTACAACGCCGGCGAGATCGCCAGCGGCATCGCCGTCGCCACCGTGCAGGACGTGGTGCGGCGGGAGTTCCCGCGCATCAAGCACGGCCAGGTGGACAAGGACAGCGGCTACACCCTGGAGTCGCTGCTTCTGCGCCACGCGCTGCAAACCGCCCACACCACCATCTACCAGGTGGCGCAGAGCCAGCCGCAGTGCGCCGGCATGGGCACCACCGCGGTGGCCTGCCTGCTCCATGACGACCGCATGTCCATCGCCTATGCCGGGGATTCGCGGCTTTACCGCCTGCGCGGCGAGGTGCTGGAACAGATCACCCGCGACCATTCCCTGATCGAGGAACTGGTCGCCCGCGGACACTACACGCGCGAGGAAGCCAGCAAGCTGGTGCGCCGCAATATCGTCACCCGCGCCCTGGGCGTGGAGCCCAGCGTCGAGGTGGACATACTCGAGGAAGGCCTCGAGATCGGCGACGTCGTGCTGATGTGCTCGGACGGCTTGACCGACATGCTCAGCGACGAGGACATCCGCTTAACCGTGGTCGAGTTTGCTGCTAATCTGCCCCAAACGGCGGAAATGCTGATCCAGAGAGCAAACGACAATGGGGGCCGGGACAACGTTTCAGTAGCGCTGGCGCGCATCGACGCGCCATTTCCGCACAAGCGGCCGTGGTACGAGCGCCTGATCGAATGGTTCTAGGGTCAGCTCGGAACGGGTCGCGGGGCTAATGGGAGTGCTTGAATCATGGCAAAGCTAGTCATTTCTGACGCCGAAGGCGGAACGCGGGAGTATCCACTGACCAAGGAACGAGTCAGCATCGGCCGCCATCCGGACAACGACATCAGCCTCAACGACAAGGCGGTGTCGGGCAAGCATGCGGTGGTGATCACCATCCTCCACGATTCGTTCCTGGAAGACCTCAACAGCACCAACGGCACCCTGGTCAACGGCAAGCAGATCGCCAAGCACCCGCTGTCCGACGGCGACACCATCGGCATCGGCCGCAACACGATCAAATATCATTCCGAGGCCGCGGCCGGCGCCGAGGACGATTTCGAGAAGACCATGATCCTGCGCCCGGGGCAGATGGGCGCGGCGTTCGAATCGCAGGTCAACAAGGCGGCGGCCTCGGCGCCCGGCGCCGACCACCCTGCCGGCAAGCCGCTGCTGGCCAAGCTGCGCGTGGTCTCCGGCGGCAACGCCGGCAAGGAGCTGGAGCTGAACAAGCCGTTCACCACCATCGGCCGGCCGGGCGTGCAGGTGGCCGCCATAACCCGGCGCGCCGACGGCTTCTACATCGTCAACGTCGGCGGCAACAGCAGCGGCTCCCGGCCGCGCGTCAACGGCGCGGAAATCGACGTGCAGGCACGCAAGCTCAACAACGGCGACACCGTCGAGCTGGTCGGCACCAAAATGATGTTCACGCTGTCAGGGTAGCGGCACCATCGATCCCCTCCGGTGGCGGCCCGCCACCGGTGAGGATGTACGCCCCGCCTGGACCCTCACCGGCCGTGCGAGTCGCGTAAGCGACGGGAGCCGGCGCCGGACGGGCGGGCATAAACCCTGAACGGCCCGCCCTGGTGCGCGCGCACTTGCCGGCGCAGTCTACCCGCACCAACGCAAGGGGCAGGCAATGAAACAATTCGTGGGCGCATTGATCGGCTGGCCGGAACGTACTGCACGGCATCTGCAATGGGCCGCACCGCTGTTCGCACGCATCGTCACCGGCTGGGTGTTCCTGCTGAGCGGCTGGGGCAAGCTCAACAACCTCGGCCAGGTCACCGAGAATTTCGTCGGCTGGGGCATCCCCTTCCCGCATTTCTTCACGCCGTTCGTCTCGGGCGTCGAATTCTTCGGCGGCCTGTTCCTGCTGCTCGGCCTGTTCACCCGCATCTCGGCCGGCGCCCTGGGCGTCACCATGATCGTGGCGATCAAGTCCGCCAAGTGGGGCGACGTCGATTCCCTGGAAACCCTGCTCGGCTTCGACGAAACCGAGTACCTCGCCCTGTTCTTCTGGCTGGCCGTGGCCGGCGCCGGAGCTGTTTCGCTGGATCGCTGGCTGCAGAAGCAGTTCGGCGGGGCGTAACCGGCGCCGCTCCGCGCCAGGCGGGAACCCCTGCGGCGCGGCGCCGCAAGGCCGCCGCAATTGCCCGTCCACAACGCATACACTGGGGCCAATCCGTCGCGCATTTCCGCCATTCATGCAACCGCGCTCCACCGACACCGCGCGCACGCCGTGGCCGCTGATCCTGTCGGCTGCGGCGATCTTGATGATCACCATGGGGTCCCGTCAGTCGCTGGGACTGTTCGTGGCGCCGATCGGCGCGGTCACCGGCCTGGGCATCGTCCACATCAGTTTCGCCCTGGCGGTGGGACAATTCGTGTGGGGCGCGGTGCAGCCGCTGTTCGGGGCGGTGGCCGACCAATACGGCGCCGGCCGCGTCCTGGTGCTGGGCACGGTGATGCTGGCGCTGGGCCTGGCGGCGACGCCCTTCGCGCATTCGCAGCTCGCCCTGCTGGGCACGCTCGGCGTCCTGGCCGCCGCGGGCGCCGGCGCCGGCAGCTTTTCCATCCTGATCGGCGCCACCGCCGCACGCCTGCCGGCTGCAGGGCGCTCCTTCGCCAGCGGCTTGATCAACGCCGGCGGCTCCGTCGGCCAGTTCGTGTTCGCGCCGGCAGCACAGGCCTTGATCGCCGCATTCGGCTGGGTTCATGCCCTGTTCGCGCTAGCCGCCTCCACCGCGCTGACCTTGCCGCTGATCGCCGGGCTGGCCCCCGGCGCAACACCGCCGGCGGCTCCAGCGGCAGCCGGCGCCCACGCCGCCCTGCGCGCGCAATTGCGTGCGGCCCTGACAGACCGCAGCTACCTGCTGCTCAACGCCGGCTTTTTCACCTGCGGCGTGCACATTGCGTTCCTGGTGACGCACCTGCCCGGCGAGGTGGCCTTGTGCGGCCTGCCTGCACGGGTATCGGCCAACTCGCTCGCACTGATCGGCCTGTTCAACATCGCCGGCAGCCTCACCGCGGGCGCGCTGGGGTCGCGCTGCCGCATGAAATACGTGCTGGCGGCGATGTACGCCAGCCGCACGCTGATCATCGGCGCCTACCTGCTGGCGCCGCGCACGCCGCTGACGTTCTACCTGTTCTCCGCCGCGCTCGGCTTCAGCTGGCTGGCGACCGTGCCGCCCACCGCGGGCCTGGTCGGCAAGCTGTTTGGCACGCGCTACCTGGGCACCCTGTTCGGCCTGACCCTGCTGTCGCACCAGGTCGGCGGTTTTTTCGGCGCCTGGCTGGGCGGCCTGGCCATCGCTCGCTTCGGCGATTACGGCTGGATGTGGCACGCGGACATGGCATTGGCCGGGCTCGCCGCGTTGCTGTGCCTGCCGATCCGCGAAGCGGCGCCGCGCGCGCAGCCGCCGCAGGTCGAGCGCGGCGGCACCCAGGCGCAGCCGGCCTGAACCGGGTAGCCGGCGCGTCTTTTCAGCCGACGTGCACGAAGTGCACGCGGTTGGTCAGGCCGCAGAACAGCTCGTAGGCCAAGGTGCCGGCCCAGCCGGCGATCTCTTCCACCGGCAGCTCCGGGCCCCACAGCAGCACCGGGTCGCCCACCTGTGCCTGCGGCAGCCCGCGCAGGTCCACGGTGATCATATCCATCGACACGCGCCCGATCATGGGCGCGCGGCGGCCGTGGATCAGCACCGGCGCCCCGGTCGGCAGGATGCGGTGCACGCCGTCGGCGTAGCCTACGGCGACCACGCCCACCCGCATCGGCTCGGGGCAGACGTAGGAGCCGCCGTAGCCGACGGCCTCCCCCGCCGCCACTTCGCGCACGGCGATCAGCCGGCTCTGCAGGCGCATGGCGGGCGCCAGGCCCAGCTCGGCGCCGACCTTGCCGGGCAAAGGGCTCGCCCCGAACAGCATCAGGCCCGGACGCACCCAGTCGGCGCGCGCCTGCGGCCAGGCGACCAGGCCCGCGGAATTTGCGATCGATCGCGCCCCGGGCAAGCCCGCTACTGCCTGCTCGAAGGCTTGCACCTGGCGGGCGGTCACCGGGCTGGCGATTTCGTCGGCGCTGGCCAGGTGCGTCATCCAGCCGGCCAGCGTCCACGCCGGCCGCCGCCGCGCCTCCGCATACAGCGCGGCCGCCTCGCCGGGCGCGAAGCCGAGCCGGTGCATGCCGGTATCGAGCTTGAACCACAGGCTCAGCGGCACGCTGTCCGGCAGGCCCGCGAGCAGCTCCAGCTGCCAGCGGTCGTGCACCACCAGCTGCAGCCGCAGGCGCTGCGCCTCGGCCGCCTCCTGCGCCGACAGCACGCCCTCCAGCAGCACGATCGGCAGTTCCAGGCCGGCCTGGCGCAGCACCAGCGCCTCCTCCAGGCAAGCCACCGCCAGCGCGTCCACGCCGGCCTGCTGCAGGCTGGCGGCCACCGGCACCGCGCCGTGGCCGTAGGCGTCGGCCTTGATCGCCGCCATCACCTTCGAGCGTGGGGCGTACTGGCGCACGCGGCCGAGGTTGCGGCGGATCGCGGCGAGATCCACGGTGGCGGTGACGCGGGGCAGGAAGGGCAGGCTCATGGGGGAAAGCAGTTTCCAGTTTCCAGTTTCCAGTTTCCAGACCGCCCAATCAGGCTTTTACTGGAAACTGGAAGCCGCTTTTCCTGGAAGCTGCGTTTACGCGTAGACGTACTCGGGCGCCAGGTTGTCGAAGCGCGTGTACTGGCCCAGGAACGCGGTCTTGACCATTCCGGTAGGGCCGTTGCGCTGCTTGGCGATGATGATCTCGGCGGTGCCGCGCTCGGTCGAATCCTTGTTGTAGTACTCGTCGCGGTAGACGAACACCACCAGGTCCGCGTCCTGCTCGATGCCGCCGGACTCGCGCAAGTCGGACATGCGCGGACGCTTGTTGTCGCGGCTCTCGACGCTGCGCGACAGCTGCGAGATGGCGATCACCGGCACGCCCAGCTCCTTGCCCAGCGCCTTCAGGCTGCGCGAAATCTCGGAGATCTCGTTGGTGCGGTTCTCGCGGGTCGACGGCACCTGCATGAGCTGGATGTAGTCCACCACGATCAGCTTGAGCCCGCGCTGTGCGGCCATGCGCCGCGCCCGCGCGCGCAGCTCCAGCGGCGACAGCGCGCCGGTTTCGTCGATGTACAGCGGCGCTTCGCGCAGCAGGCCGCCGGCGGAAACCAGGCGGCTCCAGTCGTGGTCTTCCAGCTCGCCGCTGCGCAGGCGCTGCTGGTCGATGCGGCCGAACGAGGACAGCACGCGCAAGGCGAGCTGCTCCGCCGACATTTCCATGCTGAACACGGCGGTGGGCTTTTTCTGCTCGATGGCGACGTGCTCGGCGATGTTCATCGCAAAGCTGGTCTTGCCCATGCCGGGGCGCCCCGCCACGATCACCAGGTCGCCGGCATGCAGGCCGGTGGTGAGCTTGTCGAACTCGCCGAAGCCGGTGGGCAGGCCGCTGAAGCTCTCCGGGTGCTCGCGCAGCATCTCCAGGCGCTTCTCCACGCTTTCGATCAGCGTGCCCATCTCGAAGTACTGGCTCTTGGCCTTGTCGCCGCGCTCGCGCAGGCGGAACACCGACTGCTCGGCGAAGTCGATCAGGCTGGCGGGGTCGCGGCCGTCCGGCTGGTAGCCCAGCTCGGCGACGTCCTGGCCCACCGCGATCAGCCCGCGCAGCACCGAGCGCTCGCGCACGATGTCGGCGTAGGCCTTGATGTTCGCCGCGCTCGGCGTATCCGCCGCCAGGGTGCCGAGGTAGGCGAGGCCGCCGGCCTCCTCCAGCCGGTTCTGGTTGCGCAGGTGCTCGGACAGCGTGACGAAATCGCAGGGCTTGGACTGCGCCATCAGCTCGCCGATGGCACGGAAGATCGCCCGGTGATCCTGGGTATAGAAATCCTCTTCGCCGAGCTGGTCGGCCAGCTCGTACCAGGCACGATTGTTCAGCAGCAGGCCGCCCAGCACCGATTGCTCGGCCTCGATCGAATGCGGCGGATGCTTGGGGCTGGGCGCGCGGCGGTTTTGCGCGCCGGCAGTCCCGGGCGTGGGCAGCGGGTGGGTGGCCATGGCCTATTTAAGCACCGATCCGTTGCGCCGGCGACGGAATAAAGCTGTGGTTCTTCAGGGGATTAACGTGTGCACCGCCGCTGGACAAGCTGTGCGTAAAGCCAGCCGCACACGGCTCCAGGCGGACTGCGCCCGCCGGCGGCTTGGACGGCCGCCCCGGCCGCCGGACCCGGGAGTAATGGCGGGGCGGCTAGCCGCCCCGCGGCACTCAGGCCTTTTCTTCCTCGACCACCACCGTCAGGTTGGCCTCCACCTCGGTGTGCAGGCGCGCCACCACGGTGTAGGTGCCGATCAGGCGGATCGCGCCTTCCGGCATGTCGATCTCGCTCTTGCGCAGGTCCAGGTTCTGCGCCGCGGCGGCGCGGGCGATCTCGTTGGGGCCCACCGAACCGTAGAGCTTGCCTTCCTCCGCGGCCAGGGCCTTCACCCGGATCACCGCGCCGGTCAGCTTTTCGGCGCGCATGCGCGCGGCGCTGAGCGAATCCTGCGCCTTCTTCAGCAGCTCCGCCTTGCGCTCCTCGAACACCTTGCGGTTGGCGGTCGTCGCCGGCAGCGCCTTGCCCTGCGGCAGCAGGAAATTGCGGCCGTAGCCGGACTTGACCTTGACGGTATCGCCGAGGTCGCCGAGGTTCTTCACCTTCTCAAGCAGAATCAGTTCCATGGCGGCTTACTCGTGGCGATCGGTGTACGGCAGCAGGGCCAGGTAGCGCGCGCGCTTGATTGCCACCGCCAGCTGACGCTGGTAGTGGGTGCGGGTGCCGGTGATGCGGCTGGGGACGATCTTGCCGTTCTCCGAGACGTACTGCTTGAGCGTGGCCAGATCCTTGTAGTCGATCTCGACGACGCCCTCGGCGGTGAACTTGCAGGACTTCTTCTTGCGGAAAAAACGCGCCATGGCTTAAGCCTCCTCGGTGGCGGCGGCAGGGGCGGCCGCCTCGGCGGATTCGCCGCCCGACTGGCGGGTCTTGTACTCGGGCTTCTTGTCTTCTTCCGGCGCCTTGAACAGCGGCGACTGCTCGGTCTCGGCGGCATCCTTGCGCACCACGAGCTTGCGCACCACCGCGTCGTTGAAGCGGAACGCGCTTTCCAGCTCGCGCAGCACGCCGTCTGAGCACTCGACATTGAGCAGCACGTAGTGCGCCTTGTGCAGCTTGGCGACCGGATAGGCCAGCTGGCGGCGGCCCCAGTCCTCCATGCGGTGGATCTTGCCGCCGTCGGACTCGACCATGTTCTTGTAGCGCTCGATCATGGCCGGAACCTGTTCGCTCTGGTCCGGGTGCACCATGACCACAATCTCGTAATGACGCATGCTGTCTCCTTCTGGATGGCAGCCGGCCGGTGACGGCGGCTGCGTATTTCAGTCCCCCGCGGCGTCGTGCAGTGGGACAAGGGCAACCCGGCCCAAGGGGCCGGGAAAGGGGCGGAAGTCTACGCGAGGGCAGCCTGGGCCGCAAGCCGCTGGCGCCGCGGCCGCGGCGCCAGCGGCTTGCGGCCGGAAATCGGCAATCGGGAATCGGGAATCGGGATTCGTAACGGCCCATTCTTTTCGCTTTTACGAATCCCGATTCCCAATTCTCGATTCCCGCGCTAATCCGGCCCCAGCACGCAGCAATTCGGGTTCGACAAGATCTGGCGCATTTGCGCCTGGGCCTGCGCCAGGTCCGCCGGGCGCAGCCGGCTGCCCAGGTCGGCCAGGATGGCGTCGAAGCGGCGCGCCTCGCCGGCAGCCGCAAACACCTGGGCCAGCGCGCTGAAATAGGCGTAGGCCTGGACGTTGTCCTGCGGCAGCACGTCGCCCTCGGCGTACCAGGCACCGAAAGTCCACAGGGCCATGGCGCTGCCACCGTCGCGTGCGCGGCCCAGGTAGTCGACCGCCTCCTTTTCCAGCGCCTGCTGCTTGTCGCGCTGTTCCGGCGTGCAATCCTCGATGAACTGGCAGTACTCGCCGGCGGGCAGGTGCAGCGGCAGGTCCAGCTGCGCTTCCAGCAGCCCGGCGTTGGCCGCCGCCGCCAGCCAGTCGCGATAGCGCCCGCGCTCTTCCGGCGGCACGCCGTCGCATTCGGCGAACCGGCGGCGCAGGGTCTGCTCCTCGTCTGCCGCGTCGCTCACGTCCCAGCCGGCGCGCCGCCGGGTCGCATAGGTGTTTTCGATATCGCGCTCGAGCGCGGCGGCGTCGCCGGGCACGTCGCGGCACTCGTATTCCAGCAGGCCGAGCAGGTATTGGGCGGTGCTGTCGCCCTGCCTGGCCAGCGGCGCCAGGCGCGCGTAGGCCGGACCGTACGGCGGCTCCGGCACCACCAGGCGGCGCGAGCGGATCAGGCGGATCGGTACGCCGGAAGCGGAAACCACGCTGCGCGGCGGCGGCGCCGGAGGCCCTTGCA
This sequence comes from Nevskia sp., assembly GCA_016779605.1. Lineage (GTDB taxonomy): Bacteria > Pseudomonadota > Gammaproteobacteria > Nevskiales > Nevskiaceae > Nevskia. The sequence goes on along the minus strand of JADHNH010000001.1, from coordinate 104,922 downwards.
TGGCAACGGCGGCTTGCGCAGCCGGCGCTGCCGCCGCCTGCGGCTGCGCTGTACTGAGTGCGGCCGGCGCGGCCACGTCAGGCGGCCGCCAGCGCAACAGGCCCACCGCCGCCACCGCCAGCAGCAGGCCGGTGCCGATCAGCATCCGGCGCCGCATTCAGGCTCCGCCGGCGCCCGTACGCTGCCGGTACGCCTCGTACAGGCACACCGCCGCAGCCACCGAAACGTTGAGGCTCTCGATGCTGCCGGCCATCGGGATGCGCACCACGCGGTCGCAGGTTTCGCGCGTCAGCCGGCGCAGGCCCTCGGCCTCGCCGCCCATCACCAGCACCGTCGGCCCGGTCAGGTCCGCTTCGAATACAGACTCGCCGGCGTCGCCGGCCAGGCCGGTGATCCAGTAGCCGAGCTGCTTGAGCTTTTCCAACGCACGCACCAGGTTGGTCACCGCGGCCACCGGCACGCGTTCGGCCGCACCGGCGGCGGCCTTGCGCACCGCCGGCGTCAGCCCGACCGCACGGTCCTTGGGAATGATCACCGCGCAGACGCCCACCGCCTCGGCGGTGCGCAGGCAGGCCCCCAGGTTGTGCGGGTCCTGCACGCCGTCCAGCGCCAGGATCAGGCGCTCCGGCGAGGCCGGCAGGTCGAGGATCTCCTCGCCCGCCACGCCGCTGGCCTCGATCGCCGCCAGCACGCCCTGGTGGCGCAGCCCGGGGGCATAGACGTCGAGCAGGTCGCGGCCGACATGCCGCACCGTCACCCGCGCCTTCGCCGCGGCCTCCATCAGCCGCCGCGCGCGCTGGTCGTGGCGCGTGTCGGCGAGCAGGATTTCGCGCGGCTTGCGCTCGGCGTCCTCGAGCAGCGCGGTGACCGCGTGAAAGCCGCCGACGTAGGTCTCAGCCATGGTCTGCCGTGCCCCGACGCGGGCGCTCAGCGCCGCCGCTTGCGGCCGCCGGACTTGCCGCCGCCCTCGGGCGGCGCGCCGCGGCCGCGGCCCTTGCCCTGGCTGGCCGCTTGCCGCCGCTGCTCGCCGGCGCCGCGCGGCGCCTGCCCGGGGGCGACCACTTCCAGGTCGATCTTTCGCTCGTCCAGGCTCACGCGCGTCACCCGCACCCGCAGCTCGTCGCCGAGGCCGTAGGCCTTCTTGCTGCGGTTGCCCACCAGGCGGTGATGGCGCGGGTCGAACTCGTAGTAGTCGCCCTGCAGGTTGGAGACGTGCACCAGGCCCTCGATGAACAGATCCTCCAGCTCGACGAACAGTCCGAACGGCAGCACGCTGATCACCACGCCGGTGAACTCGTCGCCCACGCGGTGGCGCATGAACTCGCACTTGAGCCAGGTGTTGACGTCGCGCGTGGCCTCGTCGGCGCGCCGCTCGGCCATCGAGCAGTGCGCGCCCAGCTGCACCATCTGCTCGGCGGCGTAGCCGAACTCGGCCGGCGTGCCGCGCGCCAGCACGTGCTTGATCGCCCGGTGCAGCAGCAGGTCCGGGTAGCGGCGGATCGGCGAGGTGAAATGCCCGTAATGGGTCAGCGCCAGGCCGAAATGACCGGTGTTGTCGGGGCTGTAGCGCGCCTGCATGAGCGAGCGCAGCATGACGTCCTGCACCACGCCGGCGTCCTCGCGGCCCTGGATCTGCGCCAGCGCGCGCGCGTAGTCGCCGGCCTTGGGCGAAGCACCGCCGGCGAGCTGCAGGCCGCGGCCGGCCAGGAACTCGCGCAACAGCGCCACCTTGTCGGCGTCGGGCTCGGCGTGCACCCGGTACAGCGTGGGCACGCCGTGCTTTTCCACCAGCCGGGCCGCCTCGACGTTGGCGGCGATCATGCACTCCTCGATCAGGCGGTGCGCCAGCGTGCGCTGCACCGGCACGATCTTCTCGATCTTGCGCCCGGCGCCGAACACGATCTTGGTTTCGCTGCTTTCGAAGTCGATGGCGCCGCGGCGTTCGCGCGCCTTGAACAAGGCGTTGAACACGCCCTGCAGGTTCTGCAGCGGCTTGACCAGGGCCGCGCGCGGCCCCTTGGCGGCGGCTTTCGGATCTTCCAGGATCGCGGCGGCTTCTTCGTAGACCAGCCGTGCGTGCGAGCGCATCACCGCTTCGTAGAACCGCGACTTGCCCACCTCGCCGTCGGTGCCCACCTGCATCTCGCAGACCATGCACAGGCGGTCGACGTCCGGATTGAGCGAGCACAGGCCGTTGGACAGCGCCTCGGGCAGCATCGGGATGACGTTGTCGGGGAAATACACTGAGGTGCCGCGGTTCTGCGCCTCGGCGTCCAGCGGCGTGCCGGGCACCACGTAGGCCGAGACGTCGGCGATCGCCACCCACAGCTTCCAGCCGCGGCCGAAGCTCGATTTCTGCGCGAACACGGCGTCGTCGAAATCGCGCGCATCGGCGCCGTCGATCGTCACCAGGCCCAGCTCGCGCAGGTCCACACGGCGGCCGACCTGCTCGCGCTGCACCTCTTTCGGGAACGCCTGCGCCGCGCGCAACACGGCCTCCGGCCATTCGTTGGGCAGGTCATGGGCGCGGATGGCGGCCTGGATCTCCATGCCGGGCGCCAGGTGGTCGCCGAGGATCTCGGTGACGCGCCCCATCGGCAGGCTGCGCTCGTTGGGCGGCGCCGTCAGCTCGGCCACCACCACCTGGCCGTGCGCGGCACCGCCGAGGTCCGCGGCCGGAATGATCACCTCCGGCGTGCGCGGGTTCGACGGGATCACCGTGAACACGCCATGGCTGCCCTGCAGGCGGCCGACAACGCGCGTGGTGCCGCGCTCGATCACCTCGACCAGCGCACCCTCGCGCCGGCCGCGCGCGTCGGCGCCGGTCACGCGTACGCGCGCGCGGTCGCCGTGCATGAGGCCCTTCACCTGCCGCGGCGGCAGGAACACGTCGGGCCCGCCGCTGTCGGACGCCAGGAAGCCGTAGCCGTCGCGGTGGACGGTGACCCGGCCTTCGACCAAATCCGCAGCACCGGCGGTTGCAGCCGCGCGCGGAGCATGGGGTGCCGCCCGCTGCGGCCGCCGGGCGGACTTGTGTTCCGCAAGGTCTTCCGCAACCGGCACGCTTGCCGGCCCGGTTTCGACAGCACGGTAGGCGCCGCGCAGGTCGGCCGGATAGATTTGCCCCTCGCGCGCCATCGCCGCCAGGCGCTTGGCAAAGGCCTCCTGCTCGCTCAGCTTGCGCAGGCCGAAATGCGCGATCAGCTCGTCCAGCGTGAGCGGTTCGGCAGCCTGGCCAAGGGTGTTGAGCACCAGCGTCCGGCTGGGCAGCGGGCTGGCATAGCGGGCCGCCTCGGATTCGTGTTCCGGGTCCGCGCCGCGCCAGTCGGTGCCAACTCCTTTGGGGTGCCCGGGGGCGGACGGCTCCGCTTCGAGCTTGTCGTCGTGGGTCTGCCGCCGCCGGTTCTTATCGCGTTTCATTGACAAAGATGTGCGCCGCCTTTAGTCTGCGCCTCCGCTGCCGAGATGGCGGAATTGGTAGACGCACCAGTTTCAGGTACTGGCGGGTAAAACCGTGGAGGTTCGAGTCCTCTTCTCGGCACCAAATCATAATCCAGTTGCATCCAGCTTCTTGCTCGAACCCCGCTCAATCGCGGGGTTTTTTGTTTTTGTTCGTCCATCAGAATCCAAGTTAGTTCATCTGCCGGCCGGCAAAGGCCGGAGGCAGGGGATGCCCGTGGGCCGGCTCGCGCGACGCCGCCATTGGCACCGCCTGCCAAGGTGATCGGAACGGCCAGGCCAAAGGCGGAAGTTTACAAGCTAGCGCACCGGAACGGGCCCTTCGCATGGCGTATTCCGCCGGTTCAAGCGGCCCCCACCCGGCTGCGGCGTGCGTGGCCCGAGCAAAGACTCTGCCGAGGGACTCGGACGTCCGCCGCCCGCACAAGGCAGGCGCGCGCGATTGCGGGGCGGCCGGAGCGGGCGTCGTCGCCGCCCCGCCGGCTCAACAGCCGGGCCGATGGCGCCCCGGGGACATCCGAAGCGCACGCTCGTCGTGGCGCCTACGGTCGGCGCCATGCCGACTTGGAATACGCGGGGGCACCGGCGTCGTTCGACATGTCGTCGAGCCCAGGCAGCAACTCCGTCCGGATGCCCGGCTGCGTCATCGCGGGCGGATCCGGCTCGGCCATCACTTCACGCGATACGTGCCGCCCGGCGATTTCCTGCAGCGACAGCACCGTGGATTTGTGGTTGCCCCAGGGCAGGTGGGCCTCGGAACCGCGGGCGAGCTGGCGCGCGCGCTTGACGGCGATCAGGACGAGTTCGAACTGATTGGGAAAGCGGGTGAGGCAATCTTCGAGAATTTCGCGTGCCATTGCGGTCTCCTGGGTGAACCGCAAAAGCGCGGGAAATGACTTTTAGGGGGCTTGCAGCGGCGGCGTTCAGTGGTGCCGGGCGCCGCGGCTGCCGCGCGTGTCGGCGCGTTCCTCGTTCACGCGCAGCAGGTTGCCGCGCAGTTCCTTGCCGTTGAGGGCGGCGATGGCGGCTCGCGCCTCGTGGCCTTCCATCTGCAGGAAACCGAAGCCGCGGCACTTGCCGGAAAACACGTCGTGCATCAGCTTGATCGAGCGCACGCGGCCGTGCGCGGAGAACAGCTCGGTCAGCTCTTTTTCGGTGGTGTCGGTGGGCAGGTTGCCCGCATAGATCTTGAGCATGGTGATTCCTTTTACTTGGCCTGCGTGGCATTGGCCGGTCGTGCATAGGCCTGCGCCGCAGTGCCGGTTCGCGCCGGTGCTAGCAGTCGACGCCATTCCTGTTGATGCGGTCGATTTCCGCCAGATCGGACGGTACGGGATACTTGCCGTCGCGGCCGGGCGAAGTTCCGGGGAGGTGGTAGACGCCGTCGGTGCCGACAAACGAGCCGGCATAATGGTATTTGCCGTCCTCGCCGCGGAAGCAGCCGCGCGGATGATATCTGCCGTCCAGCCCGAGGAACGAGCCTGCCGGGTGGTAACGGCCGTCGTCGCCGAGGAAGGAATTCATCGGGTGGTATTCGCCATCGATGCCGATGAACGAGCCACGCGGACGATACTTTCCGTCCGCAAACAGGACATCGTCGCGGTCGTGGTATTTGCCGTCCACGCCGACGAAGGCGCCCTGCGGGTGGTATTTCGAATCCTGGCCGAGGAAATACCCCTTCGGGTAATACTTCCCATCAACGCCGAGAACCGAACCGGCCGGATGATATTCGCCGTCGACGCCTCGGAACTGCCTGGCCAGCATAGATCCTCCCGCGGGATGAGCCTATCTCTTCAAATGACCCTCACCATCTGTCGCACCGTCTCTTCGAGGGTCGTCCATACGTACCGTTCGGGAACCCGGCGATCCCGCCTGGATTCGAAAAGGGGCCGCAGCGCAAGCTGCGGCCCTTCCTTGATCGGCGGGAGGCCCGGGTTACAGCGGGTTGATCTGGGTCGCCTGCATGCCCTTCTGGCCGCGGGCGGGCTTGTACTCGACCCGCTGGCCTTCCTTCAGGGTCTTGAAGCCGGAACCCACGATTTCCTTGAAATGCGCAAAGAGATCTTCGCTGCCGTCGGAGGGAGTGATGAAGCCGTATCCCTTGGCGTCGTTGAACCACTTCACGGTACCGATTGATGCATCAGCCATTGTCTGTGTCCTTTGAAAATTCAAATACAGCTTTGTGCGTGAAATACAGGCTACGGGCCTGCGCTATGCAAGCGATCAAGAAGGGTAACCTGAAGGAGGCGTAGTGCCGCCAGAAATGGCAGGACGCGAAACTGCGGGGAACGTGCTTGAAGCGGATGCAGAACTGCACCATACAGCAAACCGGGCGGCCTGTCGAACCGTGCCCTTCGATCCGCGCGATCCAAACCCTTTTTTCGCCTGCCGCATGGATCGGCAACGGCAGGTTGCCCGCGCGGGACGGCGGGCAAGGATCAGGCCGGCGCCGACCAGCGCGGCGGCCGCTTTTCGGCGAAGGCGCGCAAGCCTTCCCTGCCGTCGGCAGTCTGGAAAATATTGCACAACGTTTCGATCTGGTTCTCGACGTTGCGCCGGTAGTCCAGGTCGTTGGCGCGCATGAACGAAGCCCGGCCCAGGGCCATGATCGTCGGCGACTTGGCGGCAAGCAGGCGCCCCATGGCCATGGCCCGCTCCATCAGCTCCGCGCGCGGCACCGCGTGGTTGATGATGCCCAGGGCCGCCGCCTCGGTGGCAGGAATCGGCTGCCCGCCGAACAACAGCTCGAACGCCTTGTGCCGGCTGATCTGGCGCGGCAGGTGCACGTAATGGATGGCGGGGATCACGCCCACGTCCACTTCCGGGTAGCCCAGGTCCGTGTCGTCGGCGGCGAGGATCATGTCGCAGGTGATCGAAAGCGTCATGCCGGCGCCGCGCGAAGGCCCGTTGACGACCGCGATGGTCGGCTTGCGCAGCCGGTACTGGAGGTCCATCGTCTCGATGTAGAGCTTGTGCACGAAGCGGCGAAACGCCATCACGTCGCCGCGCGCCACCATCTTCAGATCCATGCCGCCGCAGAAGATGCGGTCCAGCGCGCTGGTCAGCAGGATCGCCCGCACCGCCGGGTCGTCGTCGGCCTGCCGCAGCGCGGCGTGCAGGGCGTCCAGCATGGGATGGTCCAGCGCGTTGACCGGCGCCTTGTTCATGCGCAGGATGGCGACGCCGTCCGCAGTTTCGTATTCGATCCACTGCTGCATCGGAAGCATTTCCGGTCGCTCGGGCCTGACTGATCGCCCGCTGACTCAGTCGAACGGATTGCGCAGCACCATCGTGTGCTCGCGGTCCGGGCCGGTGGAAACGATGGCGACTTCGGTGCCGGTGACCTCCTCCAGCCGCTTCAGGTAGCGCTGCGCGTTCGCCGGCAGCTCGTCGGGCGCGCGCAGGCCGAAGGTCGACTCGCTCCAGCCCGGCAGGTCCTCGTAGACCGGCTCGAGCCCGGCGAAGCCGTCGGCGCCGATCGGCGGCGTCGCCACCGGCCGGCCGTTCATCTTGTAGCCGGTGCAGATGCGCACCGTTTCCAGGCCGTCGAGCACGTCGAGCTTGGTCACGCACAGCCCGGTGACGCTGTTGTTGAAGATGGAGCGCCGCGCCGCCACCGCGTCGAACCAGCCGCAGCGCCGCGGGCGCCGCGTCACCGTGCCGTACTCGTCGCCCTTGTCGCGGATCGCCTGGCCGATCTGGTTTTCCTGCTCGGTCGGGAACGGGCCGCTGCCGACGCGCGTGGCGTAGGCCTTGACGATGCCCAGCACGTAGTCGAACTCGCGCGGCCCCACGCCGGTGCCGGTGGCGGCGCCGCCGGCGGTGGTGTTGCTCGAGGTCACGTACGGGTAGGTGCCGTGGTCGATGTCGAGCATCGCCCCCTGGGCGCCCTCGAACAGGATGTTGTGCCCGGCGACGATATGGCCGCGCAGCAGTTCGGTGACGTCCGCCACCAGCGGCCGCACCTCCTCGGCGAACTCCAGGCACAGCTCCAGGGTCTTGCCGAAGTCGACCGGCGTTTCCTTGAAGTAGTGCTGCAGCACGAAGTTGTGGAAATCCAGCACCTCGCCGAGCTTGGCGGCGAGCAGCTCGCGGTGGAACAGGTCGCCCATGCGGATGGCGCGGCGCGCCACCTTGTCCTCGTAGGCCGGGCCGATGCCGCGGCCGGTGGTGCCGATCTTGGCGTCGCCGCGCGCGCGCTCGCGCGCCTGGTCGAGCTTGATGTGGTGCTCCAGGATCAGCGGGGCGGCGGCCGAGATCTTCAGCCGGTCGCGCACGCGGATGCCGCGCGACTCCAGGCCCTGCACCTCTTCCAGCAGGCGCGGCACGTACACCACCACGCCGTTGCCGATCAGGCATTCCACGCCCGGCCGCATGATGCCCGACGGGATCAGGTTGAGCGCGGTCTTCACCCCGCCGATCACCAGCGTATGGCCGGCGTTGTGGCCGCCCTGGAAGCGCGCCACCGCCTGGCAGCGGTCGGTGAGCAGGTCCACGACCTTGCCCTTGCCTTCGTCGCCCCATTGGGCGCCGATGATCACCACGTTCTTACCCATGATTCACCTGTGCCCGCCGTTTCTTCACGATGCTTGCCCCGCGTTCTTGCGCGCGCAGCGGCGCACCGCAACCGTCCGCCCTCACGCGCCCGCCCCCCGCCCCAGCCGCAGCAGCTCGTTCAAATCCGCCGAAAATCCAGTCGCCGGGCGCGCGCAGCCGAACTCGCGGCCGACGCCGTCGTAGCGGCCGCCGCGCGCGACCTCGCGGCCGTGCCCGGGCACGAAGGCGGCGAACACCAGGCCGGTCTGGTAGCGGTAGCCGCGCAATTCGGCCAGGTCGATGTGCAGCGGCACCTGCGGCGAAGCGCGCTGCAGCTCCGCCGCCGCCTGCTCCACCGTCGCCAGGGCCTGCTCCAGCGCCGGATCCGCGGTATCCAGGACGCCGCGCGCGCGCTTGAGCACGCCGACGTCGCCGTTCAGGTCCATCAGCGCCGCCAGCCCGGCCAGGGCGCGCTCGTCCATGCCCTGCGCACGCGCGAATTCGTGCAGGTCCGGCTGCGACTTGCGCTGCAGGATGTCGAACACCGCCGTCTCCGCCTCGGCATCGAGGCCGAGCTTCGCCGCCAGCGCGCGGTAGACGCCGACGTGGCCCAGGTCCAGGTGCGCGTTGGCCACGCCGGCAAGCCGCAGCGTGTCCAGCAGCAGGCGCAGGGCCTCGAGGTCGGCGGACAGGCCCGCCTCGCCGAAGATCTCGCAGCCGACCTGGCGCGGCGCGCGCGACCCGCCGATGCTGTCGGGCGCGGTGCGCAGCACCGTGCCCAAGTAGCACAGGCGCACCACCGGCTGGCCGGCGAAATGCCGGGCGGCGATGCGCGCCGCCTGCGGCGTCATGTCGGCGCGCAGCCCGAGCAGGCGCCCGCCGACCGGGTCGATCAGCTTGAAGGTCTGCCGCTCGAGATCCGAGCCGGTGCCGGTCAGCAGCGTGTCGAGGTTTTCCAGCAGCGGCGGCAGCACCAGCTCGTAGGCCTGCGCACGGAAATGGTCCAGCAGCGCGCGGCGCAATTCTTCCAGCCGCCATGCCGCCGGCGGCAGCGCCTCTTCCACACCTTCCGGCAACATCCAGGATCGCGTCATCAGGCAAGCCAGTGCAGTAATTGCAGGGCGAGCAGGCCGGCCAGCATGCTCAGGAACCCCAGGGTGCGCAAGGCGCGGTCGTCGAAGGCGGACAGCCGCGTGAACACGCTGCGCGAACGCGTCGGCGACACGAACGGCAGGATGCCTTCGATCACCATGACCAGCGACAGCGCCCGCATCAGGTCCAGCCAGACCGGCACGGCCGGCTACCGCGGCGGCGCCGGCGCCTTGCGGCCGTCGGCGCTCTTGAAGTAGTCGAAGAACTCGCCTTCCGGCTGCAGCACCAGCACGTCGCGCCGGCCGTTGAACGAGTCGCGGTAGGCCTGCAGCGAGCGGTAAAACGCGAAGAACTCGGTGTCCTGGCCGTACGAGCGCGCATAGATGTCGGCGGCGGCGGCATCGCCTTCGCCGCGAATGGTCTGCGCGCTGCGATAGGCTTCGGCCACCGTGGTCTGCGCCTGGCTGTCGGCGGTTGCGCGGATCGACGCCGCCTCTTCGGCGCCGCGCGCCCGCAGCTCGTCGGCGGCGCGATGGCGCTCGGCACGCATGCGGTCGTACCAGACCTCGGCAACTTCCTTGGGCAGCCCGATGCCGGTCAGGCGCGCGTCGGCGATCTCGATGCCGAGGCCCTTGGCGCCGTCCTGGATGCTGCTGCGCAGCCGCGTGTCGAGCGCGCCGTGGTCGCCGCCGACGATCTGCTCCAGGCCCAGCGGCGCCAGCGTGTCGCGCAGGCTGCGGTCGACGATTGGCACCAGGCGGTCCGCCCCGACCAGGTCGCGGGCGCCGGTGGCCAGGTAGAACGCGGTGGGATCGGCCACCTTCCACTGCACGTAGAACTCCACGTCGACGGTCTTCTGGTCGCCCAGCGGAACCGTCTCGGTCTCCTTGATCTCGAGCAGCCTGCGGTCGTACTTGACCACGCTCTGCACCAGCGGCATCTGCAAATGCAGGCCGGGCGCCACGTTGGGGTCCACGATCTTGTCGAACTGCAGCAGGATCGCGCCGTCGCGCTGGAACACCACGTAGATGCTCTGCGACAGCAGGAAGGCGATCGCCAGCACCACCAGCAGCACGGATTGGCGGGCGCTCATCAGTGGCTCTCCCGGTCGCGCGAACGCGCGCTGTCGTCGGCGCTGCCCGGAGCGCCGCTGCCGCGCGCCGCCGGCGCCGCCGCGCTGTCGCCGCCGCCCGACGGACGCTCGGTGGACTTGGGCAGCGTGCCGGCGGCGTTCAACAGCTGCTCGACCGGCACGTTGACGGACGGGTTGCCGTGGCCCGCGTCCAGCAGCACCTTGCCGATGCCGGCGTAGATCTGGCTCATGGTCTCCAGGTACAGGCGCTTGCGCGTCACCTGCGGCGACTTGCGGTATTCGGCCAGCAGCGCGTCGAACCGCGCGGCGTCACCCTTGGCGTGCGCGATGGCCTCGTCGCGGTAGGCGGTAGCTTCGGCGACTTCGCGCGCCGACTCGGCGCGGGCGCGGGGCAGCCGGTCGGCGGCGTAGGCCTGCGCGTCGGCGCGCTTGCTCTTCTGCTCCTCGCCGGCCTTGAACACCTCGTAGAAATCGGCGCGCACCGCTTCGGGCGGATCGACCTTGAGGGCGGTGTCGGTCACCAGCAGGCCGCAATGGTAGCTGTCGATGATCTGCTGCAGGCGCGACTTGGCCTCGGCGGCGATGGCGGCCTGCGCGCCGCCGCCCGCCGTGACCCCAAGCACCTCGTCGATCGGGTAGCGCGCCACCACTTCCAGCAGCGCGCTGCGGGCCGCGCGCCCCAGCGTCTCTTCGGGCAGGTGCACGCCGAACAGGTAGTCCTCCACCGAGGAGATGCGGAACTGGATGGTCATGCTGACGTCGACCAGGTTCATGTCCTTGGTCAGCATCTCGCCCTGCACCGGGAACTGCCGCGGGTTGGTGACGTTGACGGTCTTCTTGTGCTCCAGCGGCGGCGGCCAGTGCCAGTGCGCGCCCGGCCCCACCGTGCCGACGTAGGCGCCGAACCGCATCACCACCGCCTGCTCCTGCTCGTCCACCTGGTAAAAGCCCGCCATCAGCCACGCCAGCAGCAGCGCCACCCCCGCCAGCGCCAGCAGCGAGCCGCTGGGCCCCTTGCCGCGCCAGCCGAAGCGCAGCTTTTTCAGCAGGTCCTTGAAATTCGGCGGCGGCCCGTCACCACGCTTGCCGCCGGAGCCCTGGCTCCAGGGATCGCGGTTGTTGCTGCCGGGCTCGTTCCAAGCCATTCGTTGGGGTCCTCGTCAATCCGCACTCGGCGCGCAATCGCATTACGCATCGACGTTGATGAATCGGGAAACGCGTCCCGCCGGACGCGCGATCAGGGGCGCAAACCGTTCGACGGCGGAATTCTAACGGGCATTGCCCGCCAGCGGGAGCGGCGCGGCGGCCGCGGACAGGCCGGCGGGCTCCGCCGGGCCGGCGCCGCGCTCGGGCAGGGCGACGCCCGCCTCGCGGCACATCCGCGCCAGCCGCGAATACGGCAGGCGCACGGTCAGGCGCATGGCGCCGTCCTCTTCGACCGATTCGGCACGCACCGCTTGCAGGGCGAACAGCTGCGCGCGCAGCCGCGCGGCGCTGGGCGGCAGCAGGATCTCCTCCTGCACCAGGTCCGGGTACAGGCGTGCGGCCACCGCCCCGCGCAGCAGGTCCAGGCCTTCGCCGGTGCGGGCGGAAATGAACACCCGCACCGGCCGGCCGTCCTCGTCGCGCTCGACGCGCGGCGTTTCGCCGGGGCGCAGGTCGATCTTGTTGTAAACCTCCAGGCGCGGCACGTCGAAGGCGCCGATCTCGCGCAGCACCGCCTCGACCTGGCCGATGCGGGCGACGCGCTCGGCGTCGGCCGCGTCGATCACGTGCAGCAGCAGGTCCGCCTCGCGGGATTCCTCCAGCGTGGCCCGGAACGCCGCGATCAGGTCGTGCGGCAGGTCGCGGATGAAGCCGACGGTATCGGCCAGCACGGCGGTCTCCCCGCTGGGCAGGGCGACCTTGCGCACCGTGGTGTCCAGCGTGGCGAACAGCAGGTTGGAGGCGAAGCTGTCGTCGCCGGTCAGCGCGTTGAACAGGGTGGACTTGCCGGCATTGGTGTAGCCGACCAGCGACACCGTGGGAATCTCGCTGCGCACCCGCGCCTGCCGGTTCTGCGCCCGGCGCGCCCGCACTTCCTCCAGATGGCGCTTGAGCGTGGCGATCTTGCCGCGCACCAGGCGGCGGTCGACTTCCAGCTGGGTTTCGCCGGGGCCGCGCAGGCCGATGCCGCCCTTCTGCCGCTCCAGGTGGGTCCAGCCGCGCACCAGGCGCGTGGCCAGGTGCTGCAGCTGCGCCAGCTCGACCTGCAGTTTGCCTTCGTGGGAGCGCGCGCGGCGCGCGAAGATGTCCAGGATCAGCCCGGCGCGATCCAGGACGCGGCATTGCAGCCGCTTTTCCAGGTTGCGCTCCTGGCTGGGAGACAGGTCGTGGTTGAAGATCGCCAGCTCGACACCGCCGGCCTTGACCGCCGCGGCGATCTCTTCGACCTTGCCGCTGCCGGCATACAGCCCGGCATCCGGGCGGTCGCGGCGGCCGCCGATGACCGCCACCGCCTCGGCGCCCGCCGAGCGCGCCAACTCGAGGAATTCCGCGCGGTCGGCTGCGTAGTCGGTGGCGGGGAACTCCAGGTGAACCAGCACCGCTTTCTGCACGCCGGACGCGACCGGCGCCGAATAGGGCGGCGGGTTGGTCGTCACTCGCGAACCCGCCGGAAAAACGCCTTAGGCATCCGCGGGCTGGCCCTCGTCGCCGTCCGCATCGGCGATGCGCACCGCGCGGGCGGGCACGATCGTCGAAATCGCGTGCTTGTAGACCATCTGGCTGACCGTGTTCTTGAGCAGCACGACGAACTGGTCGAACGATTCGATCTGGCCCTGCAGCTTGATTCCGTTCACCAGATAGATCGAAACGGGGATACGCTCTTTGCGCAGGGTGTTGAGAAACGGCTCCTGCAGAGTCTGTCCTTTAGACATTTTTTGTTACCTTTATTCGGTTATTTGTGAAACGCCAACGCCTGGCCCGACGGCTGCCGAAGTCGGCAACATAAAGTGTAGCACGCATTATCCAGACGCCTTAAGGTCACCGTAAGCTTGCGCCTGGCGCACGAGATTCAAGACCTTGGATACGGCATTCGGTTCCGTCGGATCGATCCGGCTCCAGCGCGTCTCGCCGCCGAGCCAGGTGAGCTGGCGCTTGGCGTACTGGCGCGTGGCGGCGATCGCCTGCTCCACCGCCTGCGCCAGCGTGCAGGCGCCGTCCAGGTGGCGCCACAGTTGGCGATAGCCGACCGCCCGCATCGACGGCATGTCGGGCCGCAGGTCGCCGCGGGCGCGCAGCCGCTGTACTTCCTCGACCAGGCCTTGTTCGATCATGCGGCGCAGGCGCTGCTCGATGCGCCGGTGCAGCTCCGGCCGCTGCGCCGGGCACACCGCGATGCACAGCGCACCGGCCAGCGGCGCGGTACGCTCCACGCGGAACCACGCGCTGGCCGGCACGCCGCTCAGCTCGAAGATCTCCAGGGCGCGCTGGATGCGCTGCGCATCGTTGGGGTGGAGGCGCGCCGCGGTTTCCGGGTCGACCTGCGCCAGCCGCGCGTGCAGCGCCGCCCAACCCGACTTCCCGGCTTCGCGCTCCAGGCGCGCGCGCACCGCAGTATCGGCCGCCGGCAATTCGCTCAGCCCGTCGAGCAGGGCCTTGAAGTACAACAGCGTGCCGCCCACCAGGATCGGCAGCCGGCCGCGCGCGCGGATCGCCGCCACCAGCGGCGCGGCATCGCGCGCGAAAGCCGCCGCCGAATAGGCTTGCGCCGGGTCCAGGATGTCGATCAGGTGATGCGGGATCCGCGCCCGCGTGGCCGCATCCGGCTTGGCGGTGCCGATGTCCATGCTGCGGTAGACCTGCGCGGAGTCGACGCTGACGATCTCGGCGCCGCCGGGCCACAGCGCGCACAGCTCCAGCGCCAGCGCCGACTTGCCGGCGGCGGTGGGGCCGGCGATGGCGACGATGGGAGGCATGGAAGCGTTCGGCACTTGAATGCTCTAGTTCCGCGCTGAAAGCGGCCGCTTTGAAGCATGTCCAGGTGTGAGACGAGACTTGCCTTCCCGTACTTCCGGCCTTTTGTTCCGCCCTTTGCTGGGCGGGTTACTTCTTTTGCGTCGGCAAAAGAAGTAACCAAGAAAAACGACCCCGGAGCCGGCGACCGTTCGTCGCGAAGCGACGAACGGTTCCCCTCGCATTCGCCCGTGCTCGGGGTCGCGCTGACGCGGCATCCGTGCCGCGACAGCGCTCAGCCGGCCATCGTGGCCGGCTGCCCCACTGCGCGCGGGCGAATACTCGGCGCCGTCAACGGGGGGGAACGTCAACGGCGAAAAGCAACCGCAACAGCGTCCGCTGTGTTGGCTTGCTCTGCTTTCAGGCTTACCCCTCCCCCTACCCCCTCCCGCAAGGGGAGGGGGGAAGTGCAGGCGGCAAATCCCGGGCTTTTGATTTCCCCCCGTTGGCGGCGCCGAGCATCGCAGCTCGCGGCGATACGGGCCCGCGCGTGTGTTCGCGCGGGGCGAGGCAGGATGCCGATGCTTTCTCGCACAGGCCAGGGATGGCGTGTGCGAGAAACCCGCCGCGAGCGAGAAGCGCAGGGTACCCTCACAAGTGCGAAGCGCTTGTGAGGGCGCCGGCTCCGGGGTCGTTTCTTTTGGTTCCTTTTCTTGTCGACACAAAAAAAGGAACCCGCCCAGCAAAGGGCGGAACAAAAGGCCGGAAGTACGGGAAGGCAAGTCTCGTCTCACACCCGCCCAAGTTTCAAAACGAATTTCCCAAATCTGAAATGGAGCCAAAGCGAAAGCAATCAACGAAATCACACCCTCACCGCCCCCGCAAAAACAACCGGTCCAACTCCCCCGCCGCCACCTGCACCCAGGTCGGCCGCCCATGGTTGCACTGCCCGGCGAGCTCGGTACTCTCCATATCGCGCAACAAAGCATCCATTTCCGCCAGGCTGAGCCTGCGGTTGGCCTTGATCGCGCCGCGGCAGGCGACGTTGGCGAGCACGCGGTGCTGGGCGTCGAGCACCTCGCCGAAATGCGCTTCGTCCTCGCGCCCCTCGCCGCACAGCGCGTTCAGCAGCGACTCGATATCGGCCTTCAGCAGCAGCGCCGGCAGCCCGCGCACGGCCACCGTCTCCGGGCCGGCGCGGTCGATCAGCAGGCCCAGCCCGGCCAGTTGCTCGCGCTGGGCTTCGAGCCGCTCCGCGCCAGCTTCGCCGATGCGCGCCAGTTGCGGCACCAGCAGGGTCTGCGCGGCGATCGGGCCGGCGGCGAGATCGCGCTTGAGCCGTTCGTAGATCACCCGCTCATGGGCGGCGTGGGCGTCCACCAGTACCAGCCCCTGGCGGTTCTCGGCCAGCACGAAGACGCCGTGCAGCTGGGCCAGGGCCCGGCCCAGGGGCTGCGCCTCGGCCTCGCCAGGCGCCGCATCGGCGGCGGGCGCGGCCTGGTCGCGCGCGGCGGCGTAAAGCGGCCAGGCGGTGGCGGCCAGCGAAGGCGCGGGCTCGGACACGCCGACCGCAGGCGAGGACGTGAACGCATAGCGCAACGGCGCCTGCCGCGGCGGCGGCGCGGACGGCAGCGCCGGCGCCAGATCCACCTGGTGGTGCTGCTGCGGCTCGGGGCGCACGCGCCGCAGCAGCTGGTGCACGCAGCCGAACAGGAAGTCGTGCACCTGCGCAGCCTGGCGAAAGCGCACTTCGCTCTTCGCCGGGTGCACGTTGACGTCGACCCCGGCGGCGTCCAGCTCCAGGAACAGCGCGAAAGCCGGGTAGCGGGTCGAATGCAGGGCGTCGGCGTAGGCGCGCCGCATGGCGTGGGCCAGCAGCTTGTCGCGCACGATGCGGCCGTTGACGCACAGGTACTGCAGGTCCGGCTGCGCGCGGGCGAAGCTCGGCAGCGCCGCCCAGCCCCACAGGCGCAGGCCGCCACGGGTTTCGTCGAAGGCGACCGCATTGGCCAGGAAGTCCTCGCCGCACACCGCAGCGACGCGCGCGTCGAAACCCGCGCCCGGCTCCGCCGGCGCCAGGTCCAGCACGCGGCGGCCGTTGTGGCGCAGCGACAGGCGCAGGTCGAAGCGCGCCAGCGCCAGGCGCCGCACCAGCTGGTCGATGTAGCGGAACTCGGTGGTCTCGGCGCGCATGAACTTGCGGCGTGCCGGCGTATTGAAGAACAGGTCGCCCGCCTCGACCGTGGTGCCCACGGCATGCGGCACCGGCTGCGGCGCGCGTTCGTCCGCGGCGCCGGCGCCGGATACCTGCCAGCCGTGCTCGTCGGCCGCGGTGCGCGAGCTCAGGCTCAGGCGCGACACCGACAGGATGCTCGGCAGCGCCTCGCCGCGGAAGCCCAGGCTGGCGACGTGCTCGAGGTCGTCCAGGGAGGCGATCTTGCTGGTGGCATGGCGCGTCAGCGCCAGGTGCAGCTGCCCGCGCGGGATGCCGGCGCCGTCGTCGCGCACGCGGATCAGGCCGAGCCCGCCCTGCTCCGCTTCGATCTCCACCCGGCGCGCGCCGGCGTCAAGGCTGTTCTCGACCAGCTCCTTGACCACCGCCGCCGGCCGTTCCACCACCTCGCCGGCGGCGATCTGGTTGACCAGCTGGTCCGGAAGTAAGCGGATGGTGCTCATGCTCGGGCCGCCATTCTGCCATTCGCAGCCCGGCGCTGCCGGCCGGCAAAAAATTAGCCCCGCAGGCTGCTGCCGCATCCGCGGTTTCTAGGTCGCGGTCTCCGTGCGGCGGCGCATGCGGGGCAATGAGCCCCCAAAAATCCGGTCGTGCAGCCGGTCAGGAAGAAATACTCGGCGCGCTGCGCTCAGTTGCCGCCTTCGCCGCGCAGCAGCCGTACCGGGATGGTGCGCCCGGTCGCGGCGCGGCGGACGGCGCCGGCGTCGGCCGTCACCACCTGCTGCATCGGCCGGTAGCGCGAGAAGTAGCCGCGGATGCCGTCGAAGATCGAGCCGGCGAAGCGTTCCTGCGAGCCGGGGTCGCGCAGCAGGCGCTCCTCGCGCGGGTTGCTGATGAACGCCGTTTCCACCAGCACCGAGGGGATGTCCGGCGACTTCAGCACCATGAAGCCGGCCTGCTGCACCTGCGGCTTCTGCAGCGAATTGACCCGGCCCAGCGACTCCAGCATGCGGTTGCCCAGGTCGAAGCTGGCCGCCATGGTGGCCGACTGGGAAATGTCGATCAGCACCGCGGCGAGCTTGTCGTCCTTGTCGTGCAGGTCCACGCCGCCGACGAGGTCGGCGGCATTCTCGTGGTTGGCGATCCAGCGCGCCTGCTCGGTGGTGGCGCCGTGGTCCGACAGCACGTACACCGCGGTGCCGTTCATCAGGTGGTCGCGGTAGGCGTTGGCATGGATCGACACGAACAGGTCGGCCTGCGCGTCGCGCGCCGTGATGGTGCGCTCGCGCAGGCCGACGTAATAGTCGCCGTCGCGGGTCAGTACCGCGCGCATGCCGGGCTGCTGGTCGATGCGCCGCGCCAGGCGCCGCGCGATGGCCAGGGTCACGTCCTTCTCGAACAGGCCGTTGACGCCGCGCGCGCCGGGATCGTCGCCGCCGTGGCCGGCATCCACCGCCACGATGAAGGTCTTGGCCGCCAGGCGCGGGGAGTCCGCCACGGCAACGGCGGCCGTGGTTTCGGCCGTCTCTCCAGCGGGCGCCGCCGCGGCAGCCGGTGCAACGGTAGCGTCCGCCACAACGGGCGGCGCGGCAACCGCTGCGGGTGCGGCCACCGGTACGGTGGCGGCTGCGGGCGCCGCCGCCGCCGGCTGCGGCTGTTGGGCGGTGACCTGCCCCGCAGGAAGATCGGGATGTGCGCGGCCGCTATCCGCGGGGCCCGCTGCATCGGGCACCGCCGCCGGCGCATCCCCGGCTGCGGCGGCAGGCAGCGCCGCCGCGGTATCGCCGGCCAGGTCGAGGATCATGCGATAGCCGTAGCCGCCACCGGCGCCGAGGCTGAACTGCCGGGCGACGGTGCGCGCCTTCAAGTCCAGCACCACCCGCAAGCCGCCGTCGTGCGGGCCGCTGCGTACCGACTTGACCACGCCGGCGGCGCCGTCGAGTTTCAGGCCGGCGGCGCAGCGCGCATGCGCCAGGTCGATGACGAGGCGGTCGGGGTTGGCCAGGGCGAACACGCTTTCCTGCACCGGCGCATCGAACTCAAGAACGACGCGGGTGGCTTCAGGGCCTTGCACCAGGCGCACGTCGCGCAGTTCGCCGGCCTGTGCGCAGGCGGCGACTGCAAGCAGTGCGAAGGCAACAATCGACCTCATGTCGGCCGCCCCATGACGGTCCTGCGGGAGCCCAGGTCAGCGCACCATACCGGCCTTCGCGGAAAAATTCAATATTTTCCATTCGAATCAATGGCTCTTGTCGGAGTTTTAATGTTTGTTGTCTAAATCTCCGTGAGAGCTTGCCGGCTTAACTCCAGGCGCAGGCCGCTTATTCGCCCTCCACCGCGCCGCGCACCGCGGACTCGATCTCGCCGTGTGCGGTCACCAGCACCAGGCGTCCGCCGTCCTGCGCCTGCAAGGCGATCTCCAGGTCCGGCGCCGGCAGCCGGCCGTCGGCGCGGCCGGGCCACTCCACCAGCCACAGGCTGCGTTCCGGCGGCGTGTCGGCCAGGCCGAGCTGCTCAATCTGCGCCGCGCCGGTCAGCCGGTAGAAATCGATGTGCAGCACGCTGCCCGACGCCACCTCGTAGGGCTCGACCAGCGTATAGGTCGGGCTGCGGATCGGCCCGGTCACGCCCAGCGCCCGCAGCCAGCCGCGCACCAGCGTGGTCTTGCCGGCCCCGAGGTCGCCGCGCAGGAACACCAGCAGCCCGGCCCGGCCCGCCAGCGCCCGCGCCAGCCTGGCGCCGAGGGCCTCGGTGTCGGCGGCGCCGGGCAGATGCAGCCGCAGCGTCCGGCCGGCTGGCCCGCTCACCGGCGCTCGGGCGCGCCGGCCGGCGGGTTGACCACCGTGCGCAGCACGTCGATCAGGTCGGACGGCAGCAGGCCGCGCTCGCCGCCGGCCGCGGCGAGGTCGCCCGCCAGCGCATGCGCCAGCACCCCGCCGCAGGCCGCCTGTTCGATCGACAAGCCCTGGCCGACCAATGCCGCCACGATGCCGGACAGCACGTCGCCCATGCCGCCGACACCCATCCCCGGATTGCCGTAGGGGCAGACCTGCAGCTGGTCCCCCAGTACGAGGCTGCCCGCGCCCTTGAGCACCGCGACGCCGCCATAGCGCCGATGCAGCTCGCGCACCGCCGCCAGGCGGTCCGCCTGCACCGCGGCCGCGCTGCTGCCCAGCAGCCGGCCGCATTCGCCGGGATGCGGGGTGAGCACCCAGTTTTCCCGCCAGCGCAGGTTGCGGCTGAGCAGGTTGAGGGCGTCGGCATCGACCACCAGCGGCTTGTCCGAGGCCAGCACTTCGACCCATACCATGCGCGCCCACTCGCCCTGCCCCAGGCCGGGACCGATCGCCACGACATCCGCGCGGTCCAGCAGGGGCCCCAGCTCGGCGGCGGATTCGACGCCGCGAAACATGCCTTCGGGCTGCGCCGCCGCGCACACCGCCGCGTGGGCCGCGCGGGTCGCCACGCTGACCAGCCCGGCGCCCGTCCGCAGGGCGGCGCGCGCCGCCATCAGCACCGCGCCGACCAGGCCGGACTCGCCGCCGACGATCAGCACATGACCATGGTCGCCCTTGTGCGCGGTGCGCACGCGCCGCGGCAGCAGCGCGCGCAGGTTGGCGGCGTCGAGCAGCAGGGCGTCCGGCGCCGGCGACTCGTGCACTTGCGCCGGAACATCCAGCGCGTCGAAGGCGACGCGGCCGGTGTGCGCGGGGCCTTCGCCGGTGTACAGACCGACCTTGAGCCCGATGAACGTCGCCGTGAGGTCGGCGACGATCGCCTCGCCGAGCACCGCGCCGGTATCGGACTGCAGCGCGGAGGGGATGTCGACCGCCAGCACGCCGGTGCCCTCGGCGTGCGCCGCGTTGATCGCGGCGATGGCCTCGCGCGCCACGCCCTGCGGCATGCGCGACAGGCCGGTGCCGAAGATCGCATCCACCACCAGGTCGGCTTTGGGCAGCGCGCCGCCGACCTGCATCCAGTCCTGCACCGTGCCGCGCGCCAGCCAGGCGGCACGGGCCAGCGCCGCGTCGCCGCGCTGCGGCGGATCGCCGATCTGCAGCACCTGCACCGCCAGCCCGTCCGCATGCGCCAGGCTGGCGATCTCGTAGCCGTCGCCGCCGTTGTTGCCGGGGCCGGCCGCCACCACCACCGACTTTGCGGCCGGCCATTGCGCGCGCGCGGCTTTCCAGGCGGCGCGCGCGGCCCGCTGCATCAGCTCGTAGCCGGCGATGCCGCAGTCCTCGATGGCGCGCCGGTCCAGCTCGCGCACCTGCGCGGCGGCATACAATCGGTGTCGGATGTCGTCCATATGTCCCAGTATAAGTCGCCTCCCTCGCAGGTTCCGGACTGGCTGCCGCTGATCGGCGAGTGGGCGCGCGCCTGCGGCTTCGCCGACGCCGCGGTGGCACGGCAGGAGCTGGGCGAAGACCTTGCGCACCTGCGCCGCTGGCTGCAGGACGGCTGGCAGGGCCGCATGGACTACATGGAGCACGACCCGGCGATGCGCGCTGCGCCGGCGGCGCTGCGCCCCGGCACCGTGTCGGTGATCAGCGCGCGCCTGGAATACCGGCCCGACGCGGCCGCCGCCGAAGCGATCCTTGCCGACGGCGATCGCGCCTACATCTCGCGCTATGCGCTCGGCCGCGACTACCACAAGCTGATGCGCGCCCGGCTCAAGCAGCTGGCGCAGCGCATCGAGCGGGCGGCCGGGCCGTTCGGCTACCGCGTGCTGTGCGACAGCGCACCGGCGCTGGAAAAAGCGCTGGCGCGCAATGCCGGCCTGGGCTGGATCGGCAAGCACACCCTGCTGCTGCACCGCCAGGCCGGCTCCTGGTTTTTCATCGGCGAGATCTATACCGACCTGCCCTTGCCGGCCGCCCGGGAGGTGCAGAAGGACCACTGCGGCACTTGCCAGGCCTGCATCGACATCTGCCCGACGCGCGCCATCGTCGCACCCTACCGGCTCGACGCGCGCCGCTGCATTTCCTACCTGACCATCGAAAACCGCGGCGCCATTCCCGAGGAATTCCGTGCCGCCGTCGGCAACCGCATCTTCGGCTGCGACGACTGCCAGCTGGCCTGCCCCTGGAACCGCTACGCGCGCCTCAGCGCCGACCCGGCGTTCGCGCCGCGCCACGGCCTGGATGCACCCCGGCTGGGCGAGCTGTTCGGCTGGAGCCGCGACGAGTGGCAGCGCAAGACCGAGGGCATGGCGCTGCGCCGCGCCGGCTACCCCGGCTTCCTGCGCAACGTCGCCGTGGCCCTGGGCAATGCGCCGCCGTCGGCCGCGACGCAGGCCGCGCTGGCGGCGCGGGCCGACGACGCCGACGCGCTGGTGCGCGAGCACGTGCGCTGGGCTCTGGGGCGGCAGGCGGCTGCCGCCGCTGCCCGGGAATCGGGAGACGGGAATCGGGAATCGTGAAAGCGGCCTGCAGGACTATTGCGGACACTGTTCGAATCCCGACCAGTGCCCCGGGGAATCAATCCAGCGGGCACACCACCGAAGGCCCGGCCAGCGCGTCGAGCTCGCGCTGCAGGCGCTCGTCGGCGGCGCGGCGGCCGGGGTCGCGCTCCTGCGCGACCGCCAGGCCGATCTCGTCCTGCGCCTGGTCGGCGCATTGACGCTCGCGCAGCACGCGCGCGAAGTCGGCGTGGATGGCGGCGGCACCCGGGGCGAGCTTGAGCGCGGCGATGAACGCCTCGGTGGCGCCATGCAGGTCGTGCTGGGCGGCGCGCAGGCGGCCCAGCGCGGCCCAGGCCAGCGGCTCGGCGGGCCAGCGGCGGGTGGCCGCCAGGTAGGCCTGCATGGCTTGCCCAGGCTTGCCGGTGCGTTCCAGGTCGCCGGCGCGCGCCAGCCACTGCGGGGGGCTCACCGTCGCCGGCACGTCGTCCGGCGCGCTCACCACCAGCGCCCAGTAATCGCTGTCGCCCCAGGCCGCCAGCAGGTCCGGGTAGTCGAGCACCAGGTGACGATGCGTGCCGGTATGCAGGACGAAGGTGTTGGCGCCGGGGTCCACCCCCACGATCACCGCGTATTCCCAGTAGCGCAGCAGCATGCCGCGGTACAGCAGCACCACCACCGCGTGGCCAGCGCGCAGCTCGCGCACCACGTCGAGGTCCACGGTGGGGGATTTGATCACGTTCGGCACCAGGCCGCGCGCCAGCACCGCCTGCACCATCGCCGTGCGGGTGTCGTCCTGCTCCTCGCCGCGCTGGATCTCGTCGTCCAGGCTGGACGGCGCGGCCGGCACGCCGGCGGCGCCCAGCGCCATCGCCAGCGCAGCCGGCCCGCCGCGATGCCCGTCCTCGGCGGCGTACGGCACCCGCGGCAGCTCCAGCGCCGGCCCGGTCACCTTGAACTCGCGCAGCTGCGGCCCGCTTGCGGCGCAGCCGCACAGCAAGGCTGCGAGGCCGGCGCCGGCCGCGGCGAGGATCCGGTGCCGCAGGCCGACCAAGGCTGGCCACCGCGCGGCACCGCGGCCGCCCCGGGACGCCTGGTTCAAAGCCGCGCCAGCAGCGCGCGCGTGGATGCGTCGAGCGCCGCGGCGTCGCCGCCGTGCATGGCGCCCAGCACCGACTGCGCGAGCTGCTTGCCCAGCTCCACGCCCCACTGGTCGAAGGCGTTGATGTTCCAGATCACGCTCTGCACGAAGGTGCGGTGCTCGTACAGCGCCAGCAGGGCGCCGAGGTGGAACGCATCCAGCCGCGGCAGCAGGATGGTGTTGCTGGGCCGGTTGCCGGAGAACACCCGGTGCGGGATCGCCGCTTCCAGCGCGTCGCCCTGCAGGCCCTGCGCCTGCAGCTCGCCCCGTACCTGGATCGCCGGCTTGCCGCGCATCAGCGCCGCGCTCTGCGCCAGGCAGTTGGCGATCAGCATGCGGTGCTGCTCGGGCAGCGCCTCGCCGCCGCCGGTGGGCAGGATGAAGTCCACCGGGTGCACCGCCGAGCCCTGGTGCAGCATCTGGAAAAACGCGTGCTGCGAGTTGGTGCCGACGTCGCCCCAGATGGCCGGCGTGGTGGCGTAGTCCACCGGAAGGCCCTGGCGGTTGACGCTCTTGCCGTTGGACTCCATCTCGAGCTGCTGCAGCCAGGCCACGAAATATTCGAGGTCCTGCGCATACGGCGCCACCACCTGGCTGGCCGCGCCCAGGAAATTGGTGTTCCACACGCCCAGCAGGCCGAGCAGCACCGGCAGGTTGGCCGGCAGCGGGGCGCTGCGGAAATGCTGATCCATGGCGTGCGCGCCGGCCAGCAGCTCGCCGAAGCGCGCCGGCCCGACCGCGATCATGATCGACAGGCCGACCGACGACCACAGCGAGTAGCGCCCGCCAACCCAGTCCCAAAAGCCGTACATGCGCTCGGCGTCGATGCCGAACTTCTCGACTTCCGCGCGGTTGGTGGAAACCGCCACGCAATGCCGCGACACCGCCGCCTCGCCCAGCGCGTCGGTCAGCCAGCGCCGCGCGGCGCGCGCATTGGCCATGGTTTCCAGGGTGGTGAAGGTCTTCGAGGTGATGATCAGCAGGGTTGCGGCCGGGTCCAGCCGGCCCAGCGCCTGGGTGAGCTGCGCGCCGTCGACGTTGGCGACGAAGTGGGTGCGCGGGCCGTCCGCCGCCGCGGCCAGCGCGCGGCACACCATGCGCGGCCCCAGGTCCGAGCCGCCGATGCCGATGTTGACCACGTCGGTGATCGGCCGGCCGGTGGCGCCGCGCCAGGCGCCACTGCGCAGCTCGCCGGCCAGCGCCGCCATGCGGTCCAGCACCGCGTGGACGTCGGCGACGACGTCGTGCCCGCGCACTTCCATGCGCAGGCCGCGCGGCGCGCGCAGGGCCATGTGGTAGGCCGCGCGGCCCTCGGTCTGGTTGACCAGGTCGCCGGCGAACAGCCGGCGGATCCAGCCGGCCAGGTCCTGCTGCTGGGCCAGTCCCAGCAGCAGTTCCAGCGCGCGCGCGTCCACGCGCTGCTTGGAGTAGTCGAGGAACAGGCCGGCGGCTTCGGCGGTGAACTGGCGCGCGCGCTGCGGCTCGAAGCCGAACAGGTCGTTCAGCGAACTCTGGCTCAGGGCCTCGGCGTGCTGCCGCAGGGCCCGCCAGGCATGGCTATCGGTCAGTACGGACATGGGGAACGCGTGGCTGAAAACCGAAGCCAAGCATATACCGGGCCAGCGGACCGCTGATGACGGCGCCGCCGGTTGCGCGATATTCGCGGGCCCGCCGCGCCCGCAAGGGCACGGCGCAGGGGGCTATGCGGCTTGCACCGGGATGGTATTGGCGGTGCGGGTCACCCGGTTGGTCTCGTCGAGGTAGACCAGCTTGGGCTTGTGCAGCTTGGCTTCGCGGGCGTCGAGCTCGCAGTAGCTGCAGATGATCACGCGGTCGCCGACGCGGGCCTTGTGGGCGGCCGCGCCGTTGACCGAGATGATGCCGCTGCCGTTTTCGGCGCGGATGGCGTAGGTGGTGAAACGCTCGCCGTTGCCCACGTTGTAGATCTGGATCTGCTCGTATTCGTGGATGCCGGCGAGATCGAGCAGGCGCCCGTCGATCGCGCAGGAGCCTTCGTAGTCGAGCTCGGAGTGGGTCACGCAAGCGCGGTGAAGCTTGCACTTGAGCATGGTCAGTTGCATGGCGTATTCCTGAATGGGATACGAACAGGGCGGCCCACTAAGACATGCACCCGGCTCGGAGATTTGACTGCGAGGGCGGCCCAAAAAGACATACGCCCACTGTCATGGCACCAGGGCCATTCAAGTCATCGAAGTGTAACCCTAATAACCGTTGGCGCCAACCTTATTTCATTCCGCTGCCGGCCCGTCCGACAAACGGCGCGGCCGCACCCGCCGCGGCCCAGCCCGCCTCAGCCCGGCTCAGAGGCGCAGGCTGACGTTGTCGATCAGCCGGGTGGCGCCGAGGTGGGCGGCGGCCAGCACCACCAGCCGGGCGGAATCCTCGCGCGGCGGGGTGAGATCCGGTTCGCGCACCTCCAGGTACTGGGGGCGGAAGCCGGCGTTTTCCAGCACCGCTTTCTGCTCGGCGCACAGCACGTCGAAATCGCGCCGGCCCTCGGCCGTGGCGGTCGCCACCGCCTGCAGGGCGGCGTGCAGCAACGGCGCCCGCGCCCGCTCGTCCGGCTGCAGGTACTGGTTGCGCGAGCTCATCGCCAGGCCGTCGGCCTCGCGCAGCGTGGGCATGCCGACGATGCGCACCGGCATGCCCAGGTCCGCCACCATGCGGCGGATCACCTGCAGCTGCTGCCAGTCCTTTTCGCCGAAGATGGCCACGCGCGGCTGCACCAGGTTGAACAGGATGTTGACCACCGTCGCCACGCCGGTGAAATGCCCGGGGCGGAAATCGCCTTCCAGGGTTTCCGCCACGGTACCGCCCACGTGCACGCTGGTCAGCGGCGGATAGCCGGCCGGGTACATATCCGCAACCGCGGGCGCGAACACCACGTCGGCGTGCTCGGCCTCGAGCAGCTTGGCGTCGGCCGCCAGGGTGCGCGGGTAGCGCTCGAAATCCTCGTGCGGCCCGAACTGCAGCGGGTTGACGAAGATGCTCACCACCACGCACTCGCCGAGCTGGCGCGCCCGCTTGACCAGGCTGGCGTGGCCGGCGTGCAGGTTGCCCATGGTCGGCACCAGCGCCACACTCTCGAGCCCGGCGCGCCAGTCGGACAGCTCGGTGTGGAGGTCGGAAACCTTGTGCACGATGCGCATGGCGCTGGCCTTTAGAAACAGTGTTCCGGCGCAGGATAGCCGCCCGACTTCACGTCCTGCACGTAGCGCCGGATGGCCGTTTCGATGTCCGGCGACCCTTCCATGTAATTCTTCACGAAGCGCGGCTTGCGCCCCAGGGTGACGGTCGGCGAGATGTTGAGGATGTCGTGCAGCACCAGGATCTGGCCGCTGACCTGCGGCCCGGCGCCGATGCCGATCACCGGCACGTGCGCCTGCTCGGTGATGCGCTGCGCCAGCGGCGCGGGAATGCACTCCACCAGCAGCAGGTCGGCGCCGGCGTCTTCCAGCACGCGCGCGTCGTGCAGCATCGCCTCGGCGGCGGCGTCTTCCCGCCCCTGCACGCGGAACGCCCCCATCTTGTGGATCAGTTGCGGCTGCAGGCCCAGGTGGGCGCACACCGGCACTCCCCGCACCGACAGGTATTCGACGATGTCGGCCTGCTCGCGCCCGCCTTCCAGCTTGACCATCTTGGCGCCGCCTTCCTGCATCACGCGCTGCGAGGCGTCCAGCGCGCGCTCGCGCGTGGCGAACGACAGGAACGGCAGGTCCGCCACCAGGAACGCCCGCTTCAGGTACGGCGCGACGATGCGGCTGTGGTAGACGATGTCGGCGACCGTCACCGCCGTGGTCGTGCCGCGGCCGTGGATCACCATGCCCAGCGAATCGCCGATCAGCACCAGGTCGACCCCGGCGCGATCCTCGATCAGGGCAAAGCTGGCGTCGTAACAGGTCAGGCAGGCGATGCGTTCGCCGGCATCGCGCATGCGGCGCAGCTCGCCGACATGCACCGCTGCGCCGGGCGCGGCCGCGGGGGCGGCGGTCACGGGCATGCTCCTGCGGCGCGCGCGGGCGGCGCGCCGCACCAGGCTAGAGTGTTGGACATCGGGAGTTCCTGCATGGTTGGCGCCCCCGGCGGCCCACCAAGGCATTCTTCGGGGTTCGCGGATTTGAGACAGCCAGGGCGGCCCAAAAAGACATACGCCCGTTCGCGTGGACGCGGCCACGCGTGAAGTGGCCGCAGTGTAATCATGTTGTCGCCTGGGCGCCATCCGGGCGGCGCTCCCAGGGCTGCGGCGGCGCTCCGCTCAAGGCCGCGGCCAGCGCCGCCACCCGGCCCAGCCCCGGTATCTCCAGCGCCGGGGCGATCTCCAGCAGCGGCAGCAGCACGAAGCCGCGCCGCTGCAGCTCCGGGTGCGGCAGGGTCAGGCGCGGGGAATCGATTTGCACCCCTTCCACGTGCAGCAGGTCCAGGTCCAGCAGGCGCGGCCCCCAGCGCGGCCCGCCGCGGGTGCGGCCGGCGGCTGTTTCGATCGCCTGCAGCGCCTCGAGCAGAGCCAGGGGCGGCATTAGGGTGTCGAGCGCGCAGACCGCGTTGCAATAGTCGGGCTGGTCGGTCTGCGCAGGTTCGCCGCCGGGCAGGGACAGCGGCCGGCTGCGCCAGAAGCGCGACACGGCGGCGACGGCGGTGCCGGGAAGCGCGCCCAGCGCGCCCAGCGCGGCGCGCAATTGCGCCGGCGGATCGCCCAGGTTGGCGCCGAGGCCGATGTAGGCCCTATTCGCCGCCTTCGGGGCCACTGGGCTTGCGCCGCCGGCGGCCGCCGCGGCGCCGGCGGCGCTTGGCCGGGGAGGCGGGGGCTTCGTCCGCCGCTGTCGGCGGCAGCGGGGCCGGCGGCGGCGGCGGTTCGCCGCCCTGCGCCTGCGCCCACCAGTGCGCCAGCTCGGCCGCCCCGGGCTCGCCGGCTTGGCCGCGCAGCACCAGGAAATCGTAGGCGGCGCGGAAGCGCGGATGCGCCAGCAGGCGCTTGGCGCGGGCGCCGCGGCGGTTGTCGAAGCGCGGCTGCAGCGACCAGATTTCGCGCATCGGCAGGGAGAAGCGCTTGGGGATGGCGATGCGCAGCTGCTGGTGCGCCACCACCTCCTCGGCGGCCTGCGCCTGCGCCACCGGCGGCGCGTGGCCCTGCTTGCGCACCAGCAGCTCGATGCGCTTGGCGTAGGCCGGCCACAGCATGGCCGCGAACAGGAAGGCCGGCGTCACCGGCTGGTCGGCGGCCAGGCGCGCGGCGGTGTTTTCCAGGGCGTGGCGCAGCAGCGCGGTGGCCACCGGGTCGTCGGCCTCCAGCGCTTCGTCGGTCAGCGGCAGCAGGTGGATGAACAGGCCGTGGCGGCGCAGGCCTTCGAGGTTGGCCCAGGCGTCGCGGCTGAGAAAGATCTTCAGCACCTCGTCGAACAGCCGCGCCGGCGGGATCTCGCGCAGCAGCGGCGACAGGTGGCGGATCGGTGCGGCGGTGTCGTCGGCCAGGGCGAAGCGCAGCTTGTTGGCGATGCGCACCGCGCGCAGCATGCGCACCGGGTCTTCGCGGTAGCGCAGCTCCGGGTCGCCGATCAGGCGCAGCCGGCCCAGGCGCATGTCGTCCATGCCGCCTGCGAAATCGACGATGGCGAAGTCGCGGATGTCGTAATACAGCGCGTTGATGGTGAAGTCGCGCCGGAACGCATCGGACTCCAGGGTGCCGTAGATGTTGTCCGACAGGATGCGGCCGGTCTCGTCGCGCTCGTGGCTGTCGGTGATCGGCCCGCGGAAGGTGGTGACCTCGATGATCTCGTCGCCCATGCGCACGTGCGCGATGAGGAAGCGGCGCCCGACCAGCCGGCAGGAGCGGAACAGCCGCTTCACCTCCTCCGGGTGCGCGCTGGTGGCGACGTCGAAATCCTTCGGCCGCAGGCCCGCCAGCAGGTCGCGCACGCCGCCGCCGACCATGTACGCCTCGTGGCCGGCGTCGCGCAGGCTGTAGAGCACCTTGAGCGTGCCCGGCGAAATGTTCGAGCGCGAGACCGGATGCTGGTCGCGCGCGATGCGAAGCGGCTCGGTAATGGGTGTTCCCTTGCTCTCTGGCGCCGCCGGCGCCGGCGCGCGCTGCCAATCCATTAGTCTTTTTATGATACGCCGCACGGCTTGTATAGTGACAGATAAGGACCTGCCGCCCGGGCGCGGGGAACCGCGGCGGGGTCGATGGCGCCCTACCGGGATTCGAATGTATGGTGTAATACACTGAAATATAGCATAAAAATAGGATGTGAAGAACCTGTTTGCCCCCATCGTTGCCCCCACCTCGAAATTTCCCCGAAAATCGGTTCGCTGTGAGGCAAGAGATAAACGACGGACAGCCACGAACCTGAGCTCGCTGCAGATCGGCATTTTACACCGCCACGCCCCCCAGAAAACCCTTCAACGGAATGGAAGCTTTCCTTGAAACTGGACGAACGGAGGCCCAGCTTTGCCGCGGGATGATCCCGCGTGGTGGCTGCGCCGGCAAGGCACCGCCTCCCATTCCACCGGGGGTGCCGCCCCTTTTCCGGTCATGCTCTTCTGCTTCGCTTTGTTCGTTGACGCGGGCGTGTCGATCTTGAGTGGATTATCGGGCTCGGAACTACGAGCTTCTATCCACGACTTGATTTCAGACTCGCGCCAGCCGATCCGATTGCCGCCGATCGAAATCGGAGCGGGGAAGGTTCCTGCCCGCGAGCGAACGTAAATCGTGGTCCGACTCAGACCCGTGGCTTTCTTCACGGCAGACAGTCTCATAATGGTTTCGTCAAGCATTGGAGCACCTCTCTCGAACAGTCCCGGACGGTCTCGAACGTCCGGCATTTACATTCGGCGTCAGCGGTGGTTGTGCATGCCTCGGGTAGCGGTCGGCGCGGGCGGCGGAGTGCTATTCGCCGTGTGATGCTCGCCGCGGCGGCCGTGATCGCGGCTCTTGACGGCATCGAGCGCCGCAGTCTTCTGCGACTGCCGAGCAATAGCTTGTGGCAACGCGCTGCGATCATTGGTGTAGACGATCGCCGCGTGCTTGGCGCGCGTCAGGTCCGTGTAGAAGCTGCGATGGTCCGTGGTTCGCGCCTTCGTGTCCTTGTCCAGCAAGACGCGATCGGCTCCGAGCCCTTGCGCGCTGTGCCCGGTGGCGGCATAGCTGTATTCAAGAGGTAGCACACGATCAGTGCGCAGAGTCTTGGAACCACCGTCCGCGGATCGTAGTTCGATCGCGCCAGGGGAGACCGAATGAACCATGCCGCGTTCGCCATTGCGCACGCCGAGCGTCCGGTCCGTATCCGTCATGCGCAGACCTTCGCCGGGGGCGACTTCGCGCCCCTCGATGCGCCCGAGGCTCAAGCCCTTGCCGCTCAAGTTCGCCGGTCCGAAAGCGATCTCCTTGCCGTCATCGCTGCGCGCGTGGACGCGATCACTCCCGATCCGCGTCACTTGGTAAATCTCACCACGTTCCACGCCGAGCGACCGATACGCTCGCCGGAACAGCACCGCGTCACCGACGCGGTAACGGTCCAGGCGCTTTTGTTCTGCGATCGTCAGATCCTTGCGTTGGAAGGTCCGCACGGTCGCGGCCTGGCCGGACAGCTCGCCGCGCGCCTTGAGGGCGTCCCGGACCGTTCGGTTCAGCTCGGCGCGAGCCTCGTTGGTTCCGGTGAGGATCAAGGTGGAGTCCCGGACCGTTCGGGGCTGTTCGGCATAGTCCAGGGCAATCCGGCGGTGGCGCTCTCCGGCATCCGCGATTTCCCGCACTTCGAGCCGGGACAGGGCTTTCGCGGGCTCATCTACCGACAGGCGCGCCGCTTGGGCGAGCCTGCCGTTCTTCTGTCGCAGAATTTCCGTCATCCGGGCCGTCGCCATGCCGTGTTGCTGGAGCTGGCCGAAGCCGCGCCCGGCTTCGACGGCCTGATATTGCTTCGTGTCGCCCACCAGGAGCACACGCGCACCGTGCTTTTCGGCCCGTTCCAGCGTGGACAGCAGGTTGCGGTTGCCCACCAACCCGGCTTCGTCCAAGACGACGATGCTGCGTTCCGAAAGGGCTTTGCCGTCGTCCTTCTCCGACAACCAGCCTTGCAGCGTGCGGGATTCGATGCCGGCACCGTTGAGCGCCTTGACGGCACTGTGCGATGGAGCCAGGCCGATCAGCTGATAGCCGTGCTCCTTGGCCAGCGACTTGAACGAGTGCAGCGCCGTGGTCTTGCCGCTGCCGGCGTAACCCTGGATGCCGTTGACGCGATGAGGACTCGTCGCCGCCAGCTCGACGGCCTGTGCCTGTCCAACAGTGAGCCGGGCGTCGCTCAGGTGGCGAGCAACAGCCTCCGGCGCGGCGATGGGTTTCAGCGCATTGCGGCCATCGCGCTCGATCTGCAGGATGCGCCGCTCGATCTTGAGTGCCTCAGGCGTCGTCAGGCGCTCCTGGCTGCGGGAGGCCAGCACCTCGCTCTGCTGTTGGCGACGCTTCAGCTCGGCGTCGATGTCGTGATAGCCGGAGCTGCCTCGGGATTCGCGCAGCGCAACTGCGAGGAGTTCGCGCCGCTCGAACGCGGCCTCGCGCTCGCCCAGATGCTTGAGCGCGAAACTGACCGCCTCGCGTGCCGCCTGCTGATCCGGCGTGTGCCCGCCCGGCGCGCTGCGCTGTTCTGTGCGCTCGCGGGCGGCAGGGTCCTTGATGCCGAGTTCCGCCGCCCGCTCGCGCCAGACCTTGCCTAGCTCCTCGCGGTTGTAGTCCTGCTTGGCCTTGCGCGTCGAGAGCGTGGCGGCCTTTTTCTGCTTCGCCGTCGCGGTGTCGAGCGTCAGTCCCTGGGCGGCCAGCGCCGCCTCGATCTCGTTGCCCCGGCTGCTGAACTGCTCGATCTGCTCGCGCGTGATGTGCGCCAGCTCCGGATTGCCGTGCTTGCCGGTGGTGATCTCGTAGCCCAGCGTCCGCGCCCGCTGCGCCAGCTCGGACAGGTAAATCTCGTACATCAGGCGCTGTTCCTTGAACATCGCCGTGTTGTCCACACTGCGCCATTGCCCATCCTGGCGCTGAGTCAGGTTCAGAGCGACGACATGGCTGTGCAGGTCGGGATCGCCGGCGCGGCTGGTGGTGTGCAGGAATTCGGCAATGACCGCCCTGCCGGTGAACTCGACCTCCTGCTGGCCGTCGCGCATGACGCGGGTCGCCGTCGTGGCTTCGATGCGCTCACGCGCGATCGCCACCGCTTCCTGGTGCGCCCGGACCAGCCGGTCGTCGCCCATGACCAGAGCCTGGATCGAAAACGACTTCGGCGCGCTGAACTCAAAGTCGGTGCCGGCACGGCGTTCGCCGCTGCCGCCGCGGTGCAGTTGCGTGCCATCCGGCAGCTCGCCGCGCACCAGGGCCTTGAAGTCGTCCGGCTGGACCGGCCCGGACAGACCCAAAGCCGCGGCACCTTCGCCGTGCCAGGCCGAGGGCGCCGCCGCATCCTTGGTGTAATAGTCGTCCTTGTCGTAATAGCGGTCCGCCTGCGCGGCGCCGATGTTCTTGGCCAGGGCCATGACGCTACCCCGCCGCCTGCACGAACGGCGGCAGCCGCTGCGTCATCGGCACCAGCGGAATCCGCACCGGATGGACCAGGGGTTCGCCCGCGCGCCGCAGGAAGCCGCGGCGCTCGCCCAAGCCCTGCAACTGCGAGGCCAGCACCAGATGCTCCAGCACGATGTCCTTGGAGCGCGACGTGGACCGGATGTGGCGGTCGCCGCTGCCGGTCTGGTGCACCACGCGGCTGCGCTCGATCTCGCGCTGACCCAGCTCGTCCTGGAAGTAGCGCGCAGTCTCGTGGTCGCCCACCGCCAGAATCAGCTTGTTGGCGAGCGAACTGAGAATGACCTGCGCCTCGTCCTGGCCGTAGGTGGCGCGCAGCTGCGCGATGGTCTGTAGCCCCGCCACCATGACGCCGCCGTGCTTGCGCAGCTTGGTGGCGGCCAAGCGCATCGACGCCACTTTGCCGAGAGAATCCAGCTCGTCGATCACGAACCAGAACCGCCGGTTCAGATCCTCCGGCAACGACAGCGCTTCCGCCACGGCCAGCCCGGTCCAGGTGGCGATCAGATACTTGAGCGAATCGAGCTGGTCGTCCCGGTACGGCAGGAACAGCCAGCCCGGCGCGCCCCGCCGTACCCAGTCCCGGATCGAGAACGGCGGATGCGCGGCGTCCGGCTCCGGCAGGTATTCCCAGCTTTGAATGTGCGGCGTCACCACGCCGAGAATCGAGTGAAACATCGCGTCGTGCCGGCGCAGGCCGGCGGCGTTGCTGCCGGCGAGCATGGTCTGCAGCTCGTTGTCATGGGCGGCGTTGATGAGCCGCAGCATTTCCCGCGCCGAGGTGCGGCCGTCCTCGCGCAGCTGCTTGAGCGAGGCGGCCAGCAGGACGCGGCCGAAGCGGCGCCATTCCTCCTCATTGGCGGTGTTGCCCGGCGGAATCACCGCGGTGGCCAGCACGTCGTAGTCGAACGGCGAGCGGATTTCCGCGAACGGGCACCAGCGGACGCTGCGCCGGTCGAAGGGATTGAGCAGCAGGTCGCCGGGCTCGCTGAACCGCGACAGGTAGCCGCCGTCCGGGTCCGCGATCAGCGCCCGGTCGCCGCGGGCATGGGCGGTGCGCAGGAGTTGCTGGATCGCCTGCGTCTTGCCCGAACCCGTGCGGCCGGCGACCAGGAAGTGGTACAGCTCGATGGCTCGTGGAATGCGGACGTGACCGAGCCGGAGGGCCAACCGCGCTGCCGGTGCGGCGCCCACCCTGAACAGCAGCCAGCAGCCGGCCAGCCCATAGCCGAACCCGACCGCGCGCAGGGTCTGGCGCTGGAAGTCCGGAACCAGCGGGTGTCCGAAACCAGCGGGATCAGCAAGGCAATACAGGACGGTCCAGGTCGTCAGCGCCAAGGCGGCGCCGGAAAGCCAGCCCTGGCGCCAGCGCTCGTCCAGCACCGCCGGCAACTGCACGGGCAACAACCGTGCCCCGCGCCGGTGGCCGCGCTGATAACCGATCTCGAACAGATTCGGCACCGCAGCGTAGAGAGTACATGCGGCCACGAAGCCGATCAGCAGGCATCCAAGAATCAGCCAGTGCAGGTCGGACCGGCAGTCCGGTGAACTGCGGAAGTAGTCCAGCAGAGCGCCTGCATCGACGCGGTGCCACTGGCCGCGGCCCAGCTGCACCGCGATCGGCCTTCCGGGAAGCGCCAGCGCATGACGAAACGCCGCATACGCCCACGCTTTGCGGTAGGCGAGTTGGTCGAAAGTCGCCGCAGCCTCAAAGTCGAACGCAGCGGCGACAAACCAGACCACGCCGAACAGGAGGTACGCGCCCATGGCGGCTCACGCGCAGGGCGCCCCGTTGAGGGACTTGAGCAGGGCGGCGGTCTCGGCTTCGGCCTGGTCGCGGGCCTGGGTCGCCACGATTCCCAACTCGGACGAGCTGCGGTTGAGGCTGGCGTTGAGCTTCTTGAGGATGGCTTCGGAAAAACAGGCGGCGAACACCACCCGCTTGAGCAGATCGGGCGGAACGGCGGAAGCCATCCCGGCGGAGGACGGCCCGGCCGGCTTGTCGCCGCTGAGCAGACCGTCCAGGGCTTCGGCCACCATGCCGCGTTCGATCAGCTGGCTCGCCCAGGTGGTGCGGGTGATGCCGCGCCGTTGGGCTTCCCGTGAGACTTCGGCCGCCAGCTCGGGCGCCAGGCGCACCGTGAACATTTCGCGCTTCATATCACCACGTCCATGTGGTAGGCTTACAGCTAAGACGTGTTTAGTAAACGGCGCATTTGTGTAAATGTCAAGCGACGACATCAACCTCGAAATCGGCAAGCGGCTGAAGGCCGCGCGCGAGAAGACCGGGTTATTGCAGCCGGACTTCGCCGTGCGCCTGGGAATTTCCCCCCGTGCCTACGGCAGTTACGAGCGCGGCGAGCGCACGCTGACGGTGGAGGCGCTGAAGGCGCTATACGATCTGTTCCACATCGACCCGGTCTGGATATTGTCGGGTCCGGGCGCCGATCCGCGCACCTTCAAGACGCCGACCCGCGCCGACATCCTGGTGGAGATCATCGTCAAGGTGGAGGAGCACCTGACGCGGCATCGCCTGCGGCTGCCGGTGGAGAAGAAGGCACGCCTGATCGCGCTGCTCAACCAGTATTTCCAGGCCAAGGGCAAGGTCGAGGTCGAACATGTCGAGCAGGTGCTGGCGGCCTCGTCGATGTGACCTGTCGCAAGTGTCGCCTGGAGGAGGCGCAGCGGATGGCTGCGCTGCTGGCGGAACTGAAGGCCGAGGACGAGCAGCCGGACGCGACCTGGCACTGAAACGCGGAAGAACACGCCCATGACCTGATGGAGACCCTCATCCCATGAGACGCAAACACATCATCCAGAAGCTGCACCAGCCACGCACGCACGTGCTGACCGCCGAGGAGGTGGAGAAGGTGCTGGCGGTGCCCGACGTGGAGACCGCCCGCGGCCTGCGTGATCGCGCCATCTTGGAGACTTTTTACTCCACCGGCGTGCTATGCCGGGAGCTGATCGGCCTCAAGCTCAGCGATGTAGACGCCGAGCGCAGGACGGTCTTGATCCGCCAGGGCAGGGACGGAAAGGCCCGGATCATCCCCATCGGCGAGCGGGCGCTGGGCTGGATCGACAAGTACCTGTGCGAGGTGCGCCCAGGCCATGCGCTCGGCCGCGGCGACCACGCGCTGTTTCTGAGCCACAAAGGGGAGTGCATCAAGGCCGAGCGCCTTGCGGCGACAGTGGCCGCATACATCGACCGCGCCAACATTGGCAAGCACGGCAGCTGCGCGCTGCTGCGGCACACGGTCAAGAGCCTGATGCTCGAAGGCGGCGCTGACGAACGCTGCGTCCAGGTCATGCTTGGCCACGCCAGGCACTCCATTCTGGAACTCTACAGCAGAGTATCCATCGAAGATTTGCAGCGAGTCCATGCAGATGCGCACCCGGCCGCGACGGGATAACCCATGAGACGCAAGCGCACCCTGACCCTCGGTGCTGGCGGCCTCGTCGATGTAGGCGCTAAACTGTCGAGGTGACAGGAGGGCTTGAAATGAAGACTGCGAAGAAAGCGACGAACGGCCACGCCGCAAGCGTGCGGATCGTCGCGGGCAGGCCTGTCGCCGGCAGCATCATCGAATATGCGAACAAGGTTGCCGCGAGCAAGAAGCGCTCGCTCG
Source organism: Nevskia sp. (assembly GCA_016779605.1). Classification (GTDB taxonomy): domain Bacteria; phylum Pseudomonadota; class Gammaproteobacteria; order Nevskiales; family Nevskiaceae; genus Nevskia. The sequence continues at coordinate 68,882 of JADHNH010000001.1, read as the reverse complement.
AAGTCCTGCGGAAAGCAGGTATCGTCACCAAGTCCGGAAAGCTCACCGCGCACTATCAGTGAGCCGGACCCGGCACACCCTCGGCCACATCGTCGGCTATCACGGCTGCGACGCTGCAGTCGGCGAGGCGGTGCTCGCCGGCAAGGACAAGCTGAAGCCTTCAGTCGAGAACTACGACTGGCTCGGCAACGGGATCTACTTCTGGGCCGACAGTCCAGAGCGCGCCTGGGATTGGGCATTGGCCGGAAGGGCAGCCGGCAAGATTAAAACCCCGTTCGTGGTCGGTGCCCTGGTCTATCCCGGCCTGTGCCTGAATTTGACCGACTATGGCGTGATCGAGGAGTTACGCGCGGCCTATAAGGTGGTCGAAACGCTGCATGGCGGGCATGAAATGCCGAGGAACACACGGCCCAAGAGCGGAGTGCCCCTGCTCCGACGACTCGACTGTGCCGTGATCGAGACCCTGCACCAACTCCGTGCGGATGATGGGCTCGATTCCTACGACACCGTCTTTGGCGTGTTCGACGAAGGCGACGAGGCATACCCGAGTGCCGGCTTTAGAGAAAAGACTCACATCCAGCTCGCAGTCAGGAATCCCGATGTGATAGTCGGCCTGTTTCGCGTCGATGCCGCGACCTTTCCGGCACCTTGACCGGCTGGTGCGAATACGCTCAAACGCGGACGGGACGGGCGTTGCAGAGGGGCGCTGAATACATCGAGCAGTGGGTGCGAATACACGGAAACCCGCATGGGGCAAGGGTTTCCGGGCAATTTGCCAATTGCGTGATGTCTCAGGCTTTTGAGCGCGCAAAGCGCGCTCGGCGTGACGGCCCATGGCGCGGCGGAGCCGCACGGAATCGCGCAGGTCAATGCTTGGGTGAAGTGGCAGACTCAGGGGCTGTCGATGAGCGCTGATCGCGTATGACAGCCGGGGCCGGAACGGCGCTCTGACACCTCTGACACCGAGGTTCGTTCGTGAAACAGATGTCCAGCAACAAGCCGCAAGCGGATGCGAGGCGGGACTCGACCCGATCCCGGCTACGCAACAGCATGCTGCACTGGCTCGAAGCCGCGGCCCGGATCGCTCCGTTCTTCGCCGACGAGCCGCCACAGGCCACCCTGAACGAATACTACGCGCAGCTGGCGGCTCACCGCCGGCGGGTCGCGCTGGCGGTCGGCCGCCTCAAGCAAGGCCACCACGACGACGTACCCGGCTAAGGCTAGTCGGCACCGGCTCGTACGGCTTAAGTCTGTGTTCGCCGATCCAGCGTAAGCGTCCGCCGATCACCCCAGCTGTGAGCCAAGGTTCCAAGGCAACAGCGCGTCGAGCTGACTGGCCGGATGTTCCGCAATGTTGCCGATGACGTGCCGCAGATAAGCTTCCGGGTCGATGCCGTTGAGCTTGGCGGTGCCGATCAGGCTGTAGATGGCCGCTGCGCGCTCGCCACCCTCGTCCGAGCCGCAAAACAGATAATTCTTTCGTCCGAGGGCCACCGCGCGCAGCGCGCGCTCGGCGGCGTTGTTATCGATTTCCAGAGTGCCGTCGTCGCAATAGCGTAGTAGTGCTGGCCAGCGCGATGTCGCGTAGCGGATGGCACCGGCCAGCTCGGATTTCGCCGACAGCCTAGCCAAGCACTCATGGAGCCAGCTTCTGAGCTGGTCGAGCAGCGGCCCTGCGCGGGCTTGTCGCTGCGCGCACCGGACATTGGGCGGTTTGCCCTTGAGGTCCCTCTCGATGTCGTACAAGGCACCGATGCGCTCCAGCGCCTCTTGCGCGACGGGCGAGCCGTTGGCCTGGTGGATGTCGAAGAATTTGCGCCGCACATGCGCCCAGCAGGCCGCTTCCCGGATCTTCCCGCCGTCGTACAGGTGGTGGAAGCCGGCGTAACCATCGGCCTGCAGGCTGCCCTGGAAAGTCGCCAGGTGCATCCTGGGATGCTCGCCCTTGCGATCAGCCGAATACCGGAACAGCACCGCCGGCGCCGCTTCACCGGCCCAAGGGCGATCATCCCGCACGTAAGTCCAGAGTCGGCCGGTCTTGGTCCTGCCCAGCCCCGGCGACAGCACCGGCACCGGCGTGTCGTCGGCGTGCAGCTTTCCTGCTGAAAGGACATGCCTGCCCAGGACCTCCACCAAGGGCGCCAGCAAGGCCGCCGCGCCGCCGACCCAGTCGGCCAGGGTGGACCGCTCCAGCTCGACGCCGGCGCGGGCGTAGATCTCGGACTGCCGGTACAGGGGCAAATGATCGGCGTACTTGGACACCAGGACATGCGCGAGCAGACCGGGCCCGGCCATGCCCTTGGCGATCGGCCGGATCGGTGCCGGGGCCTGGACCAGGGTGTCGCAGGCGCCGCAGGCGTACTTGGGACGGATGTGCTGGATCACCTTCCAGTGCTCCGGCACGAATTCCAGCATCTCGGAGATGTCCTCGCCAACCTTGCGCAGCTCACCGCCACAGGTGGCGCAGGTGCAGGACACCTCGTGCACCACCGGCTCCCGCGGCAGGTGCTCGGGCAGCTTGCGGGGCGTCCTGGGTGATTCGGGTACTAGAGGCTGTGCCGCCGCTTTCACCTGTGCCGGCGTCGGCGTTTCCAGCTCTTCGATCAGCAGCTCCAGCTGCTCGATCTCGAGCGTGACCTTTTCCGAGGAGCGCCCGAACTGCATGCGGCGCAGCCGCGCCAGCTGCAGCTTGAGCTTGTCGATCAGGGCCTGGTGATGGACCACGGTAGTGCGCAGCCGGGCATTCTCGGCGCGGCTCTCGATCAGCAGCGCCCTCAGGGCACTGGCGTCGGTCGGCAGATCAGTTTGAGAGTGATCGAGCACGCTCAAAGATTACGCAAAAAGCATGACAAATCTTCGATAATTCAAGCCGCTTGCTGCGGTGTCCAGGTGCGCTCCGGTCGGCGCCAATCAATCCCTTCCAGCAGCATCGACAGCTGCGCGGCCGTCAGGTGAACCGTGCCGCTGCTGGCTCTGGGCCAGATGAATTTGCCGCGCTCCAGGCGCTTGGAGAACAGGCACAGGCCGTCGCCGTCCCACCACAGCAGCTTGACCAAGTCGCCGCGCCGCCCGCGGAAGACGAAGACCTGGCCGGAGAAGGGGTCTTCGGTCAGCACCTGCTGGATCAGGGCGGCCAGGCCGTCGAAACCTTTGCGCATGTCGGTGATTCCCGCCGCCAGACAGACGCGTGCACCGCCAGGTGGACCGATCACCGCGATAGGGCCTCGATGATACTGCGCACGGTGCGGCCATCAGCACTGCCATGCACGCGCACGCGGTGGCCATCGGAGAATTCGATTTCGATGAAGCCCTCCGCAGCGGGCTTGCGAGCGCGGCGGCGCTTGGGCGCCGGAGGTACGACATCGGCCGTCGACGTTTCCACGGCGACGGGCAGGAACTCGGCTTGCGGCGCGGCTTGGCGCCGCCCATAGCGCTGGCGCCACTTGAACACCAGATTGGCGTTGACGTCGTGGCGCCGTGCCACCACGGACACCGAGGCGCCCGGTGCGTAGGTCTCCTCGACAATCCGGCGCCGCTCGGCGTCGCTGCGGCGGCGGCGCTCGCCCTCTTCGGCTATCGCGGTGACAGGCGTTTGATCCTTCGACATGGTGTCCACCTCAGAAATAGGTGGGCACCAGCTTTACCGCACACGGCGTCACATGCCATGTGCCTCTAGCGGACGCTTACGATCCAGCCGAAATCCGGCTGTGCGCGCCGCCCTTGATCTCCAGCCCGCTGTCGCGTCAGGGGGCGTTACCCGAAGGGCCGAGACGCGCAGCGGCTCGGTGAGCGCAGCGAATAGCACCCGGTCCCCGCGCAGCCGGGAGACGCCATCGATGCGAGTCCAATCTTGCGACGACAGCGAACGTCCGAGCCGAAGCCTGCCCCCTTGAATTTTTGTATAGGCGCCGCACTCTAATATTCCATGTCCCGCCCGGCTGCTGGGCGGTTTACACAAGCAACCCAATGAAAGGGAATGACATGGCCAAGCATGATGAATATTTCGTCGAGCCGCGCTCCGACGGACGCTGGAACGTGAAGAAGCCGCACGCTGAGAAAGCAAGTGCAATCACCGAGACTCAGCAGCAGGCGATCGCCAAGGCGCGGAAGTTTGCGCCGGAAGGCGACATCAAGGTGAAGGGATTGAACGGAAAGTTCAGGCACGTCTGACCGCGTAGCAAATCGGCGGCTTCGGATTGCGAGGCCCAAGCTGCCGCAGGTCGCGGTGTAACGCGTGGCAGTGTTGCGCGTGCGAGCGGTCAGCGATCTGTTCCAGCGGCGCCAGCTGGGTCTTCTGCGCGCCGCACCGTGCACACATTCGCCGGATGCCGCAGGAAAGGCGACTGCAGTTCCCACTCGCCGCCGCGCTGCGCCCAGCACGCATCCGGACCCGCCGTCACCAAGTTGAGGGCGTGCTGCCAATTGACCGCTTCGACCCGTACCTGCTCGCCGTCCTTGAACAACACCCCGTAGTGCTGGAAAGAATCAGGCTTGAGCAGCATGTTGCAACAGCCGCAGAAATTGGGCCGCTCGCCGTTGGGAGCGCGCCGCCATTCGAGGACTTCAAGTCGGCAAAGCGTGTGGCGGCGCAGCCGGCAGTAGACATTCCACCGCACCCAGCGGCAGAGAGACTCGGCCGGGGTCACCTCGAAGTACGCGCGCCCCATGCGGCCCAGCCTCAGCTTCGGGGCTTGCTCATCGCCCGAATCCAGAAGCCGATCGCGTTGGCGCCGCCGATGGCGTAGACTGCATACCACAGGATTTGCGCCAAACGTGCCGGCATCGCATAAGTCTGCAGTGCGTAGAGGCACAAACCCAGCACGCCCCAGCTCAGGATGGCGCCGGACCAGAGGATGGCCTGCCACTCGGTGTGCCGCGCCGCCTCGACCTGCGCCGCGTGCGCTGCGCGGTTCACGCCGCAGTGGATGCACTCCTCGGTGTCGCGCCAGGTGTATTGGTCGCACTGCGAGCAGCGCACCGCGTTGCGATGCCCGCGCGGCGGGGCTTGGCGCCGCTGCACCACCACCTTGATTTCGGGTTCCGCCGGCGCGGCCGGCTGCTCCGCCGGCGCCACCCGGGCGTGCGCCATGTAGCGGTTCACTTCGGTGCCGAGATCGGCCAGGTTCGGCAATTCTGCACCTGTTTCGCGCTCCGCCGGCTCCGCGTCGGCTGCGTGCGGCCGCGCCGGAAACAGCCGCACCACCTTCGGTGCATCCGAATCCTTGGAATCGTCCTCGGTCATGACCCTGACAAGCGGTTCATCCTTGAATATTGCCGCCGCCATCCAGACCAACGGCGGCCTTGTTGATGGTACCACTGCGCGCGTGCACCACCTCGGGGCGGCGTTATGAAGCTGCAACTTTCGCGGCCGTGACACCAAGAACACAAGAAGCGGCCGCAACTTAGCAATTGACGCTGAACCAAAAGCGGTACTGCGCGGTCAAACATTAGCTTGCTTGGCGAGCACCGGGTTCGGGCAACGGATTGCCCCGGGTCGGAGGACATGGACGTGAACAAGAACAACCCGCTGTGCCGGCCGCCGGCGCCCGATGTCGCGCTGCTTAATCGCTCCCTGCTGCTGGCAATACTGGTACTTGCGGTTCCGCTGGTGGCCGAGGCGCAGGACATCGCGCCGGTGTCCGGCGCGCTCAACGCCATCCACGGCTTCCTGCAGAGCACCGCCATGCGCACGCTGGCGGCCCTCGCCGTTATCGGCCTGGGTATCGCCGCCCTGGTCGGCCGGCTGCGCTGGTTCTGGGCCGGCTCGGTCATCGGCGGCATCGTGCTGGTGTTCGGTGCCGACGCCATCGTCTCGTTCTTCACCACCTCCGCCGGCGGCTGAGACATGAACGAGGAGCGCACCACTCGCGACCCCCTGGTGGTCGGCATGACCCGGCCGCTGATGTTGCTGGGCGTGACCTACTCCTACTTCGTGCTGGAAGGCATGGCCGTCACGGTGCTGTTCCTGATGGGCAACAGCCTGCTGTACCTGTTGCTGATCCTGCCGCTGCACACCGCCGGCGTGCTGCTGTGCAAGTGGGACCCACGGTTCTTCGACATCCTGCTCCGGGTTGCGCAGCACGCCCGGCCGGTGCGCAACCGGCCGCTGTACCGCTGCAACCTGTACTTGCCGTACTGACTGGACATCCCGCCGTGTCCAGCCGCGCCAAGGCCCAGCTTCTGAAACCCGCGGCAAGGCGCACTCCCGCAGGCCGCATCGCGGCGCGCGACGCCGGCAGCGGCCAGCACATCCCCTATATCCGCCAGGCCGATCCCTGGACCTTGCAGACGCGCGGCGGCGAACTGATCCAGGTCCTCCAGCTCGAAGGCAAGAGCTTCGAGACCGAGGACACGCGCGAGCTGGACCGGCTCAAGACCACGCGCAATACCTTGCTGCGCGCCATCGCGGGCGGCGATTACGCGGTGTGGCAGCACATCGTGCGGCGGCGGGTGGAACCCGCGCTGGCCGGCGGCATCCCGGCCGGCTTCGCCGCGGAGCTCGACCGCAAGTGGTTTGCGCGGCTTCGCGGCCGGCACCTGTACGTCAACGACCTCTATTTCAGTCTGGTGCGCCGCGCGCCGGCCGGTGCGACGGGCCTGGCGCTGCGGCTGAAGCGTGCGCTGTCGCCGCAGCTCGACCGCGCGGAAGGCGCGCGCGAACAGGCCGACGCGCTGAAGGCGCTGCACCAGCAGATGGATAATCTCAGGGCCAAGCTGGCGCCGTATGGACAGCGCCGGCTCGGCACCGTGGAAAGCCGGACCGGCCTGCTGTCCGAGCCGCTGCGGCTGGTCGTGCACCTGCTCACCGGCCGCGACCGCCCGGTGGCGCTGCCGCAGGCGTCGCTGGATGCCTTTCTCGGCGTGATGGTGCCGCCCGTCTCGCTCGACGCCTACCTGCCGACCTCCACCGATTTTCTCGGCGGCGAGGCGTTCGAGATGCGCGGGCCAGGCTGGTCCCGCTTCGGTGCCGCGCTGACCGTGAAGGACTACGCCCCGCAGACCTGGGCCGGCATGCTGGACAGCCTGTACACCTTGCCGTGTGAGGCCATCGTCACCCAGAGCTTCGCCTTCATCGGCCGCAGCACCGCCCTGGAAGCGCTTGCGCGGCAGGCGCGGATCATGGAGAACATCGAGGACCCGGCCCTGTCGCAGATCGACGAGATCGAACAGGGCCGCGACGATCTGGCCTCGGGGCGCCTGGTCTACGGCAGCCATCACTTCTCGGTCGTACCCATCGTCGAGCGGCTCGACGAGCTGGATGCGGCCTGCAATGAAGTGGACAAGCGGCTGACCGACCTGGGACTCATCACGGTGCGGGAGTCCGGCGGGGCGATGGAGTTGGCGCGCTGGGCGCAGTTGCCGGGCAACTTCGGCTACGTGGCCCGGCCGGCGCCGATCTCCAGCCTGAACTTCGCCGCCTTCGCCTCGCTGCACAACTACGCCTACGGCAAGCCCGCCGGCAACCACTGGGGGCCGGCCGTCACCATCCTGGAGACGGTCAGCGGCACGCCGTACTTCTTCAACTTCCACGATGCCGACATCGGCAACACCCTGGTGGTCGGCGCCACCGGCACCGGCAAGACCGCGCTGATGGGCTTCCTGCTGGCGCAGGCCCTTCGCACCGGCTGCCGCATCATCTACTTCGACAAGGACCGCGGAGCCGACCTGCTGATCCGCGCGCTCGGCGGGCGCTACAGCATCATCCGCCAGGGCCAGGCGACCGGCTTCAACCCGCTGCGCCTGCCGGATTCGGCCAGCACCCGCGCCTTCCTCGGCAACTGGCTCGGTACGCTGCTCACCAGCCGCGGCGAACCATTGTCGGCGCAGGACACCGAGCTGGTGCGCAGCGCGGTGGACGACACCTTCAAGCTGCCGGACGAAGAGCGGCGCCTGAACGTCATCGCCGCCTTCATCCCGCGCATCAGCACGGGAAGCCTGGCCGAGCGCCTGCATCCCTGGCACGGCGCCGGCCAGCACGCCTGGCTGTTCGACAACGAGGATGACCGGCTGGCGCTGGATCAGCGCGTGATGGGCTTCGACCTGACCGACGTGCTGCGCGATCCGGTCATCCGCGTGCCGGCGCTGTACTACATGCTGGAGCGGGTCAACCGCGTGCTGTCCGCCGGCAAGCCGACCATCATCGTCATCGACGAAGGCTGGGCGGCGCTGGCCGATCCGGTGTTCGCCGAACTGGTGGAGGACTGGGAGCGGACCATCCGCAAGCGCGGCGGGCTGGTGATGTTCGCCTCGCAGTCGCCGGAGTCGATCACCAAGAACCCGGTCGGCTCGGTCATCGTCAGCCAGTCGCCGACCCACATCTTCATGCCCAATCCCAAGAGCGAGGAAAAGGCCTTCGAGGGCTACAACCTCACGCAGCGCGAGCTGGAACTGATCCTGACCTTGGACAAGGAAAGCCGCTGCTTCCTCGTCAAGCACGGCAACCACAGCGTCGTCGCCAAGCTCGACCTGGCCGGCATGGAGGACGAGATCGCGATCCTGTCCGGCCGGCAGGAAACGGTGGAACTGCTCGACCGGATTCTGGCCGAGGTCGGAGAAGACCCGGCCGCATGGTTGCCCCAATTCCAGCAACGGAGGAAGCAGCGATGAATCGCATATGGCAACGATGGTGGGCGGTGGCGGTGCTCGCCGCCGCGCTCAGCGGCTCGGCACAGGCCACCGGCATCCCGGTGATCGACATCAGCAACCTGATGCAGGCAATCCAGCAGTACATGCAGCTGACCCAGCAGCTGGCGCAGATGCAGCAGCAGTATGCCTCCCTGACTGGTAGCCGCGGCATGGGCGGGCTGTACAACTCGCCGCTGGAACAGCAGATGCGGCAGTACGCCCCCGGCTCCTGGCAGCAGTCGCTGAGCGTGCTGCAGCAGGGCGGCAATCCCGGCAGCGCCGCCGACGTGGCCCGCTTCGCCCGCGCTTTCGCCAGCAGCCAGGGCTTCACCCAGACTGGCGCGCAGGTGTTCCCCGGCCGCGGCGGCAACAATGCCGACGCGACGGCCTACACCAGCAGTGCCAACACCACGGCTGCGGCGGCCGGCTTGAGCCAGGCCGCCTACGACCAGACCCAGGCGCGCATGCAACGCGTGCAGCAGTACCTGGCGCAGATCAACGCCACGCCGGACGTGAAAGCCTCCATCGACCTCAACGCGCGCCTGCTGGCGGAAGTCAACGAGGCGCTGACGCAGCTGATCCAGTTGCAGGCGGCGCAGATGCAGATGGCGGGGACTACCAATGCGGCGCATCTGCGTGGCAGCGCCGAGGAATCGGCGTTCGTGCCGTACAACTCCACTGGACTGCAGCCATGAAGCGTGTACTGCTGCTGCTTGTCGCGCTGCTGCTCAGCAGCTGCGCCCATGACGACTTGAAGGCGCCGTGCCGGCATCCGGCGCTGGCGCTGTTTGCGGGCGACTGCGGCCCGCTGAGTCCGATCAACTAAAGAAGCCCTTGGGCATGGAGGCCCGATGAACGCAAAGCCGTTAATTCTTTGCTCAAGCATGCTCTGTTGTGCGCTGGCCGTCGGTGCGTGTGGTCGCGGTTCGGCTAGCGCACAAGGAGCCGGCATCCCCTCGGCGGCGTCCCTCCAGCGCTTTGAGCCACGCGAAGATGGCTGGCAGAACGATCCTGCCAACCAGCTCCATCCAACCGATCCCAACCCGCTTCGGCGTGCCCTCGGCGATGCGCCGATCATCCACAACTTGTTCGGCGTAAGCGATCTCATGAGCTTGCGGACGTGCGCCAAGCAACACGCCGGCTTGAAGCTGAGTGCAATCGAAAGTTCGGTGTACGCGCCGCGATGCCCAACTCTGGAGCGCGACTTGGTTAAACGGGCACGCGACGCCGGCTTCACGACCGTTACCGCAAACGAGGTGTTCGACCTTCACCTGGTCCATATTCAGGGTTCGTAGCCGTGGGCGAAACCGTCTTCACGAACTTCCTGAACAGCGTTGATCTGGTCGTGAACGGCTACCTGATCGACGGATATAGCCGGTTGAGGGACGCATTTGTGACGCCGTTGCGGCTGAGCCTGGCGATCTACGTCGCGGTGTACGGCGTGCTGATGCTCGCCGGTCGGGTTCAGCTGTCCTACCGGGAGGCCATTGGCCGTCTCGGCGTGATGCTCTTTGTCTACGTGTTGGCGACCAGCGCCGATGTATACACCAACGTACTGGAGCGCCTGTTCGTGAGCAGCCCGGCTGCAATCGCCAATGTGGTTGTCGGCGGCGGCGGAGCAACGGGCCAGAACGCCGCAATGGATAACTTCTACAACACTGGCATCGATACCGGAAACAAGCTATGGAGTCGCGGCCATGTCACCGGCCCATGGTCGCCCTATTTGGCTGCCATTCTAGTTTACGTCACCACGTTGGGCGTTGCGGCCTACGCCGCATTCCTGTTGGCCCTGGCAAAAGTTGCCCTGGCGGTACTGTTGATTCTGACGCCTTTGTTCGCCCTGTTTTACTTGTTCGGCAACACCCGTCGCTTGTTCGAGGGATGGCTCGGCCAGGTTATTCACTATGCGCTGGTTCCCATCCTGGTATACGGCGTTCTGGCCCTGATCCTGTCTATTGCGCAGGCCGATCTTGCGGCGCTGGACGCAAGTTCCGACTTCGCGACGATGAAACAAGTCATGGATCTCACCCTTGTGGGAATCGTTGCGATCCTGCTTCTGACGCAGATCATGTGGATCGCGGAAGGCATTGCCGGCGGCGTCACGCTCTCGACCATGGGCGCGTTCCGCGGTGCGGTGGATCGCGGCGGGGCTGGCGCGCGCTGGGCCTGGAAGCGCTACCAGGAACGGCGGGACAAGCGCAAGTCGCCGCAGACGGTGAAGGGCAGTGGCACGGGGTAATGGCCGCGTCCGCAAGCCGCGGCTTGAGGAAGCGGTTCCGCCGGACATGGCGGAATACGCCGCCGCCGCGGAGAGCTTCTACGACGAGGGCTACCGCCGGATCAAGGCATCGCGCGACCGCGCCTGGATCGTCGCCGCGGTCGCGGCCGGATTGGCGGGCCTCGCGCTGCTCACGGTGGCGCTCCTCGTCCCGCTCAAGCGCGTGGACGTGGTGCCGGTGGTGGTGGACCGGAGCACCGGCGAGGCCCATACGGTGTCCCAGCTTGCGGGACAAACTATCAGCCAACAAGAGGCCGTCCGCAAGGCGGACCTGGCGGCCTACGTGATCGCGCGGGAATCCTTCGACCGGGCGCTGCTGCGGCAGTTCTACGGCACGGTGCAGAGCCGCTCCGCGGAAGCCGTGTTCAAGCCCTACGCCGCGCAGTTTCAGACCGGCATCCCGGATTCCATCTACACCAAATACGCCGGCGCCAGCCGCGGCATTGAGGTGCGCAGCGTGGTGCTGTTGGGCGAGGCCCTGGGCCAGGTGCATTTCACTGCCACCCTGACCAAGGCCGCGACCGCGCCGCTGATCGAGAACTACATCGCCAGCGTCGGCTTCGAGTACCTCAGCGGCAAGCAGGACTTCGCCGAGCGCCTGCGCAATCCGCTCGGCTTCGTCGTCACCTCCTACCGCGTGGACCAGGAATCGCTGCCCAAGGAAGGCTCCCCATGAGAACCACCGCACTGTTGGTCCTACTGCTGCCGCTGGCCGCAACGGCCGCCGAATTGCCCAAGGCCGGCCCCGAGGACTCGCGCATCCGCACCGTGGCCTACGATCCCAACCAGGTGGTCATCATCCGCGGCCACTACGGCTTCGAGCAGATGGTGCAGCTCGCCGACGACGAGAAGATCGAGTCTCTGTCCATGGGCGACTCCCTGGCGTGGCAGGTGGCGCCGAACAAGGGCGGCAACCTGTTCTTCCTCAAGCCGGTGGAGCCGGACGCGCACACCAACCTGGCCGTCGTCACCAACCGCCGCACCTACGCCTTCGAGCTGGTGGCGGTGAACCTGATCAAGCAGACCGCGGAAATGAACTACATCGTCCGCTTCCGCTACCCGCAGGACGAGGAGGCCCGGGTGCAGGCGCAACTGGCCGACGCCGCAAAGCAGAGGCAGCAGGAAGTGGTGCCGGACCGCCAGCTCGACCCCTCGGCCTGGAACTTGGACTACAGCTACCAGGGCAAGGCCGAGCTGACCCCGCGGCACGTGTTCGACGACGGCACCTTCACCTACTTCGAGTTCCGCGAGGGCCAGGACACGCCGGCCATCTTCCTGGTCGGCGAGGACCGCAAGGAATCCCTGCTCAACTACCACGTGTCCGGCAAATACGTGGTGGTCGAGCGGGTCGGCAAGCAGTTCACGCTGCGCAGCCGCGACGGCGAGGTCTGTGTCTACAACGAGCCGGCCTTCCGCACCGTGGCGGCCAAGGCCGAGTCCGCGCCCACGGCGCCAGCCGCCGCAGCGGCGGAACAGGCCGCCAAGTGAGGTGCCGCCATGTGCCCGACCGATGCTGATCCGCCGCAGGAACCGGGCGAAGGCGCCCCGCAGCGCGAGCACGGCAGCAGCCCGGTGGTGCAGCGGGCGCGCAACCCGCTCGCGACCGTCCTGGGCGTGCTGGGCATCTGCGCCGCGGTCGCCTTCCTGTTCCTCACCGGCCGCCATCCGGCCCGGTCGCAGGCGCCCGCCAAGGCGGTGATCCCGGCGGCCAATGCGGCGCTGCCGCCCGGCTTAGCCGACCAGGCGCCGCTGATCCCGGACAACGAGCGCATCAGTTTCCCCGGCGAAGTGCCGAACAACCAGCAGCACTACGGCCCCGGTCGGGCCGAGGCCGCCGAAGCGGAACGCCAGAAAGCGGAGGCGCGGCGGCATTCGCCGATGCTGATCTACGACGCGTCCGGAAAGGAAGAGGCGCAGGCATCGGCCAAGCCGGCGCCGCCAGATGCGCTCAACACGCTGCTGGCCTCGCAGCTGCAGAACGCCGGCAGCCCGCCGGAATCCGCCGAGCAGCACCGGCAGGACCGCAGCTCACCGGCCGAAGGCTACGCCGAGCGGACGCAGGCGTTCGCCCGCGCGGCCTCGGACGAGCAGGTGCCGGAGGCCACCGCCCGCCGGATCACGCTCTACAATCGCATCGCCCAGGGCAAGATGGTGCCGGCGATCCTGGAAACGGCGATCAACTCCGACCTGCCGGGCAAGCTGCGCGCGATCATCTCGCAGGACGTGTGGAGCGAGGACGGCAGCCGCAAGCTGATCCGCCGCGGCTCGCGCTTGGCCGGCGAATACCGCTCCGGGCTGGTGCGCGGGCAGACGCGGGTGTTCGTGATCTGGACGCGGGTCTTGGAGCCGGACGGCACCGACCTGGCGATCGGCTCGCCCGGCACCGACGATCTCGGCCGCGCCGGTCTGACCGGCGCCATCGACCGCCATTTCGCGGAGCGTTTCGGCGCCGCCTTCCTGCTGTCGCTGATCGGCTCGGCGACCACGGCGAGCCAGGGCGGCAATACCTTCGTCGTCAACACCTCGCAGGGCTTCGGCCAGGTAGCGCAGGAATCGCTGCAGGACAGCATCAACATCCCGTCGACGATCTACGTGGACCAGGGCACGCCGGTCCAAGTGTTCGTCGCAAGGGACTTGCTGTTCGATTTGCCGCCGCCGGCGGAGGCCGCGGTGCGATGAGCAAGGTGCAGCGCTTTCCCGGCGGTGCGGCGCTGCGGACCTTCCTCGGGCCGCTGGCGCCGCTGCTGGCGCGGCCGGAAGTCACCGAGGTCTCGATCAACCGGCCGGGCGAGGCGTTCATCGACGACGCCGGCCGGATGGAGCGGATGGCGCTGCCGGAGCTGAGCTACGAGCATCTGCAGCGGCTGGCCTCGCTGATCGCCTACGAAACCCACCAAGTCGTCAACGAGGAACGGCCGCTGCTGTCGGCCTGGCTGCCGACTGGCCAGCGCGTCCAGGTGGTGATGCCGCCGGCCTGCGAAACAGGAACGGTGGTGATGTCGTTCCGCCGCCAGGCGGAGCGGCTGTACACGCTGGAGGACTACGAGGCGGTGGGCATGTTTGCCGGCGTCGAAGTGGTGCGCGAGGACGCCCTGAGCCCGGAAGACGAGCACCTGCGCGCGCTGCTCGCCGATGGACGGATCAAGGATTTTCTGCGGCATGCCGTGCGCTACCGCCGCAACATCGTGGTGTCGGGATCGACCAGCTCGGGCAAGACCACCTTCCTCAATACGCTGCTGCGGGAAGTCGCAGACGAAGAACGTCTCATCACCATCGAGGACGTGCGCGAGCTGCGACCGCAGGTGCCGAACTGCGCGCATCTGCTCGCCAGCAAGGGCGGACAGGGTGTAGCGAAAGTCACGATCCAAGATTTGCTCGAAGCCTCGCTGCGGCTGCGACCGGATCGCATCATCCTCGGCGAGCTGCGCGGCGGCGAGGCTGCCAGCTTCCTGCACGCGGTCAACAGCGGCCATCCCGGCTCGCTGACCAGCGTGCATGCAGACTCCCCGGCCCTGGCCTTCGAGCGCTTGGCGCTGATGGTAATGCAGGGCAACGCCTCGCTGACGCGTGAGCAGATCATCGTCTACCTGCGCGGCGTCGTGGATGTCGTGGTCCAGGTGCGCAAGGCAAAGGATCGGCGCACGGTTTCTGCCGTGTACTTCAAGCACGCGCCAGCGTAAAAGGCGCCCCGCCACAGCGGGGCGCCAAGGTGGAGTGATCAGTCGTTCTTGCTGCGCGACCAGATCAGGCTGTGCGTGCCGTCCTCGCTCTCGACCAAGCGGGCGTAGAGCGTGGACGGGAACGAAGGGTCGTCCAGAGTCACCGACAGGTAGGGCCGGTTCGCCTTCGAGGTCTTCTTCCAGGCCGCGCCCAGCTCGAAGTTGCCCGCGTAGACGCGGTAGTCGGGGGCGTTGTCGCCGTTCTTGTCGGCCGGGGTGATCCTGACCTTGACGTTCTGCGTCAGGGTGCGAACCGTGCCGGTGAAGCTGCCGTTCTGCGCGGTGAAAGTGCCAATGGTGGTCATGGTGCATCTCCTTTCGGTTGCAAGGTCGCCCGATGCGGCCTTGTCGTGATCCGCTCAGGCGACGGGCGGGCGGGTTGCATCGCTTGCGACCGAAGCGCAGCGGAGGACCCGAAAGGCGCAAAGAATTTGTTCCGCGAGGAGGCGCGAAGCAGCCGGGGAAATTCTTTGCGCCGCAGGGTTGCGGCCCAATAGCCCGAGGCGTCAGCCGCTTCGTCGCCAGGATTCACGACACGCCAAGGCCGTATGGGCGCACATTGCCGAAAGGAACCATGACCGCGGCACACGCGCAAAAGCTTCGCCGGCACGGCCCGAACGCCGGCAAGGTTGGTGCCTGACGACAGGCTGCAACGCTCCCGGCTTCTGCGTGGGCAGGATCGACGGCGGCGTAGAAGATCCTCAAACGACCGGCCTTTCCGTGAGCCGACCATCATTTCCAGCGACCCCAGCCCCGGTCGCGGACGGCCCAGCAGCATCTGACGCAGCACGGATGACCGCCCCCTGGCGCCCCGATTGCGGTGGGGCGCGCCGCGACCGAACAGGCAGGACTGAAGGGTTGAAGTCCCCGGCCTCCGTCCGAGGACTCAGCTCAATCGCTCAGGCTGCGTCGGCCAGCGCCTCCCCCGCCTTACGCCCCAGCAGATAGTCCGCAGCCTCCTGCGCCTTCGCCGCCGCGACAAAGATGAAGCGCCGGTCGTTCTTGAGCACCTTCAGCCATCCGGCGATGTAGGCGGCGTGGTCCTCGATGTGATCGGGCCGCAGCCCCAATTCGGCGCCGAGGAACGCGGCACCCAGCTCCGCGACCAACTCCTCGGCCGCGTAGCCTTCGTCACCCCAGCGCTTGCGCCCCATGTCGCGATTCAGACGCGATTCCGCCCGCGTCCAATGCGTCAGCTCATGGTTGAGCGTGGCATACGCCTGCTCGGCATCGCGGAAGGCTCCGAATTCCGGCATCTGGATGTAGTCCTGGTCGATGCGGTAGAAGGCCCGGCCGCCGCCGTAGCGGATATCCGCGCCAGTCCTGCGCACGAAGGCTTCCAGCTCGGGAATGCGCTCGGCGACTGGCGCCGCTGCCGGCTGCCCGGCATAGAACCGCTGCGGCAGCCCGTCGATCTGCCCGGCGTTGAACACACTGAACGTGCGGATGAAGCGGAACAGCTTCTTGCCGTCCCCGCCTTCCTCCGGCTCCGCGTCCCTGGCGGCCGTGCCGTAGTAGACCACCTGGGTCGAGTGCTCGCCCTTGCGCACCTGTCCGCCCAGCACCTGGGCCTGGCGATAGGTCATCCAGTAGGCGGAGGAATAGCCGGCCTCCTGCGCCTGGCCCCACAGGATCAGCACATTGATCCCGCGGTAGCCCTGCCCGTTGTGGCGCAGCGGCATGCCGCCGCCGGCGCCGCCCGACCAGGGCTGGGTCCAGGGCTTCACGCCGCGCTCCAGCAACTGGACCACGGACTGCGTAACCTTCTCGTAGATGTCCATGGCACCCTCCTTCACTCGTTGGCGAAGAAGGGCTGCACGAACGGCCAGGCCCAGTGCTGATCCGCGCGGTCCTGCTCGCGCAGCTCCATGATTTCCTCGAAGACGCCGGCCTTGACGTCGTCGGGCGCGGCGCGCCACTCGGCCAGGGTCATCGGCTGGGTGTAGATGGTGAAGTCGTCCATGACAGATACCTCCGGTTCGCCAGCACTCGGGGCGAGCGCTGTTTGCCGGATCTCCCCGGCACCGGGTCGCAGGACGGTCAAGGGCGGCGGGCACCGGCTCGTCGGCTGCAGGCTTCATCGCAGGCGGCGAACGGAGCGGAAGCCGGCGCAGCGCACCCTTGACCGGCCGAGCACGGTGGTATCGTCAAACGGCATATAGCGGGAGCACACTTTCGGGTTCGGAACGAACCCGGCTGCGCGCCGCCGTAAGGCAGCGCGCAGGGTCAGTCGCGGTCTGGCAGCGCGCGGCGGCGCGGCGCGCGGCTGGCCTCGCGCTCCTGCGCCAGACTCCGGATCAGGTCGGCGGCGACGACGCCCGAAGCGGCAGGCAGATCGACCCTTTGCCTGATTCGCACCCGCGCCATCAGGTCGATGCACTCCGGACAACATCTGCGCCCGTCCAGAAGCTGGCGCGACAGCGGTTCCAGGTTGGGCAGGCTGGTCTTGGGCCGGCACAGCGCCTCGCCGCGCCGGCGCACGATGTCGCCGAGACGGAGGGTGTCCAGCACGGTCAGGTGCACGATCCGGTCCGGATCATCGCCGCGGGCAGAAAAGCGGAGCTTCATGACGTCAGGCAGTCTCGGTTCCCGCTGGAATCCTACTCCCCGATGCGCGCCGCCGCCCCGGAGCCGGCCGGTCAGCGAATCGCCGTATTGCGCTGCCGCCAGGGTCACGACGCCCACTGCGAGGCACAGCAGGACCGCACAGACGGTCACCTCCCACAGCGGCGGTTCCTGCCAAGGCATGCTCACGTCCGGCCCAGGAAACAACCGGCCGAGCAGCCAGAGCGCCCCTACATATAGCGGAGGATTGATTGCTACCGGCAGGCAGTAACCCCAGTCGAGCGATCGCAGCACTGCCGGCAAACCGCGCCAGGCCATCTTTCGCCACCCATAATTTCCCTCTGTTACTAATAACCTAATGTGGGTTATTCCACAATGGGTTTTAGCCTGCCCTCCTATGGGCAGAAAACATTGGGACAAAAGACGGGAGCACTTGCGGGGAGTCCTGAGAGCGATGCGGGAGGAAGCGGGCTTTACGCAGGTGGAGCTTGCAGCCAAATTGCCAGGAAAGATGCAGAGCTACGTGAGCAAGTACGAGCGCGGAGAGCGCAAGCTCGATGTTGTCGAGGTCGACGAAATCTGTGCAGCCTGCGGGCTCGACTTTGTCAGTTTTGCGCAGCGATATGTCGTCCAGTCTGCCAGTCCGGCGTGACGACTGCCATTTCGGCCTCGCCCTGGTTGGTCTTGCCCCACAGCACCTGCTCGATGTGCGCCACCAACGCTTCGCCGGTGGGGTCCGCCGCCTGCGCCGATCCGGCCGACAGCGCCAGAAACAAACCGAGGAACAGGGCGCGGTGCATGGCTAGAACACACTCACGCGGCCGGCGACCAGGTCCGCCGAGAGCTGATCGATGGCCTGCAAGCGCACCTTGGCGCAGGCGATGCCGAGTGCCTCGCGGTCCACCGCGTTGCCGCTTTCCCCGGCGACCAGGCGGATGGCCACCAGCTCCGGTTCGTCGACCGGTTTGCCGATGGTGGAGAGCATCTGCACGGTGACTTCGTGCAGCGTAGGCTCCGCCGCCGCAATGTCCTGCGCGATCTGGTGCGCCAGCAGGTTGTATAGCTTGCCGACGTGCGCCAGGGAGTTCTTGCCGGCGGCGGCCTCCAGCGACATCGGTCGGCCGGGCGTGATCAGGCCATTGACGCGGTTGCCGCGGCCGACCTGGCCGTCGTCGCCGTGCTCGGCGCTGAGGCCGGTGACAGTGAGGTACACGCCGCTTTCATCGGCCGCGCGCGGGTCGTCGAGCGCGTTGACGGCGATCGGGCCGCTGAACCCGATACTGTCGTGCAAGTACCCGGCAATTCCGGACTTGATGTCGAAGTATTCCGGGATGCCACGCACGTGCTGGTCAACGATGGCGAGCGCCACGGTCAGGTGCAGCTCGTCGCCGATGCGCGCGCCCATCACCTTGTAGTCGTCGCCGGCGGCCGGAAACGCTTCACGAAAGGCCCAGGAACGCAACAAGCTGGCGGCTTTCAGGACGATGCTCTCCAGCGGCGAGAACGGCGCGAAGCCGGCGCCGAACGAGGTGTCGTTGGCGCGTGGCCGCGCCGTGCCTTTGGCCAGCACCCGCTGCAGGTTTGGACTGCCGCCGCGCACGGCTGATTCGATGATGAAGCAGGACGGATCGCAGCGCAGGTGGGCGGCGAGATAGTCCTGCGCCGCCGCCTGGACGAACTGCGCCAGATCGACACCCGGCAGCGGCGTGGCGCGACCGCAAACGATCAGGCGCAGTGGCGTGAGCAGCCGGCCGCCGCCGAAACGAGGGGCACTTTCGCCGCCGACCAGCAGCGCCTTGTCGACGTTGTAGTGCTGGACGGCACCGTAGGCGTCCAGATAGGCACGGCACAGCGCGCTCGACACGGCCTCGGCCGCGCCGTCGCAGATGCTGTCGGGATGGCCGATGCCCTTGTGCTCGCACATCTCGAACGGCGGGTCTCCGCCGGCCAGCGGCGCCTGTTGGACGACAAAGCGGGTGCCGGCATTCACGTGGGTGGCCGGCTGAAGCCTGCTTTAGGGCGCGTGCTTGCCGCCGCAGCAGGACGGGCTGGAGCTGTCCGCCTTCCTGGCCGGCGCAGGCTTTGCGGCGGCCAGCGGTTCGGCGGTGTTCGCCTGGCCGCCACAGCAGGCTGGCTGCGCGCCGGCCTTGGCGGTCGTGGCCGATTCCTTCGGCTGCTTACTGGGAAACAGTTTCATGGGAACCCCTTTGGGAGCGGAGTAGTAGCCGCGTTGTGCTCTCACATTGAGCCTGTCCGTAGGGTCGGACATTGATCTGCATCAAGCGGCGGATCGACGGGTCAAGTGCTCCAGGAAGCCCTTGGGGAGGTGCTGGTACGGACATACGATCTGCGGGTCCGGCACCGCCAGATGCTTGTCGCGGTCCGGGCATTCGATGCGCTGCGCCAGGTCGCGGATCACGTTGAGGCGGGCTGCCTTCTTGTCATCCGCCCGCACCGCGATCCACGGCGCCGCGGCATGCTCTGTGCGCTGCAGCATCTGGTCGCGCGCTTCCGTGTAGTCGTCCCAGCGCTTCAGCGCCACCTCGTCGATCGGACTGACCTTCCACTGTGTCAGGGGATCGGTCTCGCGCTTCTTCAACCGCCACTTCTGCTCGTCGCGGGAGATGTCCAGGTAATACTTGATGAGCTGCAGGCCGGCCTTGACCAGCATTTCCTCGAAGGGAACCACGGCCTGCAGGAAGGTTTCGGTCTGTTCCTCGGAGCAGAAGTTCATGACCCGCTCGACGCCGGCGCGGTTGTACCAGCTGCGGTTGAACAGCACGAACTCGCCCGCCGCCGGCAGGTGCGGCGTAAAGCGCTGGAAATACCACTGGGTCTGCTCGCGGTCGGAAGGTTTGCCCAAGGCCACCACCCGCGTATCACGGGGGCTCAGGTGCTCGGTGATGCGTTTGATGGTGCCGTCCTTGCCGGCGGCGTCGCGTCCCTCGAAGATGACCAGCACGCGATGGCCGTGCTGGATCAGATGCCGCTGCACTTTGACCAGCGCGATTTGCAGGTGCTTCAGTTCGCGCTTGTAGTGGTGCGCGTGGCTGTCATTGTCCTTTGACTTCCTGGCCACAGGCTCACCTCCGCGACTTCAAAGGACCACCGGCCGATCCGGCAGCTCATTCGAGCCCGCGGCGGAAGTCGGGAAATGCTCGACCAGATGCCGCGTCACGGCCTTAATGCCATTTACTACGCCGGATTCGTAGCGGCCAGCGCCGAAGGCGGCTTCCATATCGCGGCAGACGGCCGTCCAAGCCTCGGCGTTCACCTTGGCGTGAATGCCGCGATCGGCGACGATCTCCACTGCGTGGTCCGCGAGCAGAAGGTAAATCAGCACGCCGTTGTTGTACTCGGTGTCCCAGATGCGGAGCAACGAGAACACTTCAATAGCGCGCTCGCGTGGCATCTGCCCTTTGAACAACGGCAGCGCATGTAGGGCACCCTCCACGGCAAAGCGGATCTGGCCGACGTGGGCGGCCTCGCTGGACTTGATCGCCTGCTCGATCGCGTCGAGCGTGGCGGGCGGAAAGGCCCGCCGGACCCGCCAGTGGGTCGTCAGGAGATGCCGCAGAATGCGCGAGAGAGGCATGCTCACCACCGGCCCGACGCGCCGCCGCCCCCGAAGCCGCCGCCACCTCCGCGGAAACCGCCGCCACCGAAGCCGCCCGTTCCGAAACCGCCGTGGCGGCCACCCATGCCCATGCCGCCCAGACCGCCGACCAAGGTGACCAGGAAAGTGATGACCGCTGCCACGATGGCGACGGTCAGCGCACCGGCAAAGAACCAGGCGATCAAGCCCACCAACCCAGCCGCCGTGACTGCACCCGGAAATCGGCCGAGCATTGAGCGCAACACCGCCCCCACTACCAAAGCGAGGACAAAGATCACTGGCCCGAACTGCCGGATGTCTCCTGCGCCCGCAACCGGATTGGCGACTGGCTCTGGCAAAGGCTCCCCGTCGACGACGCGAATCAAGCTGTCGACGCCGGCGGCAATGCCGCCGTAGAAATCGCCTTGCTGGAAGCGCGGCACGATGATCTCGCTGATGATGCGCTTGCTGACGGCGTCATTGAGCGCGCCTTCCAGGCCGTAGCCAACCTCGATCCGCAGCGTGCGGTCGTCCTTGGCGACGAGCAGGATCGCGCCATCGTCCACTTTCTTTCGCCCAAGCTTCCACTGCTCGGCCACCCGGATCGAATACTGCTCGATGGCCTCGGGCTGGGTGCTTGGAACGATCAGGACCGCGAGCTGGCTTCCTTTCTTCGTCTCGAAAGTCTGCAGTGTCTGTTCCAGGGTCTGCATCTGATCCTGGGTGAGCGTTTTGGTCTGATCGACGACGCGGCCGGTCAGGGGCGGCACCGCCAGGTCCGCCGCGGCGAAGAACGAGGTGCAGAGGGTGAGCACCAATACTGCCGCTCTTCTCATTGGGTTCCCCCTATGCGGCAACACGAAGCTCAGCCTTGCGGCGATTTGGGCGCGGGTGCGAAATCGACCTTGGGCGGCTTGGCAACCTCCGCCTCGTTCTCGACGGTGAAGTTCGGCTTGATCTGGTAGCCGAACGCCTTGGCGGTGAGATTGCTTGGGAAGCGCCGGACGGTGACGTTGTAGTCCTGCACCGACTGGATGTAGCGGTTGCGGGCCACGGTGATGCGGTTCTCGGTGCCCTCAAGCTGCGCCTGCAAGTCGCGGAAGGCGGCGTCGGACTTGAGCTGTGGATAGTTTTCCGACACGACCAGCAAGCGCGACAGCGCGCCGCTCAACTCGCCCTGAGCCTGCTGGAACTTGGCGAAAGCCTGCGGGTCGTTGATCAACTCGGGCGTGGCCTGGATGGTGCCGACCTTGGCGCGCGCATTGGTGACCTCCGTCAGGACGCGTTCTTCCTGCGCGGCGTAGCCCTTCACGGTGTTGACGAGGTTGGGCACCAAGTCGGCGCGACGCTGGTACTGGTTGAGCACTTCCGACCAGGCGGCCTTGATCTGCTCGTCCTGCGTTTGCAGGGAGTTGTAGCCGCAGCCGCTCAACAGCAAGGCCGCAATGGCTGCCAGCACCGCCCATGGTCTGCGCATCGGGTTCTCCAGGATGTAGTTAGAGCTCAGGCCTTGGCGGCCCAGGCGCGGCACCAGCCGTTCTTGTTCACCGACTTGCCCGGGAAGATGGTGCACGGCGCACAGTCGCCCTTGGCCTGCGCCGCTTGGTAGAAGTTGCAGCTGCCGCAATGACTGCCTGCCTTCAACAGCGGTTCGGCCTTTCCATCGACTTTCGCGGCGTTTTCGGTGTAGGACAGCGCCTTGGCGGCGGGATCATCCGGGCTCAGGTGCGGCAGATCCGCGGCCTGTGCCGGCGCCAGTTGCAGCAGAGGCAACGTCGCGGTGCCGAGCGCAATGCGCGCCAGGAAGTCGCGACGGGTGAGGAATTGGGCCTTCGACATGACGAATCTCCTTGGAGATTCGATGTTAAAAGGCCGGAACCGAGCGCGAATTGACGTGGATCAACACCGCCGCTATTGATCCAGGTCAAGGCGCCAGGGGCGTACTGCTCCTAGTCTCCTGAATACACCTCCAGGCGACGGAAGTACCCATGGACCATATTCACGAGGGCGGCGCACACGCTCCACGCAACAATTCACTGGTCAATTGGATGATCGTCGGCTTGGTGCTGGTGGCCGCCTATTTCGTCATCGGCGAGCACTGGGTGCACGTCGCGCCCTTCCTCCCGTTCCTGATTTTCCTGTCCTGCCCGCTGATGCACCTGTTCATGCACCACGGCCATGGGCACCACCATGATTCCTCCGGGGACTCCCAGAATGCTCCGCCGCCTGCCGGCGGCGGTCAGGAGAATCGCCCATGAGCCATGACGACGTTCCCGCCTACGGCCTCTGGTCGTTGGTGATCATCAACTCGGCGATCTTCATCATGTTCGCTTACAGCTTCGCGCCGCCGAAGACTTTGCGCGACTGGCGTTCCTTCGGCGCCTTCTCGGCGTTCCTCGTGGCCTTGTTCGCGGAAATGTACGGTTTCCCGTTGACCATCTACCTCTTGTCGGGCTGGCTGACGACCAGGTTCCCCGGGGTCAATTGGTATTCGCACGACGCCGGGTACTTGTTGGAAACGATGTTCGGCTGGAAAGCCAACCCGCATTTCGGTCCGTTCCACATTGCCAGCCAGGTGTTGATCTTTGGCGGCTTCATCCTCACGGCCGCGTCCTGGAAGATCCTCTACGCCGCCCAGAAGGCGCACCGGCTCGCCACAACCGGCCCGTATGCACGCATACGGCATCCGCAATACGTCGGCTTCGTGCTGGTGATGACCGGCTTCCTATTGCAGTGGCCGACCATCATCACGCTGGCGATGTATCCGATCCTGGTCTACATGTACGTGCGCCTGGCGCGCCGCGAGGAGCGGGATGCCCTGGCCGAGTTCGGTGCCGAGTACGAGCAGTACGCCGCCGAGGTGCCGCGCTTCAATCCGCGGCTGCGGTGGCGGCCGCATGCTCCTGCTTCTGAAAGCCATGCGCATTGAGGCGCCGGCGCAGTGAACCCGGCGCTGCTCAGGATCGTTTATCGCCCTTCGATCGGCCGGGCCGCGCGCGCGGGCCTGGCCGGCCGGAACAGGAGCCGTTGCCGGCCGGAGGCCGGGCGCTTCACCAACGCGGACGTGAGCCACATGCTGGAGCGCGTCTGGGCATCCTACGACGAACTGGCGCCTGCGGTGCCGCGCGGCGCGACCGTCGGCAGCCGCATGAATTTGCTGCTGTCCTGCATGACCTATGCCTGTCTGCGCGCATTGCTGTCCATGGGTGTCGAGCGGAGCTATGCGATCGAACTGATCGGTGACGTCGCCTGGAAGCTGTACGAGAAGTGGGGCCGGCTGCCGCACGTTATCGCCCGCATCGGCGCGCACGATCCGCGCGAGCAGATGCGCATCGCCGTGAACCTGTTCCTGCGCTTCCCGTTCGGTCCCGCCGGGCTACCAGTTCGAGCGCCTGCCGAGCAGCGAGGGCGTATCGCTCGACATGCTCCATTGCCCGATCGCCGACTACTTCGAGAGCCAGGGCGCCTCGGACTTGTGCGTAGGCACCTGGTGCAACCTGGATTTTGCGCTCGCCGAAATGTGGGGTGGGCGGCTGGAGCGTCACGAAACGCTTTCGGCCGGCTGCGCCCGCTGCGATTTCAGATTCAAGGGTGGCCCAGCCATTGTGACGGACACTCGGGAAATGCCGACGTGACTGCGCCCCGCCACAACAACGACGATTAGAGTTGAATAGACCGATGCAGACCCTGGGGACGCCATCGCCGGATTGTCGATGTCAGCAATATGATGAGCCAAGGGTGCTTGACTCTGGCCTTTACTCCAGGGTTCAGAATAGGCACCCGTAGAGGACCACTTGGACCGAGGACGCCATGACCACAGCCAGCAGGGACCAGCCAGGGATGAGCATGGCACGGGAGGAGCCACCTGCGCCGCGCGCTCATCACGAGCACGCCGGCCACGACCACCATGAAACACACGACGGAGCCGGAGAACGCGATCCGGTTTGCGGTATGGCCGTGAATCCCGCCTCGGCACGTCACCAAGATTACGCGGGCCGCACCTATTACTTCTGCAGTACGAAGTGCCAGGACAAGTTCATCGCGGCACCTGAGCAGTACGCCAAGCCGCTGCCCAAGCCCGTGTCCGCCAAAGCCGCGGCTCCGGCGGGCACGATCTACACCTGCCCGATGCACCCGCAGGTCCGGCTGGACCACCACGGCAATTGCCCGATCTGCGGCATGACATTGGAGCCGGTCGGCGCATCGGAAGGCGCCGCCGAGGCGGCCGAGCTGCGCGCCATGACCCGGCGCTTCTGGATCTCCGCCGCGCTGACCGTACCCTTGCTGTGGTCCTTGGTCGGCGAGATGTTCAGGGGGTTAGATCCGATGATGCTGCTCGGCGAACGTCCCGTCGCCTGGGCCGAGTTCGCACTGGCCAGCCCGGTGGTGCTGTGGGGCGGCTCGGTGTTCTTCGTGCGCGGCTGGCAGTCGGTGGTCAACCGCAGCCTCAATATGTTCAGCCTGATCGCGTTGGGCACCGGGGCGGCCTGGTTGTTCTCGGTCGTCGCGCTGCTGATCCCGCAGGCGCTGCCGGCCTCCTTCAAGCTTGCCAATGGCGCGCCACCGCTGTACTTCGAGGCCGCCGCTGTGATCGTCACCCTGGTGCTGCTGGGCCAGGTGATGGAGCTGCGCGCCCGTTCGCAAACTTCCAGCGCGATCCGCTCGCTGCTGCAGCTCGCGCCGAAGATCGCGCATCGGCTCGACGCACAGGGCCAGGAATCCGACGTGCCCCTGGATTCGGTCCAGGTCGGCGACCGGCTGCGGGCGCGGCCCGGTGAGAAAGTACCCGTGGACGGCAAGGTGGTGGAGGGATCGAGCCATGTCGACGAATCGATGCTCACCGGCGAGCCCGACCCACAGCACAAGAAGGCCGGCGATCAGGTCACCGGCGGCACCGTCAACGGCTCCGGCAGCTTATTGATCCAGGCCGAGCGGGTCGGCGCAGAAACCATGCTGTCGCAGATCGTGCACATGGTGGCGGAGGCGCAGCGCTCGCGGGCGCCGGTGCAGCGCCTGGCCGACCAGGTGTCGGCGTGGTTCGTGCCGGCGGTGGTGGGCATCGCCCTGACGGCAGCGGCGGTATGGGCCATCTGGGGGCCGCCGCCGGCCTTGGCGCATGCGCTGCTCGTGGCCGTGTCGGTGCTGATCATTGCCTGCCCCTGTGCGCTGGGCCTGGCCACGCCGATGTCGATCATGGTTGGCGTCGGCCGCGGTGCCCACGAGGGCGTCTTGATCAAGGATGCCGCGGCGCTGGAGACGCTGGAAAGGGTCGATACCTTGGTGGTGGACAAGACCGGGACGCTGACCGAGGGGAAGCCCAGCCTGCAGGTTGTCGTGCCGCTTGGGGACATTGCCGAAAGCGAACTGCTGCGCCTGGCGGCGGCCGCGGAATCTTCCAGTGAACACCCCCTGGCGCGGGCCATCGTGGAAGGCGCCAAAGCACGCGCTACCAGTCCGCTGCCCGCCGTGCAGAACTTCGAATCCGATCCCGGCCTGGGAGTCTGGGGGCAGATCGAAAGCCGCAGGGTGTTGGTCGGCAACATGCACCTGCTGCAGCGGGACGGCATCGTAACCGACGAACTGATGCGCGAAGCGGAAACTTACCGCGCCAAGGGCCAGACGGTGATCCTCGTCGCCATCGACGGCAAGCCTGCGGGCCTGCTGGGCGTCGCCGACGCGATCAAGGCCACCACGCCGGAGGCCGTACAGGCGCTCAAAGCGCAGGGCATCCGCATCATCATGCTCACCGGCGACAATGCCCACACCGCCAAGGTGGTGGGCGACAGCCTCGCGTTGGACGAAGTCGTTGCGGACGTGCTTCCGGCCGACAAGGCTTCGGTGGTCAAGCGCTTGCAGAGCCAGGGCCGCATCGTCGCCATGGCCGGCGACGGCGTCAACGACGCCCCGGCGCTGGCGCAGGCCCAGGTCGGAATCGCCATGGGCACCGGCACTGACGTGGCGATGCAGTCCGCCGGCGTGACCCTGCTCAAGGGCGACCTGCGCGGCTTGGCCAAGGCGGTGCGGCTGTCGCACCGCACGATGCGCAACATCCGCCAGAACCTGCTGTTCGCGTTCGGCTACAACGCGCTGGGCGTGCCGATCGCCGCCGGGGTGCTGTATCCGTACTCCGGCGTGCTGTTGTCGCCGATCATTGCCAGCGCGGCGATGAGCCTCAGTTCGGTGTCGGTCATCACCAACGCGCTCCGCCTGCGCGCAGCGCGGCTTTGAAGCCAGCAACGACCGGACTTCCGTTGGCTGGTACGTGGCTGGAAACCCATGGCATTACCGTCGCTGCTTCCTGGGGAGCAACCATCGCGCCGCGCCGACGCGAAATCTGCGCCGCCGGGTCAGTAGGCCGTGTCTGACCGGAACGGTTGCGCGAGCTGGGCAAGGTAGCCGCGCGGATAGTCCGGTGCGTCGGCCAGCCCGACTTCGGCGGAAGCCCGCGGCGCGGCGCCGGCGCGGTAGCAGAAGGTCCCTGCAAGGTGGTCGTACAGGGCGGTGAACAGCCCGAAGTTCACGTCGCCTTCGCCGGGGCGGTTGACGTGGTGGAAGCGATGCACCTCGGCGTTGGCAAACAGGTATTTCAGCGGCCCGGTGCGGTAGTCGGCGTTGGC
This sequence comes from Nevskia sp., assembly GCA_016779605.1. Taxonomy (GTDB): domain Bacteria; phylum Pseudomonadota; class Gammaproteobacteria; order Nevskiales; family Nevskiaceae; genus Nevskia. Next base: position 41,483 of record JADHNH010000001.1, on the reverse strand, counting down.
GTGCTGCAACAGCAGCTGGACGGCAACGCAGAACGCCAGCGCAGCGGCGACCAGCTGCGGGATGCCGAGCAGCCACAGCGGTCCGACGCCGGACAGGGTTTCGATCATCTGGTGCACCGGATGCTTCATCAGGCCGTTCAGTCCATAAAGCCGTCGCGCGCTGTGGTGGACGGCATGGAAGCGCCACAGCCAGTGCCAGCGATGGCTGGCGTGGTGGGCCGCCGAGATGCCCAGGTCGAGCACCAGGATCGATGCCACCACCTGGAGCCAGAACGGCCAGGCCGACGGCCACAGCCCCTTGAGCGGCGCCGCGGCGGCCAGCCAGGGCAGCGCGAACACCCCGGCATGCGACAGCACGGTGTTGGCGAGCGCGTGCAGGGCATTGGTCCAGGCATCTTCGTGATCCGCATTCCAGTCGCTCACGTAGGGAATAACCCGCTCCGCGGTAAACATGAAGGCGACCGCGGTCCCGAGCACGGCAAACGGCTGCCAGTACGGAGCCCCGGCGCCGAGCAAAGCGATGATCGCGGCGTTGGCGCCGAGCAGGAGCAGCGGGAAGGTGCCATAGCGGAAGAAGGCTTTCATGCGGAACAGCGTGCCCCCGGACGGCCGGTCCGCGCTTGAATAAACTGGCTGGTCATGACCGTCCCGGAATTCCGCCTCTTCCTGTGGCCGCACCGCCTGCTGGTGCTGGCGGCAGGGTTTCATTCGGCGCCGCACCGGCATCACGCGGCGCAGATTGTGCTGGGGCTGGAAAGCGGTCTCGAGTATCAGGGCGAGTCGGCGCAATGGCAGTCGGCGCCCGGGTTCGTGATCCCGCCCGATGTGCGCCATGCGCACCGCGGCACCGGAGCGACCGCCATGCTCTACGTCGAGGCCGAAGGCGCCGAGTGGCGATCCAGCGAACTGCGGACGCTCGCCGGCGGCGGTTTGCGGGCCTGGACGCCAGCGCTGTCCGTCCTCGGCGCCGCGCGGGAGGCTCAGCGCAGCGGCACAGCGGCCGAGGTAGCAGCGTTTTGCGCTCGCGCCCTCGGCGGGCCGGCCGCGCCGGAACTCAAGCCCGCCGACCCGCGCATCCTCGACGTCCAGGCGTTCATCGCCGCACATCTGGATCGGCCGCTGCCTTCAGCCGAACTGGCCGGGGAAGTTGGGCTTTCGGCCAGCCGCCTGGCGCACCTGTTCCGAGGCGCAACCGGGATTCCGGTGCGGCGCTACATCCTGTGGCGCCGGCTGCGCGCGGCCGTGCAATCCGCGCTGCAAACCGGGAATCTCACCGAGGCCGCGCATGCCGCTGGCTTTGCCGACTCCGCCCACCTGTCGCGCACCTTCCGAGCAATGTTCGGCATCACGCCTTCGCTCCTTGCGAGTCAGACGGTCTCCGTGGCTCTCCTGCCGTAACGCGGCTTTGGAGTGCAGGCTTGCGGCGCCGCATCTAAGGTGCCAGCAGCTCGCGCTGCTCCCGCTGCTTGCGCCATCCGTACCGGGTCACGCCCTGCGGCTTGTACACCGACAATGCCGTGAGCACCAGCAGCACCAGCAGGGCGAGACCGGAGGCGATCACCATCAGCAGCTGGGCGCTCCGCAGATCGGCGCCAAATTCCGCCGTCTGCGCCGCTGCGCTGGCGAGAAGGGCGATGGGCTGCGTGTGCACCAGCAGTACCGCCGTAGAAAACACCGTGAGCAGGAGCTTCGCCAGCACCCACCAGTAGCGGAACAAGCCCCAGCGGGTGCCGAGCGACGAGACGAGGCCGCTGAGCAGCGACACTCCGGCCAGCGGGACGATCACCCACCAGGTGGTCAAGGCCATCGCCAGACAGGCGGCGCGCATCAGCTGCGCGTCATGGCTGTTCAGACCTGTGACGGCGAGCGCCAGGAAGGCGGCGACGGCGCCGAACCAGCCTATTGAGGAGGCGACATGCACGGTCAGCGCGAGCTTGCGCAGAGGCGGTGGCAGGATCATCCGTGCAAATGCCTCCCGAACCCATGCCCGGTAAGGTGCAGCACCACAAACAACGCGAACAGGACGAGGACAATGATGCCGGCGGCTTTCACCCAGCGCGGCGTGCCGGCGTAGGTCGAATGGGACGAGTCAACCATTACGAATCCTCTCTTGGCGATCATCAAGATGACCTCAGTTTATCGAGACATTGTGTCTATATCAAATCAATATGTCTCTACTGCGTCGCAACGTATACTGTTGCGATGCCCAAGCTCTGGAACGACACCATCAGCGCGCACCGCCAGGCGGTGCGTGACGCCACCCTCGACACCACGGCGACGCTGGTGGCCAAACACGGACTGGCATCGGTGAAGATGTCGCAGATCGCGGAACAGACCGGCGTCGGACGCGCGACGCTGTACAAGTATTTTCCCGACGTCCAATCGATCCTGGTGGCCTGGCACCAACGCCAGATCGCCGCCCACCTCGATCACCTGGCGAAGGTCCGGGACCAGGCCGATGGCGCCGACGCGGGACTCCGTGCGGTGCTGGAAGCCTACGCGCTCATTTCCCGCCAGCACCACGGCACCGAGCTGGCAGCGCTGCTGCACCGCGGGCCGCACGTCGCCCGGGCGCACCAGCATCTCAAGGCTATGATCGGGAATCTGCTTAGCGCTAGCGCAAAGAGCGGCAGCGTCCGGGACGACATCGCGCCGGATGAACTGGCGAACTACTGCCTCCATGCCCTCGGTGCGGCCAGCAGCCTGCCGTCGCGGGCCGCCGTCCGCCGCCTGGTCGAGGTGACCCTGGCCGGCCTGCGTCCACCACGCTGATCCGACGCCTGGAGCGGTTGCGCTACAGGCGCGTGCTTTGCGCAGCGCCGATCACCTCAGGCCATGCTTCGGCAGCTCTTGGCACAACGCCGGCATTGTTCGATGCACTCGTTCATGTCGCCGACCTGTTCGCAGCTGCGCGCGCAGGCTTCGCACAGCTCGGCGCAAACGCCGCAGACGCGACCGTGCAGCGGCGAGCCGCTGAGCATGAAATTCGCGGAGGTCTGGCAAAGTTCGGCGCAGTTCATCAGCAGCCGGAGATGCGCCGCCTCGGCATGGCGGCCACCCTTCTCGACGCAGTAGGTCATTGCCATGTGCAGGCATGTGCCGTGACAATCGAGGCAGGACTTGATCGCCGCCTGCATTGGAGTGTCCGCACTTTGGGAAGCGTTGGAGCTTTGCCCTGGCCCTCCCGGGGTCCGTTCATCTGCGATGGCGCCGGCGGATAGAAGCAGCGGCGCACCAGCCCCGATGCCGACCCCGAGCGTCGATTGCAGGAATCGACGGCGCTGCGTGTTCTGCGGAAAACCCGCGTCAAGTACCTCTGGTTTTTGTTCCACGGCGACCTCCGTTGAATGGTGTTGCTTGCCTACGACCCGGCTACGTGTCCTCTTGCTTGCCCAGCCTGAAGGTTCCGCGAGGAACAGGATGCCGCCGGGAGTCAGCCCGCACCGGGTCAGGCCTCAATTTGCTTTCTGGTAGGCGGGCTTGTCGGCTTGGGCGGCGGCAGCGGAATGCGACACCCCCGAACCCGTCAATTGCTTGCGCTGCTCTGCCGTCAGTACCTGGCCAGCCCTGCCGACCGCGTCCATGTAGCCGCCGCGCTGGCGGGCATGCAGCAGCCCGATGTCGGCGATCTTCGTCGCGATTGCTGTGGAGTCCGGCACTTCGGCCCCTGTCAGCGTCCACAGTGCGTCCTCCTGCTGTTCGATCTGCCGGCGGTAGCCTGCCTGCTCCTTCAGCGTTGCCGCCTTGAGGGCCTCCAGAGATTTGCGCTGCGCCTCGGAGAGGGCGATGTGTTCGGAATGATCCAGGAAGAAGTCTGTCGCGCCCATGTGATACAGACCTGGCGCTCCGGTGAACCCCGGCAAGTTGAGCGCAATCAGGGCCGGCGCCGATCCGCCGTCAGCCGTGGCTGGGGCTTGAGGCGCTGCGGGCGCCGGCGCGCCCATCGGGTCTTCCATGGAGTGCATGGGTTCCATCGTGTTGTCGCCAGCCATTGCGCCGATGGCCGGCGGACCGTGCTCCATGCCCATGCCGCCCATTTTCATGTCCGGCTCGGCGGAGGCCATCGGTACTGTGACACCCGCAGCAAGCAGGAGCAGCACGCACGCTATGACCCGGCCAGTCTCGGTCAGCTTGATTCGCATGTTCATTTCACGTGCTCCAAATGGATCGTAGAGGGTGCCCCTTTTCCCGCGTTGTTGGCGATAATGGGCCGAAACAGGAGGGCAAGGCATTGATCCGGATCAATCAGCTTGGGCCGCCAGCGGGCGAGACTGACCGAAGTTTCCGGTCATGACCCGCAATTCTTCGCAGACGGCATCCGAGGACATCCTGGCGCTACCCATGGTGCAGGCGCTCCTGCATGAATTGCTGGACAAGCTCGGCGCGCTGCAGCGGGACGGCCGCTCCGACAGCGTCGACTTGCGGCGCTTGCCGCTGCCGCCCGGCGCGCTGGACGCGTTGCGCGCCTGGCTCGGCGCAGGGGAGATCCGTGCCACGGTGAAGGCGCTGGGTGTCACGACGGTCGAGGAAACGGCAATTACCGGGCTGTGGTGGGTCAGCCAGGCGAAGCTCACTGGCGAACCCACCGGTGCGTGGATCGAGGTCTCGCTCTGCCCCGCGCTGCTGATGGCGCATGCAGAGGACCTCGGCGCCGCCATCGAGCGGCTGCGCGGCCGTTTGCCGGACCCGGGAACTGGTTCACGCCCCGATCCCTCAGCAGATGCGCGGTAAGGGATCAGATTCGAGTTCCTCCAGCAGACGTTCGCCGCCCAGCTCGGTTTCCAGCACCACCATGTCGCCGGCCTCCTCGACCGAGCCGATCTCGACAGCGTCCGCGCCCGCCTGCCGCATCGCCGCGAGCGCGGCGTCGGCGGCGTCCGGAGCGACCACGGCGACGACGCGGCCTTCGCAGGCCAGGTACAGCGGGTTGTAGCCGAGCATCTCGCACACCGCCTGGACTTCGAGCCGGATCGGAATGTGCGGCTCGCGCAGGCGGATGCTCAAGCCGGTGCAGCGCATCATCTCGTGTGCGACGGTCGCCAGGCCGCCGCGGGTGGGATCGCGCATGAAGCGTAATCCGTCGATCTCGCGCACTGCGCGGCAGATGGGCGTCACTGCGGCGCAGTCCGACCTCAACTCGCCGCGCAGGCCGAATTCGCCGCGTGCCAGCAGCACGGCAGTTCCATGATCGCCGACAGGCCCGCTGAGCAGGATGCGGTCGCCGGGCTGGATGCGGCCTATGCCCAATACCAGGCCACGCCGGCGCGTGCCGATGCCGGTGGTGGACAGGTAGACGCCGCCGCCCTCGCCACGGCGCACAACCTTGGTATCCCCGGCCACTACGTCGACGCCGGCGGTTCGGGCGGCCGCAGCCATCGACTGGATCAGCCGCCGCAGGCGCGCGAGCTCGAATCCCTCCTCGATGAAGCAGCTCAGCGTCAGATAATGGGGATCGGCGCCCGACACGGCGAGGTCGTTGACCGTGCCGTTGACGGCGAGCGAGCCGATGTCGCCGCCGGGAAATTCCAGCGGGTCCACCGTGAACCCGTCGGTGGTCACCATCAGTTCCTGGTCGGGCGGCGCGATCGGAGTGGCGTCGGCGTTGGCGTCGAGCCCGGGATTGCCCAGATGACGCACGAACAAGTCGTCGATCAGCTCGCGCATCTGGCGACCGCCGTTGCCGTGCGCCAGGGAAATATGCGTGTCAGGCAGCATGACCGGCCTCCGTGCGAACCAAGTGCTCGATCTCGTCCTGCGCGGCGCGTTCGACCAGCTGGCCGTAGCTCAGGCCGCCGTCGTTGCAGGGCACCCGCTCGTGCAACAGCACCTCGAAGCCGTCGTCTTTGAGCAACTCGACGGCCTCTTCCGTCAAGCGCCGGTTCTGGAACACGCCGCCGCTCAAGCCCACGCGCTGCGCCCCAAAGCGCCCGCGCGCTACGCGCGCCTGATCGAGGATGGACGCCGCCAGGGACGAGTGAAACAGGGCTGCCTTCCGGCCAATCGCGCCGGGCCCCAGCACGGCGCGCATCAGCGGCGCCCAGTCCACGCTCCAGCAGTCTGCGTTGCCGTCCACGATGGGCAGCGCCACCCGGTCGCCGGTGTCATCCGCGGCGGCTTCCAGCAGGGCGGGCGCCTCGCCGTCATAGCTCGCCGTTTCGATCAGGCCGAGCAGCGCGGCTGCGGCGTCGAACAGCCGTCCGACCGCGCTGGATTCGTGCGTGCCGAGGCGCCGGTCCCAGGCCTGCCGCGCCAAGCCTGAGGCGTCCTGCGGCGGCTTCCTGGCGAGGCCCAGCGCCCAGCACACGGCTGCTGCGCTGCGCCAGGGCTGATGGGACACGGCGTCGCCGCCGATCAGACGCAAGGGCCGGAAAGAGCCCAGACGTCGCCACCGGCCGGGCAGGCCATAGAGCGCTTCGCCACCCCACAGGGCGCCGTCCGCGCCCAGTCCCACGCCGTCCCAGGCGAACACCAGCAGCGGCGCGATCACTTCGTGCTCGCCGCAGAGCGCCGAAGCATGCGCGCAATGGTGTTGCACCAGGTCGACGGGCTGCCGGCGCTGCCGCGCCCAGGTGCGCGAGGAAAATCCCGGATGCGCGTCGCAGACGATGCGGCCGGCGCGCACGCCGTAGAGCTGCTGCAGTCCCTCGGCAACGTCCTCGAACACCCGCGCTGCACGTACCGAGCCGAGATCGCCGATGTGCGGCGACACCACCGCACGCCGGCCGTAACCCAGCGCTACCGTTGCACGCATCTGGCCGCCGCAGGCAAGCACGGGGTCGCGCAGCGGGAATGGCAGGCCGAGGCTGAGGGGCGCCGTGCCGCGGCCCAGCCGGATCGGACGGGCGCGGCCGGCGATGACCCGGACCACCGGGTCGTCGGCCGGCCGGTGGATCGGCCGATCATGGTGCAGGTAGGCATCGCAGCAGGCCGCGAGGCGCGCCTCGACGTGCGCGCCTTCGGTCAGCACCGGCTCGCCGCTAATGTTCGCGCTGGTGGCCACGACCGGCCGGGCGAACGCCTGCAGCAGCAGGTGATGCAGGGGGCTGTACGGCAGCATCAGGCCCAGCTCGCTCAGCCCCGGCGCGACGGCGTCTGCCAGCGGCGCGCCGTTTCGGCGGCGCAGCAGCACGATGGGGCGCACCGGGTCGCGCAGCTGCGCCTCCTCCACCGTATCGAAACTGGCGAGACGGCGCGCCCATTCCAGCGCGTCCTGCGCCGGCATCGGCACCATCACGGCGAGCGGCTTGGCCGGACGGCGCTTGCGCGCGCGCAGGCGCAACACCGCAGCTTCGCTGGCGGCGTCGCAGATCAGGTGATAGCCGCCGATGCCCTTGACCGCGACCGTGCGGCCGGCGTGGAGCGCGCCGACGCAGACCGCGATCGAGGCCTCATTGCCGTGCACCTCGCCCGCGGCATCGCGGAACCACAAGCTGGGCCCGCAGGCCGGACAGGCCAGCGGCTGCGCGTGATGGCGGCGATCCGCCGGATCGTCGTACTGCGCCCGGCACTCCGGGCACAGGGCAAAGCTCGCCATCGTGGTATTGGCGCGGTCGTAAGGCAGCGCCCGGATGATGGTGTAGCGCGGTCCGCACTGGGTGCAGTTGATGAAGGGGTAGCGGTAGCGCCGCGCCGCAGAATCGGCCATTTCCGCCAGGCAGTCGTCGCACACGAACAGATCCGGTGACAGCTCGGCGTCGCGGGGGTCGCCGGCCTCGCTGGGCAGAATGTCGAAGCGACCTTCGTCCTCCACGAACGCCGGGACGACTTCGCGAATGCGCGGGCGCGCCAACGGCGGGGCCCGCGTTACGATGTCGCGCACGAACCGTTCCAGCGCTGGGGCCTCGCCGCTCGCGGCGATCTCCACCTGGCCGGCGCGGTTGCGCACCCAGCCGCCCAGGCCGTGCGCGGCGGCCAGCCGGCGGATGAAGGGGCGGAAGCCGACGCCCTGCACCCGGCCTTCCACCACGATCAGGGCGCCCCTGTGCTGTGGCGCTGAGTGGTCGGGCGACGGCGCTGGCATGTTCAAGCCACCGGCGCCGGCAGTAGCGCGCGCCAGCGCTGCGCGATCCGGTGCACCATCAAGCTGACCGGCACCAGCGTGGCGGCAACCGGGGGCGTCAGGGCCATGCCCCAGTCCAGCGTCGCCGGCTGCACCGCGATGACGGCCCGTCGGCGCGGCAGGCGGCCTTCGAGCCGCGCCATGTCGAGCAGCTCCTTGAGACCGACCTCGTGCACCGTGCGGATGCCGCCGCGCACCAACCGGTCCATGCGTGGCCCGGTGAAGCGCCTGACGGCGCCCGGCGCGAGGTTGAGCTGCGCGGCGTCGATGACGATCAGAGCGTCGGCCTCCAGCAGCAGCGGCAGCAGAGAGAAGCTGAGGGTGCCGCCATCCACCAGGGCCAAGGCCGGTTCGGTATCCGGGTCGTTGCGCAAGTGCTCGATGGCGTGGACGCCGACCCCTTCGTCGCTCAGCAGCGTATTGCCGATGCCCATGACCACGATCCGTGGATGCGCAGCGTGAGGCTGGGGCAACACGGCCATGTCCATGGTTTGTCTTAGGCCTAGCTGCCGGTACCGGCCGGCGGCCGGGCCTGCGGGTTGGCGCGCACCCCGCCGGTCCACCAGACGTGGCAGGCGCCTTCGTCGGAGACCATGCACGGACCAACCGGGGTGCGCGGGGTGCAGGCGCGGCCGTAGAGATAGCAGTCGCTGGGCAGCACCTTGCCGAGAATGACCCGGGCGCAGTCGCAGCCCGGCGGCATTTCGCGGTGCGGTCCGCGCTCCACGCCTGGCCCCGGCCCGAACTTCAGGCGCGCGTCCAGGTGCGCCAGCGCGGGCCGCAAACGGAACCCCGAGCTGGGGATGGTGCCGATGCCGCGCCACCTGGCGTCGACCACTTCCAGGGTATCGTCCAGGCACTGGCGTGCGATGCGGTTGCCCGCCGGGCGCACGCTTTCGGCGTAGCAGTTGTCCAGGAACGCCTGTCCTTCGAGCTGCTGGCGCAGCACCGAGTACACCGCCGCCAGCAGCGATTCCGGCTTGAAGCCGCCGATGGCCGCCGGCATCTGGTGGTCGCGCACCACGAACTGCCACTCGTCCGAACCCATCACCGTGGCGACGTGACCGGGCGCCACCAGGGCGTCGAAAGCCACATCGGCCGACTCCAGCAGCATCGCTACCGCCGGCCAGGTCAGGCGCCCGGACATCAGGAACAGCAGGTTGTCCGGCACGCCCTGCCGGATCATTGCCGCCACCGGGGCCAGCGTTGTCTCGAAGCCGGCGACGAAGAACACCACCGTTCTTGCCGGATTGTCGCGCGCGATGGCCAGCGCCTGCTCCGGGCTGGCGAGCGGGCGCACGTCGGCGCCGGCCGCCTTGGCCTGTTCCAGCGAGCGCACCTGGCCCTTCGGCACGCCCACCGGTACGCGCAGCATGTCGCCGAAGGCGACCAGCGTCACCGGCTGCGTCAGCGCCAGCTGGATCGCTTCGAAGACGTCTTCCTCGGGACAGATGCACACCGGGCAGCCTGGGCCGGGGATGATCTTCACGGTGGGCGGCAGCACGCCGCGCAGCCCGGCCTGCGCCATGGTGCGCTCATGGCCGCCGCAGACGTTGAGCACGCGCACCTCCTGCCGCAGCGGTAGCCCGCGGATCGCCTGCAGCCAGTCAGCCGCGGTGCGCATGCGCATGCCCGGCGCCCGTACCGCGACCTGCTTCGCTGCCGTGCTGCGCGGAGCGCACCTCGGCCATGGTCCGCTCCAACCAATGCAGCCAGGGATCGAGCGACCCCGGATCGCGCACGGACACGCACAGGCTGGACGCGCGCGCGCCGATGTCGGCCAGTGCCTGCTGCGCGCGTCGCGGATCGAACTCCGGCAGGTGCGGCAGCAGATCGGTCTTGGAGATCAGCACCAGGTCGCTGGCGCGGAACATCACCGGGTACTTGGCCGGCTTGTCGTCGCCTTCGGTGACCGACAGGAGCGTGACGTCGCGATGCTGGCCGAGGCCGAAGCTGGCGGGACAGACCAGGTTGCCGATGTTTTCGATGAACAGCAGGTCGATGCGGTCCAGATCCAGCGCGTGCAGCGCGTCGTGCACCAGCGCCGCATCCAGGTGGCAGGCGGTGCCGGTGGTGATCTGCACCGCCGGCACGCCCTGGGCGCGGATGCGCCGGGCGTCGTTGTCCGTTTCCAGGTCGCCTTCGACCACGGCGATGCGGTAGCGCTCGCGCAGCCGCGGGATGGTCGCTTCCAGCAGCGCGGTCTTGCCGGACCCTGGCGAGGACATCAGGTTGATCGCGACGATGCCGTGCGCGTCGAAGTGGGCGCGGTTGTGCTCGGCCTGGCGGTGGTTGCCGTCAAGGATGCCGCGTACGACATCGACCTGTTGGCGCAGGGGCGTGAACCGGAGTCCACCGGCGGCGGCTCCCGGATCGTGCTGGGCGGTGGCGCCACATCCGCACTGGTCACACATGGCAGACTCCTTCCGATTGGTTGAGTTGCGGCGCCGCGTCGGCCGCTATTTCCAGCTCCACCCGGAGCAGCAGGAGCTCGTCGCCTTGCAGCAGGCGCGTGGCGCGGCTGCCGCACGCCGAGCAAGCGAGCTTGCCGGTGTGCGCGGCACCATCACGGCCGCAGTCGCGGCAGGCCACGCGGATCTCCGCCGGCTCGATGCTCAGCGTCGCGGTGGCGGTCCGCGGATCGCGCAACCGCGCCACGGCGAAAGCGCGGTCGAGCAGGGCCGGTTCGACGCCCGATAAGGGACCCACGCGGATCGTCACCACGACCGCGCACGTCGCCGCGCGTTCCGCGGTGATGGCGTCGATCTGATCCAGCAGGGCCTGGGCCACCGATAGCTCGTGCATGGGTCAGACCACTGGGCTCTGTGCCAGCACTTCGTCGAAGGCATCCCAATAGCGCACGGCGTCCTCGGCGCTGATGCGCTGGATGGCGTAGCCCAAGTGGACCAGCACGTGATCGCCGGCCGCCACCGCCTGGTCCTGCAGCAGGAACAGGTTGACCTCGCGGCTCACGCCCTTGGCCGAACACTGCGCCCGGAATCCCTCGATGGCATCGACTTGCATCGGCACGGCCAAGCACATGGCGGGTCTCCGGCGGTCAGGCTTGGCCGATCAGGGCCGGCAGGCGTGCCGCGAGCAGGCGCTGCTGGCGCTCGTTCAGCTTGGCGTTGAGGCGCACCAGCGCGGTGTTGACGGCGCGCAATTGTGCGGCGCGCTGCGCCAGCCGCCGCTGCTGCTCCTGCAGTTGCGCGGTCACTGGAGCCGCGGCTGCGGGCTCCGCAGTCGCCGCGGGGCCCAGCGCCAGCACGGCATCGGCCAGATCCTGCCAGGCGCTCTCTTGGGCCTTGCCGATGGCCAGGTCGGCGTGCAATTTGCTCAGCTTGCTCTTGAGGTCCGCGGCGGTCTTGGCGTCCGGCGTGGGCGGTGCCAGGGATTCGGCCGGTACCGCCTTCGGCGCGGACGGTTTGGCAACGGCGCTCGGCGCCGTCTCGCCCGGCGCCCCGCTGACCGCCATCGTAGCGGCATGGCCGCTGGGATAGCCCAGCGCCATCCACGGCATCGCGGGCTGCGGCGCCGCCTCGCCCGGCGCTGTGCCCTGATCGCCGGCCTGGTCGGCGGCGCCGGAGTCCGCCGTCAGGGGAGGACTTCCGCTGCCGGGACAAAAGAAGCTGTAGTTGCCGGAGGACCGTCCCAGCTCGAACTCCGACCACTGCGGTTCGAGGCGATGGTCAGGGTCGGTGGTGAACGTGCCCTGATGGTGGCACAGGGTGCAGCCATCGTCGGTGTAGCGCAGGCGCGCCGCGCCCTGGGCCTGGCAATAGGAGTTGATCAGGTTGGCGTAGCCCGGCCGCGCCTGCGCGCCGAACGGCAGGCCAAAGGTCAGCAACCCCATGAGCAGAACAGGACCGGACCGGATCAAGGCCGGACTGCGCAGGGCGTGGTTCATGGCATGGCTCCTCACTGCACCTTGACCTGCACGAGTTCAGTGCCGTGCGGATCGATGATATGGACGGCGCAGGCCAGGCAGGGATCGAAGCTGTGGATGGTGCGCAGGATTTCCAGCGGCTGCTCGGGGTTGTGCAGTTTGTGGCCGCGCAGCGCGGCCTCGTACGGGCCTTCCCGGCCGTTGGCGTCGCGCGGCCCGGCGTTCCAGGTGGTCGGGATCACCGCCTGATAGTTGGCGATCTTGCCGTCCTCGATCGTGATCCAGTGCGCCAAGGCTCCGCGCGGGGCTTCCATCAGGCCGACGCCGCGCGCCTTCTTCGGCCAGGTCTTGGGATCGAACAGGATGTCGTTGAAGGTCTCCAGTTGGCCCTGCTGGATGTTGCCCATCAAGGCGCCGTACATGCCGGTCATGGCGTCGGCGATCAACTTGGTTTCCAGCGTCCGCGCCGCCACCCGGCCAAGCGTGGAGAACAGCGCCGACACCGGCAGTCCGAGCTGCTGCAACGCGTGGTCGACCAGGCCGCGCACGGTCTTGTCGCCGGCCGCATACGCGATCAGCACGCGCGCCAGCGGGCCGGCTTCCATCGGCTGCCCGCGCCAGCGCGGTGACTTGATCCAGGAATAAGACTTGTCGACGTCGAGGAACTCGTAGGGCGGCTGCGGGCCGGTGTAGCGCAGCACGGTCTCGCCGTCGTAGGGATGGAGCGGCGTCTGCCGGCCCTTGCTGTAGTCGTACCAGGAGTGCGCGACGGATTCCTGGATCTGGCGCGGGTCCTCCGGGTCGAGCGGCAGGATCTTCGACAGGTCGCGGTTGAGGATCACGCCGGCGGGAAACAGCCGCTGTTGCGGATCGTTCCAGTCCGGCCCCAGCGGAAACTCGCCGTAGGAGATGAAGTTGCCGACGCCTTCGCCGCGCGTGCCCCAATCCTTGTAGAACGAGGCAATGGCCAGCGTGTCCGGCACGTAGACTTCGTTCACGAACTTCTGCATCTGGGCGATCAGGTCCGCCACCAGGCGCAGGTTCTGGGCGCTGACGCCGGTGGCGCCGCCGGCCTCGGTGAAGGTGCAGGGAACCCCGCCGACGACGAAGCTGGGGTGCGGGTTCTTGCCGCCGAAGATGGTGTGGACCTTGATGATCTCGCGCTGCCAGGCCAGCGCTTCGAGGTAGTGCGAAACCGCAAGCAGGTTGGCTTCGGGCGGCAGCTTGTACTCCGGATGGCCCCAGTAGCCGTTGGCGAAGATGCCGAGCTGGCCGCCGGCGGCGAAGCCCTTCAGCTTCGCCAGCACGCCGGCGAAATATTCGGTGGAGTTGTTGGGCCAGGGGCTGATCGACTGCTGCAGCTTGGCGGTCTTGGCGGGATCGGCCTGCAGGGCCGATAGGATGTCCACCCAGTCCAGGGCGTGCAGGTGGTAGAAGTGCACGACATGGTCGTGCACGAACTGCGTGGCCATCATCAGGTTGCGGATGATCTCGGCGTTGGGCGGGATCGGATAGCCCAGCGCGTATTCCACCGCGCGCACCGCCGCGACGCTGTTGGAGACCGTGCACACGCCGCAGAAGCGCTGGGTGAAGGCCCAGGCGTCGCGCGGATCGCGGCCCTTCATGATGATTTCGATGCCGCGCACCATGGTGCCGGAGCTGGAGGCGCGGGTGATGACGTTGTCGGCGTCGGTCTCGGCCTCGATGCGCAGATGCCCTTCGATGCGCGTGACCGGGTCGACCACGACACGGCGCGGTTTCGGCGCGGCGCCAGCGGGTGTTGTGTCAGGCGATGGGGGCATAGAATCCTCCCTTGCGGTCCCAGAAGCCGGGCTGCGAGCAGCCCAGGCAGCCGTGGCCAGCTTTCATCGGAAAGCCGGTGCCCTGGTTCCACTTGACCACGGTACAGGCGTTGAAGGTCACGGTGCCTTTGCAGCCCAGCTCCAGCAAGCAGTGGCCCTGGCGCGCGCCCTCATCGTCGAAGCTCCTGGCGAACAGGCCCTTGTTGTAGAACGGCAGCCGCGGGCAGTCGTCGTGCACGGTGCGGCCGAAGAACGGGACCGGACGCAGCAGGTCGTCCAGTGGCGGCGCCTTGCCGTAGGCCAGGTAGTAGGCGATCACGCCGGTCATCACTTCCGGGACGGGGGGACAGCCTGGGACGTTGATCACGGGGGCGCTCACCTTGCCGGCGTCGCGCAACTCGGTCAGCGCCTTGGCGGCACCTGTCGCCTCGGTTGGATTCGGCGCTGCGGCCGGGATGCCGCCGTAGGCGGCGCAAGTACCGACCGCGACGATCAGCGCCGCGCCCTGCGCGGCGGTCTGCAGGATCTCGATGCCGGCGCGCCCGCCGGTGGTGGACAGCGCGCCGTCGGCGCCCTGGGGGATGCCGCCGTCGACGATCAGCACGTACTTGCCCCAGGCCTTCTTGATCGCGGCCTCGCGCGCGGCTTCGGCGGCGCGGCCGGCCGCCGCCTGCAGCACATGATGGTAGTCGAGCGAAAACTGGTCGAGGATCAGCCCTTCCAGCGTCGGCTCGAACGAGCGCAGCAGCGATTCGCTGCAGCCGGTGCATTCCTGGATCGAAATCCAGATGACGCTGGGCCGGGGCTTGGTCCGCAACGCCTGCTCGATGTCCTGGGCGGCGCTGGCGGGCAGCGCTAGCAGCGTGGTCATGTAGGCGCAGAACTGCAGGAAGCCGCGCCGGCTCATGCCCTGCGCGCGCAGCTGGTGGTAGACCGTCGGCGGCGCTTGTTCTGTGGCCATGCCTACCTCCCCAATTTCCTTGCGGAGCCGGAACGGCGCGGTCAGACCTACGCCGCCCGGCGGTCCAGGATCAAACGGTTGGCGGCTCGCCGAGGCGAGCCGCTGCTTACATGTGCGGACTCTTGTCCATGTCCATGTCCATGTCCTTTTCCATCTTGTCCATGTCCTTGTCGGTCTGGTCCATGTCCATGCCCATCTCGCCCATGTCCATGCCCATGGCGCTGCCCTTCTTGTCCATCTGCATGCCCTTTTGCTGCATCTGCTTGCCCATCTGCTCCATGTGCTTGCCCATCTGCATCATGTGCATGCCCATCTGGTGGCCCTGCTGGTCCGGGGACTGGGCGGCCGGTGCCGCCGGTGCGGTGGTGGTCGCGGCCGGCTTCTGAGGGGCGGCGGGCTGCTGGGTGGCCTGCGCCAGCACGGACCCGGCCGAAGCCAGGCCGGCGAGCGCGAGGGCAATAAGACAAAGCTTGCTGTTGGGTGTCATGAAATTCTCCGAGGTGTTGGGGCCGGGCTCGTCGCCGCCCGGCCAGCGGCAGTCACCGTGAAACGTGGAAGGAACGCCGCTGCGCCACGGCGACCACCGGCGCAACCGCGTGTCAAAAACTCTGGAGGGGAGACAATTATTCGGCCACCTTGGCGCCGCCGCGTTCGACCTGGCCCGCCAGGTCGCGGTGCCAGTCGGCCAGTGCGTGGTACTCGCGCGCGTCGTCCTCGTCGCGCGCAATCAGGCGGTCGTAATGGCCCTCGGCCGAGGGGCCGAAGCCGCGCAGGGTGAGTGTGGCCGTGCCGCTGGCCGAGTCGTAGTGTCCTTCGGCTGCCGGACCTTCGGAAGGGCCGCCCGGTGGCCAGCTGCGCACATAGCTGCCCCTGAACTTGCGGTCCACTGCGGCTTGGCGCTCGGCGGCCTGCGCCTGCGCGTCGTAGTAGCGTGCGATGTCCTGGTGATCGGTCGGCGTGCGGGCCTGCTGGACCTTGTCGACGAGGTTGGCGTCGGTGACACTGGCCGCGGGCGCCGCGGACTTTGGTCCGCAGCCGCTCAACAGCACCGCGCCGGTCAGAAGGGGAAGCGCCAGAGCCAGCGCAGCGGATTTGCGCTTCATCGCCGCTATTCCTTGGTTTCCGTGGCCAGATCGCGATGGAGCTTGGCCAGGGCCAGGTCGTCCTGGGCGGCCTGCTCGTTGGCGACGATGGCGCTCTGGCAGCGCTGCGCGAAAGCGGCAGTGTTCACGTGGTGCGGAGAATACAGGCCGCTGTAGGGGAACCGTTCATACCGATCCTTGGCTTCTCGGTGCACCTGCGCCTCTTGCTGCGCTGCAGCAGCGGCTTGCTCGTACCGCGTCGCGAGTTGTTCATGGTCGGCGCGCGTCCTGGCGCCGGCGATCTGCTCGGGCAGCGGTGCTGCCTGCGGTGTCCGCCCGGCACAGCCATCCAATAATAGACCCATGGCCAGCGCGATGGCAAGGCTCAACGGGCGTTTGACGGGGTTGTTATACATGGTGTTCCTCCGTTTCAGCTGGCGGCGCCGTACGAGACTGTATTTCGGACTGACAAAGAGCTTGCGACAGCGAAGCGATCCCGGCATTGATCTAGGTCAAGCCGCCGCAGGACTTCAGAGCAACTGGCCGGCGTTCGCCAGCAGGATGCGCAGGCCGAGCGCCGTCGTGAGCAAGCCAACGACGAGGCTGAGGAAACGCATCGTGCGGGCAGTGCGCGACGTCAGATACTGCGAAGGCAGGGCCATCAGCATCGACAAGCTAGCCATGCCGGCGATCGCGCCGGTTCCGAAGACGGCCAGGTAAAGCACGCCGAGGCCCGCTGAATGGATCACGCTGGCCGTCAGCACGACCAAGGCGGCCGAGCCTGCCAAGCCGTGCACGATGCCAACGAGCGCCGCGCGCCCGTGAAGGCGCGGGACGCCTGCGACGGCGCCTGCCGTGGACCGAGCCGCTGGTTTACCCGGTCCTTCGATATTTGCCATGCCGCGGGCGCCGCACCCCGGCAGAAGCTCCCGCAGCAGTCCCGTTCCCAACACCAGCAGCAGGATGCCTACGACTGATTCCAGGGCCAGCGACCATGCGGCGGGTACCCGTTGGCCAGTCAGCAACGCTGCCGAACCGACCAGCAGAAGCGACAGGAGATGACCGGTGCCCCAGGCAATGCCCAAGGCCGCGGTGCGCAGTACACCGCCGCCCCGCGCTGCCAGGGTGGCGACGGCGGCTACGTGATCGGGTTCGAGCGCATGACGCAGCCCAATGAAGAAGCCCAGTGCCAGCACGGAATCCATCGCGGGCGCGTTCGCCGGATTACCACAACATCCGCACGCCGGCGACGAGCTGGGTATTGCTCACCGGCTCGCCGGTGCCCTCGCCCAAGCGGCGACCGACGGTGCCGCCCACGGCGCGGTCCCAGTCCACGCCGATGTATGGGGCAAACTTGCGGCTGAACTCGTAGCGCAGCCGCAAGCTCAGTTCGAGGTTGGCCACACCCGCGCCCACGCCACGCTTGTCGTCGCTGCGGCTGAACAGATTCGTTTCCGCTTCCGGCGTGAGGACCAACCGGTTGGTGATCAGCACGTCGTAGCCGCCCTTCAGTCGGGCCGAAAGCCGGCCGTCTTCGGCGACATAAGCAGTGGCTTCCATGTCGAACCAGTACGGTGCCAGCCCCTCGACGCCGAACGCCGCCTGGGTATGTGCGCCCGGTCCGAACTCCTGGCGCAATCCAAGCACCGTCCCCCAGAACGGCGTCCAGCCGCGCCACCATAGGGCTTCGGCGCCGGTGGTGAAATCGGCGGAACTCTTGGCGACGGCGCCTTCCGTGCGCACCAGCAGCTTCTGCTGGTCGCCGCCGTACGAGTCGTGGATGTCCCAGGCGACGCCGTTGCCTTCGCGGCTGTGCACGAACTCCAGCTGATCGACCAGGAGCTTGTTGACCATGATCCGGTCGGCCTGCTCCATGCCCGGCATCGAGCCGTAGTCGTAGCCGTCGGCATAGGCGTTGGGATCGCGCGCGTCGGGCGGCGCTTGGCCGCCTTGCATTGAACCCATGTCCATGGCGCCTTGACCCTTTGCGGGAGGGGGCGTAGTTGCCGTGGTGCCCGTCGCACCCATGTCCATGCCGTTCATGTCGCTGGTTGCGGAGGGAGCCGGCGGCGCCGATGCTTCCGGGGTGGCAGGCGCCTGCATTGACATCCCAGCCATGCCTGAGTGCTCGTCCTGGCCGAACGCGGAGGTGGAAGCCAGCAGGACAAAGCCACACAGCAAGTTCGCCGCGGATTGCCGAATTAAGCTGTGATGAGCGGTCATGCCACCACCACTTCACGGAACATCCCGGCCGCCATGTGGTACAGCAAATGGCAGTGGAAGGCCCAGCGTCCGATCGCGTCGGCCGTTACGGCAAAGCTGACGCGCTGCGCCGGCTGCACGGCGATGGTGTGCTTGCGCGCCTGGAACGTGCCATCCGGCGCCTCCAGCTCGCTCCACATGCCGTGGAGGTGCATGGGATGGGTCATCATGGTGTCGTTGTGCAGGATGACGCGCAGCCGCTCGCCGGAACGGAAATGGATCGGCTTGGCGTCGGTGAGCTTGACGCCGTCGATCGACCAAATGAAGCGGTCCATGTTGCCGGTCAGGTGCAGTTCGATGTCGCGGCCGGCGGTGCGCGGGTCGAGCGCGCCGCCGACGGTGTGCAGGTCGGCATAGGTCAGCACGCGCCGCCCGTTGTCGCGCAGGCCGATGCCGGGATCGTCGAGATTGGTGCGCGGATAGTCCACGCGCATGTCGATGCCGGGGCCGTACTCGGTTCGCGCATGCCGGGCGGGCGGGCCCATGTCCATGCCCGGCATGTCTGCCATCCCGGCCATCGCGCCCATCATGTCGACCTCGGTCAGCCACACCGGGGCGTCGGGCTGGGGCACTTCGGCCTGCATGCCGGCGCGCGGCGCCAGAGTGCCGCGCGCAAAGCCGGTGCGGTCCATCGACTGGGCGAGGATGGTATAGGCGCGGTCGTCCGGCGGCTGGACGATGACGTCGTAAGTCTCACCCGGGGAAATGCGGAATTCGTCGACCTCGACCGGCTCCACCCGCTGGCCGTCAGTGGCGACCACCGTGAGCTTCAACCCAGGAATGCGCACGTCGAAGAATGTCGCCGTGCCGGCGCCGACGAAACGCAGGCGCACGCGCTCGCCGGCACGGGCCAGAGCGGTCCAGTTGCCGGCGGGCGCGGTGCCGTTCATCAGGTAGGTGTAGGTCACGCCGGACACGTCGCTGAAGTCGGTGGGATTCATGCGCGAGGCGTTCCACATCTTGCGCTTCTCCATCGCCTTTGCGACACCCATGCGGGACGCGTCGGCGAAGAAATCCCCGGCCGTCGGCTGGCCGTAGTTGTAGTACGCGCCCATCTTCTTGAGGTGTTGGTAGACGGCCAGTGGGTCCTCGTCGGTCCAGTCGCTGAGCATCACGGTGTAGTCGCGGTCGGCGACGATCGGGTCCGGGTGCCGCGGCTCGGCGATCAGCGCGCCGTAGAGGCCGGTCTGTTCGTGCAGGGTGTGAGCGTGATACCAGTAGGTGCCGCTCTGCTTCACGGTGAAGCGGTAAGTGAAGGTTTCGCCCGGCGCGATGCCCGGATAGCTCATGCCCTGCACGCCGTCCATCGCCGCGTCCAGGATGATGCCGTGCCAATGGATTGCGGTCGGCTCGCTGAGCCGGTTAGTGACGCGCAGGGTGACGGTATCGCCTTCGCGCACCCGCAGCACCGGCGCCGGAAGCAGGCCGTTGATGGCCGTGCCCACGGCGGGGCTGCCGGTGAAGTTGACCGGCAGCGGAGCCACCACCAGATCGAATTCGGTGCCGCGCAGCTCGGCTTGGCTGCCGCTAGGTGCCACCGCCCAGGCGGCGCCCTTCGGCAGGGCGAGTGCACCGAGCGCCCCCGCTGCGGCGATGCCCTGCACGAAGCGGCGGCGGGAGACGCCGTGGTGGCCGAGAATCAATGGCGCATCGGTGTTCATCTGCATACCTTCCGGAGTCGTTCAGGGATTGGACGCCATCCGCGTCCGAGGAGACATTGATCCAGGTCAAGGACGGGCGGAATCGAGCGCCGCCAGGGCCCGAGCAAGCCATTCGTACCGGTTCTTCGCGTTACCGGCTGCCGGTGTCGGACAACTGTTTGCCCCACCTCCAGTGTAGATCGTGCAAGCCCGTATAGGTCTTAACCGCATCCTCGTCATCGCGGATCAGCTGATCGCAATGGCGGTCCATTGGCAGGACGCCGGGCTCGGCCGACGCGTACGCGCTGCGCCGATAGCCTTCCTTCAGCTTGCGATGCCTGTCCAAGCCCGCTCTAGCGGCCGAGAGCAGTTCGTTGTAATACCGGGCGATGGCTTCGTGGTCGGCAGGGGTTTTCGCCGATTGCACGCGCTGCACCACATTGGCCTCGGACACTGCATCGACGTCCGAGGCGGACGCGACCAAGACCGCGGCGGTCAGCGACAACACCAGCGCCGCCGCCTTGAACCCGAGTTTGTTCATGAATTGCCACCCTCCGTCCATCGGCCTTCAGCTGGTCATTTCACGCCGTCCTGCGACCTGCAGGCATTGATCTGCGTCAAGGGGCACCTCGTGTCCGATGCGGGAGGCGGTGCAAGGGAACGCTTTGAAGTTCTGGCCTGCGAGGACGGCAGACTAGTAGTGGCATGGCGCCGTTCAATTGATCCACATCAACGCAGACGCGTGCCCTGGCGCGGCAAGATGCCGCAACCCGTAACCCATCCGGCTGCGCGCATCTCCGACCACCGCACAGGACAGTCACGCCGGCGCTCGCTCTGGCGGCTGCCGCGTAGCGGGTGGTCCGGCCGCCGGGAAATATCGCCTGACCGCATCCCCGAGCGCTATCTGCAACTCGCCCGGCGGTGCCTGTCCGATTTCCAGGAACAGCCTTTCCACGCCGGCCGTGAATACCGCCAACAGCGCCGGGTCGAATTTGCCCGCCATGTCGGTCTGCATCATCTGCAGGGCTTGGTCGAGGGTGAATGCGGGCTTGTAGGGCCGCTTCGTGGTCAGGGCGTCGAACACGTCAACAATCGCGAACAGCCGCGCCGCGCGCGGAATGGCCGTGCCGGCCAGGTGGCCGGGGTAACCGCTGCCGTCGTAGCGCTCGTGGTGGCACAGCACGATAGTGCGCGCGCGCACCAGCCAGGGATTGTTGTTGACGACGCGCTCGCCGAGTAGCGGATGGCGCTGCATCACGCGTAGCTCCTCGGGCGCCAACGGCCCGGGCTTGAGCAGGATCGCGTCTGGGATGCCGATCTTGCCGACGTCGTGAAGGAACGCGCCGGCGATCACGTCGGCGATCTCCGCCGGCGGCATGCCCACAGCCTCTGCCAGGCGGATCGCGTACAGCGTGACCCGGTAGTTGTGAGCGTCGGTCTCGGCATCGCGCAGGGCGATTGCGCTGCCAAGGGTCAGCATCAGGTCGAAATTGGACCGTAACAGGTCAAGCGACAGCCGCAGCGCCCGCCGGCTCAGTGCGAGCAGAATCGGATACAGCAGCACGGTGGTGACCAGCACGGTGGTCGCACCGATCAGAGCGGCGCCGCGCACTTGCTGGTCGATGGAGTGGACGGTTTCCGGATCGAGGCGGTAGAGCGCTTCGGCCACGGTGCCACCGGGCGCGCTGCCGACCGGCGCGCTGCGCGCTACGCGCACGAAGGCCTCGCCCCCCGACCGCAGCAGGTCGCCGGCAAAGCGCGGCCGTGCGTCGGTGGCGGCCTGGCGCAGTTCCGGTTCAATGCCGTCTGCCCAGAATTGAGCAAGGACGCGGCCATCCGGGTCTCGCAGCCGGATGCCGACGAAATGCTCGCGGTCGAGCTGTCGCAACAGATCCTCGTGCGAGCCGCCGGAGTTTCCCTGAAACAGCGGCAGCATGGCGGCGGAGTCGAAGTGGCCGAATGCCGACTGGACGCGGCCGACCGCTGCGCGCTCGACATGCTGT
Organism: Nevskia sp.; assembly: GCA_016779605.1. Lineage (GTDB taxonomy): Bacteria > Pseudomonadota > Gammaproteobacteria > Nevskiales > Nevskiaceae > Nevskia. Next base: position 19,788 of record JADHNH010000001.1, on the reverse strand, counting down.
GCGGCGGCGACATAAGCAAGCACCGCTACCAGCGCGGCGATCAGGATGCCGGCCGCGGTCAGCACCCACAGCACCTGCCGGCGCAGCTGCCGCGGGCTTTCCGGTGGGTTCAGCAGCAGCTTCATCGCCTGTCCTGTCTCCGTGTCAGCGAGTCTGTGGCGTGGTCGCGCTTTCGTCTTCGGCCATGCGCTGGTGCCACTTAGCCAAGGTGCGGGTTCTCCCTTGCGGTCTGCTCGTAGCCCGCGATGAGCTGGTCATAGTGGTCCAGTAGACTTGGCGTCGTGCCGATCGGGTAGTAGAGGCCGGGCGGCCAGCGCTCGTACTGGTGCCGCGCCCGGCGCCGCGCGTCGGCCCGGTGATCCGCCTCACTGGCCTGCGCGTCGTAATAAGCGGCGAGCGCGGTGTGATCCGCTGGGGTGCTGGCCTGCGCGATCTTCTGATCGAGAATGGCTTCATTAATGTCACGCGTCTCGATGCCGATGCAGCCGCTGGTTAGCGCGGCGGCGAGCACCACCACAAGCACAGCTCGACTGGTTCTCATGATTCGCCGCTCCGATTCCATAGACATGGGCAGTTTTGGCCCTCAGCGCCACGGCGACAATGATCTGGATCAGTTCGCTCGTGCCGTGACCGGCCCTCGGTCCGGCCGGTCACATGTAGGCTTCGGCGGCGTAGCGCCGCATCATGCGGTGGCTGTTGAACAGAGAGCCGTTCAGGGTGATGGCACCCTTCATCACCGCGATCCAGCCGGCGCGGTCCTGGTGGAACAGCGGCAGCACCCGCTGTTCGAGCTTGCGGTACAACGCCTCCGCCTCGCTTTCCGCAGGGCTGTCGCCAGCGTCCCCGATGGCCCAGCCGGTCATGCCTTCGACACAGCCCTCCACCCACCATCCGTCCAGCACGCTGAGGCTCGGTACGCCGTTGAGGGCCGCCTTCATGCCACTGGTGCCGGACGCCTCCAGCGGCCGCTGCGGCGTGTTCAGCCACAGGTCCACACCGGGGATCAGGATCTGCGCCATGCTCATATCGTAGTTGGGCACGTAGAACCCGCGAACCTGGGGCGCGAGCGAGCGCAGCGCCGCGTGTACCTGCTCGATGCGCCGCTTACCGTCCTCGTCACGCGGGTGCGCCTTGCCGCCCCATACGATCTGGAATGGCCAGCGCTGGGCGATGGCCCGCAGCCGCTCCAGGTCGGAGAACAGGAGTTCGGGGCGCTTGTACGAGGTCATGCGCCGGGCGAAGCCGATTGTGGGCAGTTCGGGGGCCAGCGCCACGCCGAAGGCGTTGTGCAGGTGTTCCAGCATCCGCCGCTTGGCGGCTGCGTGCGCCTGCCAGGTTTCTTCGTCGGACAGGCAGCAGCGCACACGGACCAAGACCTCGGGCTCGTGGCACCACCCCGGCAGGTGGTGATCATAGAGCGCCGCAAAACTCGGCGCGGTCCAGGTGTGGGCGTGCACGCCGTTGGTCACTGCCCGCACCGCGTAGCCCGGGTACATGCGCCGCGAAGTCTCTGCGTGCAACTTGGCGACGCCGTTGACGTAGCCGCTGAGGTTCAGCGCGAGGTGCGTCATATCCAGCGCGGCCTCGCCGGCAAGCCGGCGCAGGACGCCATCCTCAACGAACGGCCCCAGCACGCGCGCGACCAGATCATAGGCAAACTCGTCGTGCCCGGCCCCGACCGGCGTGTGGGTGGTGAAGCTGCAGCGGTGGCGCACCTGCAACACGTTGTACTGCGGCTCCCCGGCGCGCAACTCGGCGCTAGGCGGGACCGTGGCACGCAGCAGTTCCAGTGCCAGCAGCGCCGCGTGGCCCTCGTTCAGGTGGTACTTGTGGATGCGAAAGCCCAAGCCGCGGAGCAGGCGCACGCCGCCGATGCCGAGCACGATCTCCTGCTTCAGCCGGTAGGTGCTGTCGCCGCCGTAGAGTTGCGCGGTGATTGTCCGGTCGGCGGGATCGTTCTCGGGCAGATCGGTATCGAGAAAAAGCACCGGCTCGCGTCCGCCGCGATTGCCTTCGAGCACATGGAGCCAGGCCCCAACCCAGACCTCGCGGCCCTCGATCGGCACCACGGTCTTGGCGCCGGCGCGGCGGCACCAGCGGCCCGGCTCCCAATCCTCCGCGGACTCGGACTGGCGGCCTTCCGGGGACAAGTGTTGCCGGAAGTAGCCGGCGCGGCTGACCAGCGTCACCCCGACCATCGGCAGATCCAGGTCTGCCGCCGTGCGCAATGCATCGCCCGCCAAAATGCCCAGGCCGCCACTGGAGGTGGGAATCTGCGGATGCACGGCGGCTTCCATGGTGAAGTAGGCGATGCGCGAACGGTCGAGAAAGGACTCCATCAGCTTGCTCCTGCGTTAAAGGCCAGCGTTGCCGCGGCGACGCTGCGGTACGGCGTGGCGGCGGCGCGCGCCGCCGGCCGGTAGACGGCGATGAATCGGGATCAAGGTGGCGTTCCCTCTGGGTGAGCTCGCGGAGCCGCTGTAGCGGCGGTGGATTGTGTACAAGGCGCGGCGCCGCCAGCCCCGAAGCCGTGCCCCTGCCAGGGCCAGCGCCCCTCGATTTCGATCTGCAAGGCCAGGCTCAGCACGATACGCACCAGCACGATGATGGCCAGCACTGCGACGTTCTCCAGGGTCGGCGCCACCACCACCGTGCGGATAATGTCGCCCGCGACGAGGAATTCCAGGCCCAGCACGATGGCGCCGCCGAACTCCTGGCGGAACTGGCGAACGCCCGAGGCGCCGGGCTCTGACGTCCGCACCCGCCTGCGCCACGTCGCCGCCAGCGCACCGATGGCGATGACGGCGACGCCGGTGGCGTCGAAAGCGATGCCGACCCACTCCATCAAGCTGCGAAACGAGTTCATGGCGACCGTTCCGACTCAATGATGCTTGTAAAGCCCGACGGAGCGGATGTCGTTCCACGCTGTGGTCTGGTGGCAGCGGTAACACTGGGTTACCTGCACGTTCTCCTGGCCGGCCACCGTCATCGACACCATCTTGAAGTGTTCCATGTAATGGCTCGGGGGCGCCTGGTGGCATTGGGCACAGTCCATCGAAGTGGGCGGCGGATGCCGGAATTCGGCGATGCTCCACTGCGTCGTGGCGTGGCACTGGGCGCAATCCTTGCCGAAGAGCCCCCAGTGCCGGTCGCGGGTGGCGTGACAGCTGCCGCAGTCCAGTGTCCCTTCCAAAGGTGTCAGATGCGGATTCGCAGCGACAGCGGCGACCGGATCGCGCGAGTCCAGCCAGGCGACCAGCTCGTGATGCTGCAGACGGGCATCGCTTCCGGCCCCCTGTTGCTCAAGCTGGTGCAGGCCGATGAGCGCAAGCTTTTGATGGTCCATCACTGCGGTCGCAATGACGCGGCCCTGGTGCTCGGCATGGCACTGGGTACACGCGCCGATGCTCGCGTGGAAGGCGGTGGCTTGCCGCTGGAGCAGGGCCGTATTGTTGGCATGGCACACGATGCACTTGGTCGCCTCGGCACCTTTGACCGGCGTGTGGCAGGCGGAACATTGATGGTCCAGGAACGCATGCGCGGCGGAGAGTGGGCCGGGGCTTGCTTGCCTCTGCCAGAACGCCTTAGCGCGGAGTTCCGGAAATCGCCAGGCAATCGCCACCGTCAGCGCGCCGACCAGGAACGCGAGCACGACCGACAAAACCACGTTGCGATTCATCCGAACCACCGCAGGCCGAACTCAATGGCCGCCCACACGTGCAAGGCCAGCAATCCATACAGCATCGCGGAAATCGCCAGATGGAACTTGAGCCAGTGCCCGAACACCGTGCGCACTCGATCCTCTACGCGCAAGGCGTATTCCAGGTCGGCGACGGCTTCAATCAACGGCAGTGCCCGTGATTCCGGCATCCTTCCGGCAAACAGCACGGCACCGCTGGCGGCGGCCGGCGTTGGGGGGCTCTGCAGGTAGGCCGTGAGGCGCTGGACTTCTGTGTGCAGTACATCGAGCTGATCCCGCTTGGAGCGGCTGTCCTCGCTGAGGTATCCCAGCAGATAGCGCCCCACGAAGCCGCTCAGCGCGACGATCAGCATCAAGCCGGTCAGTGCGATACCCAAGGGGCTTTGGAACTTGTGTCCGGTATGGATCAACGCCAGAATCGCAGCGGCGATCCCCGCATAGATGTGCCAGACCAGGAACACGCGCATACGCCCGCCTGAAGCCAGCCTGCGCCGCAGCGGGCCGACGCGCTTCACCACCGAGTACACCAGCGGCACCAGCATCAGGACTGCGCCGGAGACCGCGAAAACTCCACCCCACGCGCTGCCGGCGAAATCGGGCGAGCGGTGCATCAGGAAGCCGAGCCAGAGCAGCAGCATCAGGCCGATGATGCCGCTGGCGACGGCGCGGTCGTGTTCGCGCATGGCTCAGGCGTCTACTGTCACGTCGTGCTGCGCCTTCGCCTGACAGGCCAGAATCAGCCCCGCCGCCTTATCGGCCGGTGTCAGGCCGTCCTCGACTGCCATGGTGACCTGGCCGTCGAGCAGCTTGACCTTGCAGGTGCCGCAGAAGCCCTGCCGGCAGGAGGAGTCAATGACCACGCCGGTTGCCTCGGCAACGTCGAGCACGGTGAGGTCCGGCGGCAATGTGCCCTTCTTGCCGGAGCGCGCGAAGGAGCATGTTGCCGCAGCCGCCGGTGGCTCCGCAGCGGGTGTCGCCGGGTGTTTGACTTCCGGTGTCAGGAACAATTCGGACTTGACTTGCTCTGGCGGCAAACCAGCCTCGGTCAGCGCCTTGCGAACCGCTTCCATCATCGGCGGCGGGCCGCACAGGTGCACGCGTCGCGACGTGAGGTCGGGCACCGTGCGCGCCAGCAGGTCCGAAGTCACGAAGCCGCGCTCCCCCGACCACTCCGCCGAGGGCTCCTCGTTGAGCACCAAGGTCAGGTGCAGGTTGGGATGGCGCTTGACCAGGTAGTCCAGCTCTTCGCGGAAGATCACCGCGTCGAGCCGGGCGCAGGCGTAGAACAAGAAGATCTCCCCGGTCCAGCTCTGGTCCGTCAGATAGCGGATCGCACTCATCAGCGGCGTGACACCGACGCCGCCGGCGATCAGGACCACGCTCGGCGCTTCCTGGCCGCGGAAGGTGAAGCGCCCGTAGGGTCCTGACGCGTCCAGAAGATCACCGACTTTCACCTGTTCGTGCAGGTGACCGGACACCGCGCCTCCGCGCGCGTGCTTCACCGTGATTTCGCACCACCCATGGCAGCATGGCGAGGAGGCGATCGAATAGGAGCGCTTCAGAACCTTGCCGTCGACGATGACGCCAACGGTCAGGAACTGTCCCGGCTCGAACACGAACGGCAGCTCGGTGCCGGACATGGGCGCGAGGCGGAAGGTCTTGACGTCGGCCGTCTCCTGGAAGATGCGTGCGACGCGCAGTTGCCCCGACCAGCTCCCGGTGGTGGTTGCCACAGCGCGGGGTGCGGAGGATGTCGCTGCAGGTTCCGAGGATGACACTGCCGTTGGCACCGCCGCCGGCGGTACGGCGACGAGCTTGCCGCCGCTCTTGATCTGTGCCAGGAGGGAGCTGACGCGGCGCATGCGGGCAAAGTAGATGGCAACCAGCGTCAGCGCGAACGCGGCCAGCATAAGCATGGTGAAGTAGTGGAATGCGGACAACCCGAAGAAGCCGTGCGCTTGCTCGGCTGGAAACCGCGGCAGCAGGTTCATGTCGCGCTTGAACCATTGCATCGCCACGCTGCGCGGCGCCGCGCCTTCGGCCAGCGCGCGGTGGGCCGCCAGCCCACTTTCGAATTGGGCCAGACCCTCCCGCAGACGCTGAGTGGCATCCTGCATGGCGGTGTAGTCATCGCGCCCGGCCGCAGTGGAAAGGTCTCCCAAAGAAGCGCTCATGATGTCGGTGCCAGCCGTCATGCGCTGGTGCGCGCGCTGCTGCACTTCGGCGCGCTTTTCCAGCGGCAGGTCGGGCAGCTCCATCAGCGACGGATAAAGCTCCTTGGCCGCGGGAGCCCCCATCTGCTTCATCATCGAGCCCATGTCCATCCCGCCCATCGGGGCGGCCGCCGGCCCCGCCGGCGCAGTAGTGGCACCCATCGAAGCGCCGGCCGCCGCAGCGTCCGGCGGGGGATGGTGGGCTGCATGTTCATCCGCGGTTTGGGCGTATACCGGCAGCGCAAGCAAGGCAGCAGCAGCCAGCAGGGCGATCCGGACACTCGCAGGGGTGCTCGAACGAACCGGGCGCAGAGTCTTCGTTCCGATGGTCATGGCGCGCTCAGTTCGCCGATGTGCCAGACCAGCCGTGGGCCGCGAGCAGGGCGCGTCGCTGGTCGTCACTGAGAATCTGTGCGGCTTGTCCGACCGCCCGGATGTACGCCAGTCGTTTCTGCGCCCGCAGCGCCTCGATCGAGTGCACTTGCGCCTCGATCTGCGCGGCGTCGGGCTGGTCGGCGCCGGTCAGCAGAAACAGCTGCTGCTCCGCTTCGTCGATCGTGCGCTGCGCAGATGCGCGATCGAGCAGGGCTGTCTCCTGGAGCTTGCCGAGGGCGGACTGCTGCTCGGCGGTCAGATCGATATGCTGCGGATGGTTGAGAAAGAAGCCATCAGCGCCGACGTGGTACAGGTGCGGCGCTCCGGGAAAGCCCGGCAGGGAACTGGGCGTCGAGGCACCAGCGCCGTTCTTCTGCCCGCCCATCATGCCCATCATCTGGCCCATGTCGGCCATCCCGGCCGGCGCCGCGGCCATGCCGCCACTCATCTTTTGCGGATCGGACATGCCGGCCGCAGCCGGCATCGGCATGTTTCCCGGAGCGGGCTGGCTTCCCATCCCCATTGGGCCCATTTCTCCCGCATCCTCGCCCATGCCTCTTGAAGGACCGGGCGGCATTGGCATCGCTCCCGAGCCAGTCATGGCCGGCATGCCGGACTGGCCGCCGCGATCAGCCTTACGGCCGTGCCTTTGCCGCTGCATCTGGATCTGCAGCGCCGTCACTTGCTTTCGCAGGGCATCGACCTGATCCGCCAGCGCTGGATCGGCGCGAGCGTCCGGGCCTCCGATGGGCGGGGGCTGGACGTCAGCCTGGCTGGCCGGGCTTTGCCCTTGCGCTGGCTGTGCAATCAACGCGCCCGCGAGCACAGCGGTGGCCAGCGCGCAGAGCACTGGAATACGCTTGGACGGAGGACGAACCGCCCCGCGCCGCGCCAATCGCTGCTGGCCCTGTGTCGCAGGCATGGGTGCCCGCGGTCGCTCTGGTGCGGCATTGAAAGGCAAGGTGATGCTCCGGACCGGGAATTCTTAGCGTCCGCTGACCATACTTTCGTCGCCAGGGGTGTGCCTTGACCTGCGTCAATAAGGACGGGTTTCCGCGCAGGGTGTTTGATCTGGGTCAATGTACCCGGCCCAAGGAGAGCGCTGAATGACGGTATGCGCCTGCAAACCGTACTTCTACAAAAATGAAAGTGATCTTGTTCCTCGCGGCGTGCAGCTTGTCTGCCTGCGCATTGACTACAGCGACCGATGACCCGTCCGGGCCAATCTGCGCCGATGACTCGCCCCGGCCCGGTACCTTTTGCGCCCTGATCAAGGTCAAGGACCCGCACTCATTCTATTGGAACTATCGGCAACCGCAGGGGACACCGCGGCCGGATCAAAAGTAGCCTTTACAAAGGAGAACATCGAACACCGCGCTTCGACAAGGCGCTGTTTCAATAAACAGCAAGCGAGCCCCGCTTTGACGGGGCTCGCTCTTGGGTGCTAGGCAGCGGGCTTCGGGGCTTACTTCTTGCCGCTGTCGGCGGAAGCCGGCGCCGTGCCGTCCGGGGCAGCGGTGCCCTCGCTGTGGTGAATCGGGATCTTCTTGTCCTTCATGTGCATCATCCCTTTGCCATCGGCCGGCGAGTGATCCATCATCATGTGATCTTCTGCCGGCGTGTTGCTCGGCGGCAGTTCGTCGCCGGTGTGGTGGATCGGCACCGTCTTGTCTGTCATCTTGATGTGTTCTTTGGAGCCCGGGGAGTGCCCCATCATGTTGTGGGCTTCACCCGGCGTACCGCTGGGCGGGACCGCATCGCCGGTATGATGAATGGGGATCGTCTTGTCCTTCATCATGGTGTGCTCTTTGGACGCCGGCGAGTGGCCCATCATGTTGTGGGCTTCGCCCGGCTGGCTGGCCTGCGATGCGTCAGCGGCGGGTGCGGCGGGCGCGTCGTCGGCATTGGACGCGAGCGGGATCAGGGCGAGACACATGACGAAGGGAACGGCTGCGATCTTCAGGTTTGCGAACATGACACGACTCCTATGGCGGGCTAAATTGGTGCAAGTGCGATGCGGCAGGTTGGTCAAATCGCACTCTTGTAAAAATACTAATAGTCGCCCGAAGCTAAAGCATTGATCTGTGTCAATAGCGCATCCCGGCTTGGCCATTACCGGAAAAAGATACTGAGAGGCACTTCTCAGCGCCGAAGCGCCCGTGCCACCGCCAACAGGGGCTTGAGCCCGCTGCCGAAGCGCGCCATGGCCTCGCGGTGGCTGCGCAGTTCGCTGTACGGAAGAAAGTTCAGGTTCAGGTCGGCGACACGGCTGAAGGCTGGCCGCGCAAACTGGGCGCGCACGTCTTCTTCGCGTTCGTCGGGCGCGACCAGGAAATAGGCGCCGGCAAGGTGATCGGGCAGGCCGAGCGCCAGGTCGAGCATGCGCACGATGCCAGAATAGATACTGGTGCTGTGCTCGACCTCGAAAGCCGCAGCTACGCGGTCGCTTGCAAGGTCGAGCCACAGTACATCGATCAGCCGGATCGTTTCTTCGGCGCCGCTGTTGGCGATCGACGCGGGTAGCCCGTCGAGGCAGGTGTCCCCCAGGCGACCGCTGCCGAAGGGGCGCCCACGGTCGTTGCTGGCAATCCATATGCGGAAGCCCAGGGCCCGGCCCAGGTCGCGCAACCAACCCTGCACTTCCGTATGCGTCAGGTCAGCTTGTTCTGCCTGCATCTTCAGCCTGCTTTCCCGGGCGCCCTCGTCTCGCACACGTGCGAGTTCCTGCTCCCAGCGCGCCAACGCGGCCACATCACCGGACGCCGGCGGCAGTTCGTATCTGCCCGAACCGATGTCGAACAGGAACCCGGCCACGGCACCAAGGTCGTTCGACAACAGGTCGCGGAAGCGCCTGTTGAGTGCCATCACGCCCTGCCGCATCGCCAGGTATTCGTCCCAGCGGCCGAGCTTGACGGTCGCGCCGCTGACGAGGTTGTAACCTTTGACGATCGCCGTGTTGAACGGCGGCACCAGTGTCGGATGCAGGAAATAGAGCGGATTGGCTGCTGCCGGACCCAAGCCTTTGATCTTCTGCGCATCCAGCGCGCGGATCGCGGCTAGTACCTGGCCTTCGTTGTCGCAGCAGGAGCAGGCGTGCAGGAAGCGACCGAACGCCAGTTGATTTTCGCGGCTCTCGTAGATGTCCGGAATGCGCAGCTTGGGTTTCCACAGAAACGCGTGATCAGCACCCTTGAACAACTGCCGCTGCTCCGCGATCGAGCCGACCACGGTCTCCAGGGACGATCCCTTGTAGACGTTGCCGAACGTGCCGGCCTCGATCTCCGCGACCACGGCCTCGATGCCGCGCCGGATCGAGCGGAAGTTCTTGAGCCGCTCCTCCCACAGGAACCAGCCGCGGTAGGTGCCGCCGGGGTCTTCGCGCCAGCGGCCCAGCAGGCTACGCAGCACTTCGTCTGTGTGGAGCGAGCCGATTTCAGGGTTCATGCCCGGCCTCGCCTTTCAGTGTCGCGCATAGACGGCGGTTTCCCCGGCCTGCGTGAATGACAGCGTTTCGTACGGCTCCTTTTCGCTGCCCTGCTCCATGCCCGGTGATCCAACCGGCATTCCGGGAACTGCTATGCCCTTGACCGGTGGCTTCTCCGCAAGCAGGCGCTTGATGTCCTCGGCCGGCACGTGGCCTTCGATCACATAGCCGCCAACCTGGGCCGTGTGGCATGAGCCCAGAGCCGCCGGGACCCCAAACCTGGCCTTCACCGCATCCAGGTCCGTTTCGCCGTGGATGTTGACGTTGAAGCCGTTGTCTCGCAAGTGCTGTATCCATTTCGAGCAACATTGGCATGTCGGACTTTTCCAGACCTCGACAGTCGGCTTTGAGGGGTCGGCCTTGGGGGCACAACCGCTGAGACACGCGAGCAGCAGCGCCGCCAGGAACCGGTGCGGGGGTATGCGAAAGAAACGAGTGGAGTAAAGCATCAGAAATCCTAGTCGGTCGATGACTGTGCAAGGTGGCAGATGCGCTCGCTTTTATCGCACAGATCCGGGCATATTCATGCCGGGCATCCCGCCATGATCGCGGGAGCGCTCTTGCGTACCTGGGCCATGCGGATGGACGTGACCAGAGGCTTCGTGTGCCGACTCGCTGTCTTCGGTCATTGCCGCGTACTGCTCCTGGGTGAGCTCTGGCAGCTTCTGCAGAAACGCCACCATGCTCCAGATCGTGGGATCGTCGTGGGTTTTGCCCCAGGCCGGCATCGCGGTCATCTTCAACCCGTGCTTGATGATCCAGAACTGCCGGGCGGCACTGCCCTGGGCGGCGCTGACGCCGCGGTCGTGCCTGTGTTCCGACAGGTTTGGCGGAGAGGGATACAGGCCCGGACGCATCTCGTTGTCGTCCATGCCCGGGGCGAGGTGGCAGCCCGTGCACATCTCGGCGTACTCGCTGGCGCCCGCCGTAATCAGCTTGGGATCGTCCAGGTTCGGCACCTGGATGTCTTTCGAGCGGACCGCGATCGAGCGCTCGCGGACCGTCTGTGCCAGCCAGTAGACCGGCCGGCTGTGCGGCGTGTCGGCTCCGGCGTCGAACATCCCGGAGTAGACGAACAGCGCGCCGCCGGCGCAGGCAAGTATGACTAGTCCCACCACGATCTTCAGAGTTTTCATTTTCAATTCCTGGTTCTCAACCGCCCATGTCCATGCCCTTCATATCCATCCCGGGCATGTCTTTCATTTGGTGTCCGCCGTGGTGCTGCATTCCGCCCATTCCCGAGTCGGGGACGGCGTAGGCGGGGTCGAAGGCCACCCGCCGGGCGACCGTGCCCTCGGGATGGCGGTACCAGCCCGGGTCTCGGTAGTCGCCGGCGGCCAGGCCCTCGCGGACTTTCAGCACCGAGAACATGCCGCCCATCTCGATGGAGCCGAACGACCCGGTGCCGGTCATCATCGGCAGAGTGTTTTCCGGCCCTTTCAGGCCCATCGCCACATGCTCGCCGTGCTCGGCCATGCCGCCCTTGCCCATCGCCATGTAGCCGGGCAGCATCGAGCGGATCTGCTTCTCCACGCCGCTCTGGTCGACGCCGGTGGGATTGGGGATGGCGTGCCCCATGGCGTTCATGGTGTGGTGGCTCATGTGGCAGTGGAACGCCCAGTCGCCGGGGTTGTCCGCCACGAACTCGAAATCGCGCACCTGGCCGACGCCGATGATCTCGGTGACCTCCGGCCGCCACGCCGACTTCGGCCAGCGGTCGCCGTCGCTGCCGGTGATCCAGAAGCGGTGCCCGTGCAGGTGGATCGGGTGGTTCCACATCGACAGGTTGCCGATGCGCAGGCGCACGCGGTCGCCTTGGCGCACGACGATCGGAGCCGTCGCCGGGTAGACCTTGCTGTTGAAGGTCCACAGGTCGAAGTCCTGCATCACCGCCGGGTCCGGCCGGTAAGTGCCGGGATGCAGCGCCCAGTTGTGCAACATGATCGCGAAGTCGCGGTCCGCCGGTTCGTCGTAGCCGGCCCTGGGGTGGATGATGAAGAATCCCATCATGCCGAAGGCCATCTGCACCATTTCGTCGGCGTGCGGATGGTACATGTGGGTCCCCGCCTGGCGCAGCGTGAACTCATAGGCATAGGTCTCGCCCGGCTTGATATGCGGCTGGTTGAGACCGCCGACGCCGTCCATGCCGTTGGGCAGGATCACGCCGTGCCAGTGCACCGAGGTCCACTCCTTCAGGTGGTTGGTGACCAGGATGCGCACCCGGTCGCCCTCCACCGCCTCGATGGTCGGGCCGGGCGTGGAGCCGTTGTAACCCCAGCACTTCGCTTTGCAGCCCGGCGCGAACTCGTGCTCCAACTCCTCCGCGACAAGATGGAATTCCTTGGCGCCGCCGACTATCTTCCACGGCAGGGTGCGGCCGTTCGGGGTCCGCACCGGCACTTGGTCGCCGCCGGCCGGCCCCGCCTTGGCCGGCGGGGCGTCGCCCGCAAGGGGCGCATCGCCCGGCATGCTCATGCAGGGCAGGGACGGCTGCTGCTGGGCGGCGGCCTTGCCGAATGCGCCGGCGATGGCGCCGGCGCCGCCCAGGCCCAGATACGACAACAGGCTTCTGCGGCTGACCATCACGAGCCTCCCTTGGGCTGGGCGGAGCCGTGCTGGCACTGCTGCATCATCTTCTGGTGGTCTTCGGGCAACATCTTCGACATGTCCATGCCGCTTTTGTCGCAGTTCTTGTCCTGCTGCTCCTGCTGCTCCTGCTGCTTTTGCTGCGCCGCGCAGGCGTCCGGCGCGTGTTCCTTTTTGCCGTGGGCCTGCGCCGCCAGCGGCAGCGTGAGGGTGAGGTACAGGGCAAGCTTGGTGATGAGCTTCATGGTCAATCTCCGTGGTGGTGTTCCGGCGGATTGGGGGAACCCGGCGCGCCGGCCGATGGCGCATCCGGAGAAACAGCCCCGGACGGCTCGTGGTGGTGGGGCTTGGGCGCCGGCAAGGACGGCATCGGCTTGGGAGCATGCGGTGCGGCCGGAGGCGGGGCTTGGTCCGTTCCGCCCATGTCCATGCCCGGCATCGACATGCCGCCGCCGTGGTGCATGTGACCCATGCCGTCGTCCTTCGGCTCGATCGGGAACTCGGGCGCAACCACCGGCTCGCCGACCAGGCGGTCGCTCGGCAGGTTGCTGCCGACCGCGTGGGGGAGGTCAACCCGGAATTGCCAGTAGTCGCGCACCGTTTCGAGGTATTGCTGGTAGGCGCTGTATTCGTCCTGCCGCGCCCGCAGCAGGTCGAAGACGCCGACCAGCATGTAGTTCACCCGCTCCTGGGTGCGGGCGACGATGGCTTCGCGCAGCGGAATGGTCTCGGTGGCCAGCCGGTCCAGGCGCTTGCGCGTGGCAGTGAGCCGGTCATACGCCGCCTGGACGCCGTTGGAAACCTCCAGCTCCTTGGCGCGCAGGTCGGCATGGGCCGCTTCTAGCAGAGCGTTGGCGCGCAGCATCGGCGCCTGGCCCTGGTTGAAGATCGGCAGCTGCAACGACAGCGAGGGCCCCAGCAGCCGGTTGCGGTCGGTGTCGCGCTCGTAATGCACGCCGACATCGACACTGCCGAGCAGGCGGTAGCTGCGCGCCACGCCAAGGCTGTCTTCCAGCAGGGCCACGGCGCGGCGGTCGGATTCGAGGTCTGCGCGCCTGAGCGCGGCGAGTTTCTGCAGCGCATCGAGGTCGTCTTCCTGGTCCAGCGGCTTGGGCAGGGCGGCCGCGACTTCCCATTGCGCATCCGGTGCCAGGCCCATCAGCTCATTGAGCACGTTCTCGGCGCGGGTCGCCTCGGCTTCGGCCTGCTCCTGGTCGAGCCTGGCCTGGCTCGCTCCCGCCTGGTCGATGGCCAACTCCAGGGCAGTGAAATTCCCTGCCGCCTTGAAGCGCGAGGACAGCTCCGCTGCCGCGCCGGCCGCGGTGGCGATGGTGCTGCGCATCGCCGCTACCTGCTTGGCGCCGGCGGCCGCAAAGTACGCCGACTGCACTTGGGCGGCCAAATCCATCAGGGCCTGGATGGTGTCGAGCTTGGCGCGCTCGAACTCGCCTTTGCTGAAGCGCAGACGCGCCGGCAGCAGCAGCAGCTCGGCGAAGTTCTGGCTCATGCCGAAGTCGTAGCGGCTGACGTCTACGGCAAGAGTGGAACTCTGCCAGCCGGCGGAGAACGTCGGATTGCTGAGCCGCCCGGCCTGGATGACCTCGGCGCCGCTCAGGCCGAGACGGGCGTATTCGCCGCGGGTGCGTGGGTTGTTGATGAAGGCCACGCGGACCGCGTCCGGGGCGGTCAGCGGCTTGGCCAGGATCTCGGTCAACAGCGCCGAGCGATCGGCGGCGACGTCGTCGGGCAGCGTCTGGCCCCGCTCTGCGGCCAAATTTCGCACATCGCCGTAGCCGCGGTCCTGCGGGATGCTGGCGCAGGCCGCCAGGGACGCAGCCGCCACGGCGACGAGCCCTCGCTTGAAGAGGAGAAACACGGTGAACCTCCGTCGGAAGCAGTACAGCTGTCCGCGACGAAGCCAAGCGCCGCCGCCCGCCAGGGCGGGGACAGATTCACACCGGAGGAGTCTTCAGCCGCGACTGCGGCCGGAAACGATCAGGCGGCGCCGGGCGGCGCCGCGATCGGAGGTCGAAACGGGGAACTACTTTGGGGATCGGCCATGAGGCCGTCGTAGGAACCGATTGAGAACCCGCCCCCCGAAGAAACATCGACGCCCCACGGAGTTAGGGCCAACGCAGCGCCGCAGCCGCCACCCGCGCAATTGTGCTGGCACTGACACTTCACGATGCAGTCGCAGCCCTGGTGACTACCTGCGTGTTGGGCCGCCGCATGTTCGTGCATCGCCAAGTGATCATGCTGATGTCCGTTCGCCGCGCCTTCCAGTAACGCGCCGAGGCCATCGTGATGGCAACGCAAGTCATGCAGCATGGTTGCCGTGGCGGAATACGGCAGCGAGATGCTGAACAGAAGAACGACGATGGCGCGCAGCTTTTTCACAAGGCAAGTTTGGTCCGGCAACCGCGTGAGTGCAACTGGGGTTCATGTGCGCCGCGAGATCGCGCCTCCAAAAAAAAGCCCCGGCCTTTGAGCCGGGGGAAGTACCAGCATCTTGTTAGGCTGTTCGCCGCAGCATTTCCGGCAGCCATCCCTTGCCCGCCGCCAGTTCCTCGGCCCTGGCCGCAAGCTCCGGTTTCTTCGCCAGTTCAAGCTGCTTCACGTACTCCGGCGCGAAGCTCTTGATCGCCTCGAAAATCCGCGCCTTCGACACCTGGGCGAAGTAGCCCGCCGCCGTCGGCGTCCACCACTGCGCCATGTCCAGACCGAGCGCCGCCGAAAGCTCGCCGGCTCGGCCATCCGCCTCGCGCGGGCTGACTGCATCGACGCACCCGGCGGCACAGACCGCTAGCAGCGACAGCAGGTCATCCTGCGACAACTCCCGCAAGGCAATGAACAGCGCCTCCGGTTCCGCCGGCAGCCGGGCCTTCCACCCTTGCCGCACCTCGGCCAGCGCGGCGACAGCCGGCGAACCGGGCAGGTCGGGCGCATAGCGGTCCAGCTTGGTCTGCGGCGTGCCGTCCAGTTGCAGCGGCGCGTCGGTGTGCCGGACCTCGTAGAACAGCTTCAAGACCAGCCGGTGCACCACCGCCACCAGCGCCACCTGGGGCTGCCGGGCCAGTTCGGCCTGAATCGCGGCGGTGCGGTGCGCGCTGAGTTGCCGCGCCAGCTTTTCGGATACGCCGGGGTTCTTGGCCGTGGCCGTCCGCTTCTTCTTCCCCGGATCGGCACCCTCGGCGTTGCCGTCCTCGGCCTGGGCCTGCTTGGCGTCGGACTCCCGCACCAGACCGCGATGCACCACGGCGTTGCCGCCGGCATCCACCGTGACCACGACGCCGGCCACGGCGCGCGCCTTTGGGGAATACTCCGCCAGCGCCTGCTCCGCCGCTTCCAGCTTGACCGCGATGGCCTCGCGTTCCTCCTGCAAGGCGGTTGCCTGGGCCTCGTCGATTTCGGCATCCTCGCCCTGCGGGGTGGTATCGATCAGGCGCATCCGTCGGCGCAGCTTGACGATGGCCTGGGCCTCGCGGCGCGAGGGCTTGCGCCGCTTCGGCTGCACCCGCCGGAAGGCGTACAGCTCGGACGGGGTGCTGCGCGGCACCACCTCGACCCAGGCCCAGCCCTCGGCCTCGACCGTGGCGGCAGTCTCCTTGAGCCGATCCGTCGCCAGCCGGTCCAGCAAGGCCCGGTCGGTCAGGTAGACGCCCTGGCCCTGGTCGGCGAACAGGTCGCGCCGGTAGCCGCCGCCGGCCTGCTCGTAAGCCTCGAAGCCGACGAAGCGGGCCACCGGATCGCGGGCGGCGTCCGCGTCCTCGCTGGTCAGGTGCTCGCGCAGGGTACGGGGATCGCGCTGCCATTCCGGCACCTCGTAGAACGCCTGCTCCTGGGCCTTGTGGTCGTCGGTGACGGCCAGGGCCATCAACTGCTCCAGGGTGACCTGACCCTTGCGGTAGTCCGCCAGCAGGCGGGGCGAGACGTTGGCGAGCCGCAGCCGGCGTTGCACCGTCAGCGGGGTGACGCCGAAGTCGGCGGCGATGTCCTCGATGGACTTGCCTTCCTCGACCAGGGCCTTGAACGCCTCGAACTCGTCCGCCGGGTGCATGGCCGACCTTTGGGTGTTCTCGGTCAGGCTGGCGGTGCGCGCCGCTGCGTCCGGCACCACCAGGCAGGGCACTTCGTAGGACTTCGGCAGGCGCTTGCGCTTCGCCAGCAGTTGCAGCGCCGCCAGCCGGCGCTTGCCGGCCTCGACCTCGTAGTGCTTGCCGCCGTTGGCGGTGACGGTCAGGTTTTGCAGCAGGCCGACCCGCTCGATGCTGCGGGCAAGCTGCTTGATAGGCGTGCCGCCGGTCTTGCGGGCGTTGCGCCGGGAGGGCCGCAAAGCGGCCAGGGGGATCAGCACCAGTTCCTGGGCTGAGGTTGTGGTTTGCATGTCCATGTGCGTGTTGCTCCATATATAAGGAACGGAACGGGGATGCAGCGGGATTCGGTCGGGTCACCTCCTGCCAAATGGCGCGGCGCGCGCGGTTTGCGCGACCGAGCCATTGGCGACCGAAAGCCCGCAGGGCCGGCCGCAGTCCAGCTCGCCCGCGAGGGGCGCTAGCCTCGTCGGCCGCGCGCGCCGATTCGTCGCATCAGCGACGAGCGGCGATCACGCGCGGGCGGCGAGCGGGGCTTGAGTGCGGGTGGACCGAAGGGCAGCCCGCCAGAATTGGCGGGCACGGAACAAACTGCTGCGCGAAGCGCAGACTCCTACGGCCGCCGCAGGGATCGGCGGCCGGGGTGGTGAGTTGAGCGGACGATGACGCGGCGCGGAGCTTGCCGAGCGACGACCCGCAGGCCGGTTCGCTCTCCGCCGGAGGCGTGCTTAGGTTGAGACGGTGTTGTTTACCGTCTGAACCCGCGCCGACTGTGTGGTCCAATCAGGGGGTGGTAGCTAATCCGACAGGAGAACCCTGTCCGTGAGCGCTTTGAGGTTCAACTCAGTCAACTTGGGCATGTCCGTGCCCGCACAATTCGGGAGCAAGAGGTCGCGGAGCCTTATGCTCTCAGACGTTCCAAACCGTTTCGAGAGTGCGCCGGATTGTACCCGTCAAACTGCGCGCCCAAATTTTCCCGCAACAACTTTTCGCTCCTCCTTTATCGCGTCGAGGTGGTCTGCCCAAGCTTGCATCATCTTGCGCCGGTCCTTGAGGTACGTTGCATGATTGTAGGCAGCACTCACATGATCGCGTTCCTGGTGCGCCAGCTGAATCTCGATCACGTCATGGCGCCACCCAAGCTCGTGCAAAATCGTGGAGGCTACGCCGCGGAAACCGTGCCCGGTCATGCGTCCCCTGTAGCCCATCCGGTACAAGGCGAACAGGATGGTGTTGTTGCTCATCGAACGGTGGGGGTCTCGTTCGCTCGGAAATACGAATTCACTGCGGTCGCGTAGCTGGTGCAGGCAAGCGACGATTTCGACGCCTTGCCGCGAGAGCGGGACGATGTGCGGCGTTTTCATCTTCGTCCGCTCTTTGGGGATGCGCCACAGCGGCTCATCACCGGCGAGTGCCTCGAATTCGTCCCAGCGGGCGCCGATCAGTTCTCCCGTCCGGACGAACGTCAGCGCCATCAGCTTAATGGCGAGGCGCGTGTGCGGCGCGCCGACGTAGGTTTCGATCTTGCGCAGTAGCTCCGGCACCTCCTGGGCCTCCAGGCGCGCATAGTTTTCCGGTTCCTGCCGCTTCAGGGCATCGCCGGGTTTGAAGTCCGCAACTGGATTGCGCTCGATGATGCCGTGCGCCACGGCATAGCGGAACACCTGCCCACAGGTCTGGAGAACGCGCCGTGACAGGTGCAGCGCCCCGCGGCTCTCGATCTTCTTGGCCATCGCCAGTAGTTGCGGCGCACCGATCTCTGAAACCGGGCGCGCTCCAAGGTCAGGGAACACGTCTGCTTCGAGGCGGCGCAACACGTAGTCGGCATGCCGATCAGATCGCGATCCTTTCCAATGGGTGTGCCAGGCGCGAGCCACGGCCTCGAAGCTCGTGCCCAGGCGGATGCGCTTGGCAAGCTTTGCGTCCTGGCGGGCCTGCAACGGGTCGGTGCCCTCGCTCAGCAGATGGCGGGCGGTATCGCGTTCCAGGCGTGCAGCCTTCAGGCTCCTGACCGGATACGTGCCGAGAGAAAGGCGCTTCTCTTTGCCGGCGAACCGATACTTCCAAAACCAGCCTTTTCGGCTCGGCGTCAATTCAAGATAGAGACCACCCGAGTCAGCCAGGCGAAGCCGCACTTTGCCGGCGGGGCATTCTGCGTTTCTGCACTCGATCTCGGTCAGCATGGGGGCAAAAGTAAAAACCGGAAGAACCAAGCCGATTTTTGCCCCCAAAGTTTCCCCCGTTTGCCCCCGGCTGTCAACGAACCGGGTCGAACGTCTCCGGACGCGAAACCCGCTAAGTTGCTCGGGTTTCGCCGAAACCGCGAACCGAAGCGAACACTCCGGAACGTAAAACTGGCGCTCCTACCGGGATTCGAACCCGGGTTTAAGCCTTGAGAGGGCTCCGTCCTAGGCCTCTAGACGATAGGAGCGAGCGGCGGCGGGGATTATAGGCCGCCGCGCGCGGCGGCACAAAGCCGGGCGCGCGGACCGCGGGCAAAACCGGCCGCACCGGCGCCCGGCCGCGCGGATCAGAACAGGCCGCGGGTGCCCAGGAAGCCGATCAGCAGCCCGAGCATGAAAGCGCCGACCGCCCAGCGCCCGCCGATCGCCAGCGCGCGGCGCCCGCCGGCGTCCTCGGCGAAAAAGATGTCGCTGCGCTCGAAACGCGAACCCTCGTCACGCATCATGTCTCTGCCTCCTGCACTGCCGCTCCGTTGTACAACTCCTGCCGGCAATCGGCCACAATAAATCGTTTGTGCCGTTCCGACCCTCGCCGGTTGCGGGGCACCCGCCCGGCCTTGGCACCTTTTTCATCGTAAAGATTTCCTTCCGCCCGGACCATGACCCCTGTCACGATTCCGGCGCCGCTGTGGCGGCGCCTGGCCGCCGCCCTGTACGACGCCCTGGTGCTGGGGGCGTCCTGGCTGGTGGCGGCGTTTGCCGACGTGGTGATCCGCGATCTCGCCGGCCTGCCCCGTAGTACAACGTTCCTGCAGGCGCTTTTGTTCCTGGTGGGCCTGGCGATCTTCGGCTGGCAGTGGACCCATGGCGGGCGCACCGTCGGCATGCGCGCCTGGCGCCTGCTGCTGCGGCGGGAAGACGGCGCGCCGCTGCGCTGGCCGGTGGCGGCGGTGCGCTACGCCGCCATGCTGGCGAGCTGGCTGGTCGCACTCGCGCCCTGGTTCCTGGCGGTGCTGCCGGCCAAGGCGGCGGTGCCCCACCGCGGCGCCTTGCTGGCGGCCACCTCGGCGCTGACCTTGCTCGGCGTTGCGCTGTTCTTCCTCGACGGCCGCCGGCGCGCGCCGCACGACCGGATCGCCGGCACCGAGGTGGTGCA
>JADHNH010000147.1 GCA_016779605.1 Nevskia sp. | reverse complement strand
TCCACGAATTCGCGACGAAGACTCACGGTACTCACCTCCTCCCAGGGCATCCATCAACTCCCGTGCTGGCCACCAATCCCCAGCTTCGGGTGTTACCCATGTCTTGGTACAGGTGTTACCTATGTCCTCGGTCTATACACGACACAAGAGAAGTAACCCGCCCAGCATAGGGCGGAACAAAAGGTCGGAAGTACGGGAAAGCGTATCTCGTCTCACACCTGACCAAAGTTTCAAAACGGAACCCGCAGCGCTCAACAAACGGAAGCGCCAGCAGAACGCAACCCCTCCCCTCAATCCCCTCCCGCAGGGGGAAGGGAAACAAAGGCATGGCCCCGCGGTGCGCCAGCCCGCCCTCAAACCTGCGCATACCTCTCCGCCTCCCCCACCCACCGTGCAATCAATCGCTTGGCATCCTGCGGCGCGCTCGCCAGCCAGTGGTCGGCCAGCTTCTGCAACGCGGGAATATGCGCCGCGTCGCGCACCGGGTCGGCGATCTTCAGGCCGATCAGGCCGGTCTGGCGGCGGCCGAGCAGCTCGCCGGGGCCGCGCAGCTCGAGGTCGTGCTGGGCGATGCGGAAGCCGTCGTGGGTGGTGCGCATCACTTCCAGGCGCGCACGGGCGCCGTCGGACAAGGGCGGCTGGTACAGCAGCAGGCACTGGCTGGCGGCGGCGCCGCGGCCGACGCGGCCGCGCAGCTGGTGCAGCTGCGACAGGCCCAGGCGCTCGGCGTTGTCGATGATCATGATGCTGGCGTTGGGCACGTCCACGCCGACCTCGATGACGGTGGTCGCCACCAGAAGGTGCGTGGAGCCGTTGGCGAAGGCGCGCATCTGCGCGTCCTTTTCGGCCGGCTTCAGGCGGCCGTGCACCAGGCCGACGCGCAGCTCCGGCAGTTCCTCGCGCAGCTGGCGGTAGGTTTCCTCGGCGGTCTGCGCCTGCAGCGCCTCGGATTCCTCGATCAGGGTGCACACCCAGTAGGCCTGGCGGCCGGCGCGGCAGGCTTCGCCGATGCGCGCCAGCACCTCGGCGCGGCGCTCGTTGGACAGCGCCGCGGTGTGCACCGGCGTGCGGCCGGGCGGCAGCTCGTCGATCACCGACACGTCGAGGTCGGCATACAGCGTCTGCGCCAGGGTGCGCGGGATCGGCGTGGCCGACATGATGAGCTGGTGCGGCGTGATGCCGCGCGGGCCCTTGTCGCGCAGCGCCAGGCGCTGGGCCACGCCGAAGCGGTGCTGCTCGTCCACCACGACCAGGCCCAGGCGGGCGAAATGCACGTCGGACTGGAACAGCGCGTGGGTGCCGACCCAGCACAGGATTTCGCCGGAGGCGGCGCGCGCCAGCGCGTCGGCGCGGTCGGCCTTGCGCAGCCGGCCGGTGAGGATGCCGGTCTCCACTCCCACCGCGCCCAGCAGCACGGCGAGGTTGTGCGCGTGCTGCTCGGCCAGCAGCTCGGTCGGCGCCATCAGCACGCCCTGCAGGCCGGCCTCGGCGCAGCCGAGCATGGCGATGGCCGCCACCACGGTCTTGCCGCAGCCGACGTCGCCCTGCAGCAGGCGCAGCATCGGCCGGCCGGCGGCCATGTCGTGGGCGATCTCGCCGATCACCCGGCGCTGCGCGCCGGTCAGCGCGAACGGCAGCTCCTCCTGCAGCCGCGCCGACGCCGGCTGCACGTGCTCGATGCGCACGCCGGGCCGCGCCAGGGTCTGCCGCCGCAGCAGGCGCATGCACAGCTGGTGCGCCAGCAGCTCCTCGCGCAGCAGGCGCAGTTGCGCCGGGTGGCGCTGCAGCAGCAGGTCGCCCAGGTCGGTGCCGCCGGGCTCGTGCAGCACGCGCAGGCTGGTCAGGGTGTCCGGGCCGCCCAGCCCCGGCAGCTCGTGGTTGAAGTCGGGATCGCGCGCGGCGGCCTCCAGCGCCTGCTGGATCATCGCGCGCAGGCGCGGCTGCGCCACGCCCGCGACCAGCGGGTAGACCGGCGTCAGCCGCGGCTCGGGCGGCAGCAGCTCGGGATCGTCGGCGACGCGGTACTCGGGGTGCACCATCTCCAGGCCGTTGGCGCCGGCGCGCACGGTGCCGAAGGCGCGCACCCAGCGCCCGTCGGCGAAGCCCTGGCGCTGCGCGTCGTTGAAATGGAAGAAGCGCAGCAGCAGGCTGGAGCCGCCGTCGTCGATCACCACGCGCAGGCTGCGCCGCCCGGCGAAGCGCACGTCGGCGCCGGCCACGCGGCCGCGCACCAGCGACTCCATGCCCGGCTTGAGCTCGTTGAGCGCGACAATGCGGCGGCGGTCCTCGTAGCGCGCCGGCAGGTGGAACAGCAGGTCGCGCACGCGCGCGATGCCCAGCGCGGCGAGCTTGGCCGCCACCGCCGGGCCGCCACCCTTGAGGTAGGTGACCTCGGTATCGAGCGTGAGCGGCGGCTTGACGCCGCGCGCGCCGGCGCGGGCACCCGCGGCACGTGGAGCGGGCGGTGCCATTCAGCGCCCCGTCGCCGGCTGCCTATCCCTGCCCGCCTCCCCAGGCACGCCAGCTCAGTCCAGTACCAGGATGGCGTCGGCCTCGACCCGCGCGCCGCGCGGCAGCGCGGCCACGCCCACCGCGGCGCGCGCCGGGTACGGCTGCTGGAAATACTCGGCCATGATCTCGTTGACCTTGGGGAAATCCGCGAGGTCCGTGAGGAACACGTTGAGCTTGGCGATGTCCTTGAGCGCGCCGCCGGCGGCTTCGGCCACGGCGCGCAGGTTGCGGAACACCTGGTGGATCTCGGTTTCCACGCTGTGGTCGGCCAGGTGCTTGGTCTTCGGGTCCAGGGCGATCTGCCCGGACAGGTACACCGTCTTGCCGCAGCGCACGGCCTGCGAATAGGTGCCGATGGCGGCGGGCGCCGTGTCGGTATGAATGATCTGGCGGGTCATCGAAACGTTCCGGGTTTATGGCTTGGGAAACCGCAGCGGCGACGATAGCACCGCTGGATCAGACGCGGATCACCCTCTGCACCGGCTCCAGGCGCCGGATGCGCCGCAGCAGGCGCGCCAGGTGCAGGCGGTCGCGCACGGTGACGACGAAGCGCATCTCCAGCGCCTCGGAGCCGTCGCGCTCGGGCATCTGCACGTTCTCCACGCTGGAGCCGGCGCCGGAGATCTCGCCGGCGACCGAGGCCAGCAGGCCGCGGCGGTTTTCCGCCTTGATGCGCAGCTCGGCCAGGAAATCGCCCTGCACCTTGGGCGACCACACCAGCGGCACGCGCTCCTGCGGGCCGCCGCGGCGCGCGTGCACGTGCTTGCACTCCAGCCGGTGGATGACAATGCCGCGGCCGACGCTGACGTAGCCGCAGATGTCGTCGCCGGGAATCGGATGGCAGCACTTGGCGTAGTCCAGCACCAGGCCTTCGGTGCCTTCCACCGCCAGCGGCACGCTCTCGCCCGGGACGGTGGCCGCACCCTGGCCGTTGTCGGGCAGGAAGTGCCGCGCCACCAGCGGCGCCAGGCGGCTGCCGGTGCCGATGGAGATGTAGAGGTCCTCGATGTCGTGCAGGCCGAACACCTTGAGCACGGCGTCGATCGGCCCGTCCTTGAGCGTTGACAGCGGCACGTTGAGCTCGCGCAGCGCGATCTCCAGCAGGCGCCGGCCCAGGCGGATGGCCTCGTCCTCGCGCTGGTTCTTGAGAAAAATGCGGATGTGCGAGCGCGCCTTGGCGGTCTTCACGTAGTTGAGCCAGGCGGCGTTCGGGCGCGCGTGGCGGGCGGTGATGATCTCCACCGTCTGGCCGTTGCGCAGCGGCGTGTTGAGCGGCTCGAGCTGCTGGTCGATGCGCGCGGCCACGCAGTGGTCGCCCAGCTCCGAGTGCACCGAGTAGGCGAAGTCCACCGCGGTGGCGCCGCGCGGCAGCCGGCGGATCTGACCCTTGGGCGTGAACACGTAGACCTCGTCGGGGAACAGGTCGACCTTGACGTTCTCGATGAAGTCCAGCGCGCCGGCGCCCTGCATCTCGAACAGGTTGCCCAGCCACTCGCGCGCGCGCACCTGCGGCGCCGGCGCGGCGTCGCTCTTGCCGCCCAGCTTGTACTGCCAGTGCGCGGCGATGCCGCTCTCGGCGATGTGGTGCATGTCGCGGGTGCGGATCTGCACTTCGATCTTGCGGCCTTGCGGGCCGACGCAGGTGGTGTGCAGCGACTGGTAGCCGTTGACCTTGGGGTTGGCGATGAAGTCGTTGAACAGCTCCGAGATCGGCCGGTAGACGTGGTGCACCACGCCCAGCGCGCGGTAGCAGTCGTCCACCTTGGCGACCAGGATGCGGAAGCCCAGCAGGTCCATCACGTCCAGGAAGCGCAGGCGCTTGCGCTGCATCTTCTCGTAGATGCCGTAGAGGTTCTTCTGCCGGCCCACCACCGAGGCACCGATGCCTTCCTCGCGCAGCGCGCGCTCGAGCTTGTGCTCGATCTCCTTGATCAGGCTCTTGGTGTCGCCCAGGCGCTCGTTGACCGCGCGCTGGAACACCTCGTAGCGCTTCGGATGCAGGTTGAGGAAGCTCAGGTCCTCCAGCTCGGTGCGCAGGGTGTTGATGCCCAGCCGCTGGGCAATCGGCGCGTAGATTTCCAGCGTCTCGCGCGCCACGCGGCGGCGCTTGGCCGGCTCGGTGCCTTCCAGGGTGCGCATGTTGTGCAGCCGGTCGGCCAGCTTGACCAGGATCACGCGCAGGTCCTGCGCCATCGCCAGCAGCAGCTTGCGCACGCTCTCGGCCTGCTGCTCGGCGCGCGTCATGCCCTCCACTTTGTGGAACTTGCTGACGCCGTCCACCAGCTCGGCCACGTCGCGGCCGAAGTTGCGCGCGATCTCGGTCTTTTCGACCGGCGTGTCCTCGATCACGTCGTGCAGGATCGCCGCGCAGATGGTGGTGGCGTCCAGCCGCATCTCGGCCAGGATGCGCGCCACCGCCAGCGGGTGGTAGATGTACGGCTCGCCGGACTGGCGCGCCTGGCCGGAGTGCATGCGCGCGCCGAACTCGTAGGCGCGGCGCACCTCGGCGATCTGGTCTTCCGGCAGGTATTCGTTGAGGATCTTGCACAGCGCCTCGATGCCGTACTCGCGCGCGACGCGCTGCGTGCGGATGGCGGTGCCGATGCGCTGGATGACCGGAAATTCCATGGAGGCAGTATAGACCGCTGTACGGCCGCGGCTGGCCGAAACCGGCCTTTCAACCGGGTTTGGGGTGCAAAATGCAATAAAAAAGGGCCCTAAGGCCCTTTTCTTACGCCCGGATTCGGAAAAAACCCGGGCCGAACAAGGTTTTGCGGGTGATCTTAAAGATCGAAGCTCGGATCCAGCGCTTCCAGCTCCATCTTCGGCTGCTGGATGGCCGGCAGGTCGGCTTCCGAAAGCACCGAGGTGTCGGTATGGCCTTCGGCGATCTCCTTGAGCGACAGCACGGTGGACTTGTGGCTGCCCCAGGGCAGCCGCGCCTCGGCGCCGCGGGCGAGCTGGCGCGCGCGCTTGGCGGCGACCAGGGTCAGCTCGAACTGGTTGGGGATGCGGGCGAGGCAGTCTTCGACGGTAACGCGGGCCATTGCAAAAACCTGATTCACATAAAAAGAGCGGGGTATTGTAGCGGTGGCGGCGGCGGCGGGGAAGAGCGTACGCAGCCGGGCGGTCTATCCATATGTCATTCCGAGCGCAGCGAGGAATCTGGCTCCAGTGCCTTGAATCTGGCCAGATTCCTCGCTGCGGAATGACAGGCCGCGCCGCCAACATCCGGCGTCCGCCCCCGCCACCCCGGCCCTCAGCCCCCCAGCAACTCCCGGATCAATGCCGCATGGCGCGCCTGCTGGACGCCGGTGCGCAGCCGGTGCGCCTGCACGATGGCGGCGAGCTGTTCCAGGGCGCGGCCGAAGTCCTCGTTCACCACCAGGTAGCTGTATTCGTCGTAATGCGCCATTTCCGCCCGCGCCGCCCGCATGCGGCCGGCGATCACCGCGTCGGAATCCTGGCCGCGGGCGCGCAGGCGCCGCTCCAGCTCGGCGGTGGACGGCGGCAGGATGAAGATCGAGCGCGCATCCGGCCGCAGGGCGCGGATCTGCCGCGCGCCCTGCCAGTCGATGTCGAGCAGCAGCTCGGTGCCGGCGGCGAGCTGGCGCTCGGTTTCCGCCAGGCCGGTGCCGTAGCGGCGCCCGAACACCTCGGCGTGCTCCAGGAAGCCACCCTCGCCGATCATGGCGGCGAAGCTCGCCTCGTCGACGAAATGGTAGTGCCGGCCGTGCTCCTCGCCCGGCCGCGGCGCACGCGTGGTGTAGGACACCGACAGCGCGGCGGCGATGCCCTCGCCCTTGAGCCGGTCGACCAGCGCCAGCGACAGGCTGGTCTTGCCGGCGCCGCTGGGCGCCGACAGGATCCACAGCGTGCCGGCCGGCGTGCCGCCGCTCACGGATGCACAGCCTTCGATGCGGGCAGCGCATAGCTGCCGGTGACGTGCGCCACCCGCACCTCCGGCTCGGCCGAGCTGAACAGCCCCACCTCCATCACCGCCAGGCGGCGGCCCAGCTTGAGCATGCGTGCGTCGGCGATGATGTCGCCGGGCTTGGCCTTGGCCAGGAAGTTCATGTTGAAGTTGGCGGTCACCGCCATCAGCTCGGGCCCCACGTGCGACAGCACCAGGGCGTACATCGCCACGTCGGCCGCGCCGAACAGCGAGGGGCCGGACAGCACCCGCCCCGGCCGCAGCATCGACTCCTTGTACGGCACGCGGATGCGCGCGAAGCCGGGGCCCACCTCCTCCAGCACCCAGCGGCGCTTGCGGGCCTCGAAGCCGGCGTGGATGAGGTCTTCGACTTCCTGCGCGGTCATTTTCAACTGGCTGGATGCACTCATGCTCGAACTGAAGGAATTCCCCGGCGAAAGCGCCATTTCCCGCGATTCTAGGGGATATCGCCCGACCCCTGCGTTTCCGGCCGTCGCCTGCGAACAGGTACCATGCGCGCACACCAAACGATCGACGGAGGAGCCGTGAGCGGACAGGACATCAACCCCGACAAGATGCGCACTTTCATCGGCAAGATGCTTGACGACGTGGGTGCGGCGATGGGCGCCTCGCTGATGCTGATCGGCGACAAGCTCGGACTGTACAAGGCACTGGCCCAGGGAGGGCCGGTGAGCCCGGCCGAGCTGGCCGCCAAGACCGGCACCGCCGAGCGCTACATCCGCGAGTGGCTGGCCGCGCAGGCCGCCTCCGGTTACGTCGACTATGACCCGGCCACGCAGAAATTCTCCATGGGCCCGGAGCAGGCCGCGGTGCTGGCCGACGAGGACGGCCCGGTGTTCATGGGCGCGGTCGGGCAACTGGTGGCCGCCAACGTGCGCGACGAGCCGAAGGTGACCGAGGCGTTCAAGACCGGCAAGGGCATCGGCTGGGACCAGCGCGACGGCTGCCTGTTCTGCGGCACCGCGCGCTTCTTCCGCACCAGCTACAGCCACCACCTGGTGCAGAAATGGCTGCCGGCGCTGGAAGGCGTGGTAGCCAAGCTGGACAACGGCGCCAAGGTGGCCGACGTCGGCTGCGGCCACGGCATCTCCACCGTGCTGATGGCCAAAGCGTATCCCAAGTCCACGTTTTACGGCTACGACTACCACGGCCCGTCGATCGAGGCCGCGCGCGGCAAGGCCGCCGAGGCGGGCGTGGGCGGGCGCGTGCACTTCGACGTGGCCAGCGCCAAGAACTTCCCGGCGCGCGGCTACGACCTGGTCTGCTTCTTCGACTGCCTGCACGACATGGGCGACCCGCTGGGCGCCTTGCGCCACGTGCGCGAAACCATCGCGCCGGACGGCACCGTGCTGCTGGTGGAGCCGTTCGCCAACGACAAGCTGGAAGACAACCTCAACCCGGTCGGCCGCATCTTCTATGCCGCCTCCACCATGGTCTGCACGCCGGCCTCGCTGGCACAGGAAGTGGGCGCGGCGCTGGGCGCCCAGGCCGGCGAGGCGCGCCTGCGCAAGATCGCCAACGACGCCGGCTTCACCCGCTTCCGCCGCGCCGCGCAGACCGCCTTCAACCTGATCCTGGAGGCGCGGCCCTAGCACAGCACTTGCACAGGGGCGGGCGAAGCCGCCGCTTCCCGGGTGGGCGGCCGCACCTTGCCCGCCGGAACAATTGGAGGGAATGGCGAGTCACAAGCCCGAGGACATCCCGGCCTATTGCAAGGCCGTGATCGAAGCCCTCGCCGCCGCCGACGGAGCGCTGCGGCAAGCCCCGAGGCAGGAGAGCGCCCCACGTCTTTTCGCCAGGCAAGGAGACCCCCGATGACCCAGTCACCCGGACACCGCAAGTTCCCGGACCACAGGATCGTGGAAACGCGCGTGCCCCACCGCATGCAGGCGATCGTCAACGGCGAGGTGGTGGCCGACTCCGCCGACGTCATCCGGCTGGAGGAGGACCGCCACCCGGTACGCTTCTATTTCCCGCGCGCGGACGTGCGCATGGACCGGCTGGAGCGCACGCAGACCGCCACCGAATGCCCGTTCAAAGGCACCGCTCGCTACTTCAGCCTGAAGACCGCCGGGCATACCTTGCCGGACGCGGTGTGGACCTACGAAGAGCCCTACGACGAGATGCAGGGCATCAAGGATCGGCTGGCCTTTTACGAAGACCAGTTCACGCAGATCCAGGTGGTGGCCAAGGCTTAGCCTGGCGCACCGCGCAATTCAGAGGTAGGGCGGGCCGTGCCCGCCATCAACCGCTGAAGAGTGCGCGGCGGGCACGGCCCGCCCTAGCGCTCGGGATATCAGTTCAGCAGCCAGGCGAAGCCCTGCTTCTCGAAAAATGGCCGCGCCTCGGCGGATTCCAGGAACTGCAGCAGCGCGGCTGCGTCCGGGTTGGTGGCGCGCTGCAACAGCGCAACCGGATAGGTGATCGGCGGATGCGTGCCTTGCGGGAACGTATCCACCACGCGCACGCCGGGATCGGCGTTGGCGTCGCTGGCATAGACGATGCCCAGCGGCGCTTCGCCGAGCGATACCAGCGACAGTGCCGCGCGCACGTTTTCCGCCTGGGCCAGGTGGCCCTGCACACTGTCCCACACGCTCAAGGCCTGCAGCGCCGCGATGGCGTATTTGCCGCAGGGCACCGCCGGCGTGCATATCGCCAGCCGGCCGCTGCCCAGGGCCGCCGCCAGGCCGAAGCCGGCGGCGATGCGCAGCGTCACGGTTGATGGCTTGGGCGCGACCAGCACCAGCTCGTTGCCCAGCAGCTCGCGCCGCGTCTGCGCCTGCACCAGGCCTTTGTCCGCCAGGTATTGCATCCACTCGCGGTCCGCGGAGATGAACAGGTCCGCCGGCGCGCCCTGCTCGATCTGCTTGGCCAGCGCGTTGCTGCCGGCATAGTCC
>JADHNH010000146.1 GCA_016779605.1 Nevskia sp. | reverse complement strand
CGGCTGCACAGGGCCAAGCAGTCGAGCCCGAAGCCCAGTGCCTATCGGGAGCAGTCCTGACGCGATCGCGCCCGTAAAGCCCTGACGTTCGGCGGCGTGACTACGCCTACGTATCAGGATCGCCGGCCGGCGCGCCCAATTGAATGACATAACGATTACAGAAAGGTAACGGGGAGGTCATTCGCCCGACAGCAGCCGCTACCTACAGTTTCCCGATGACGAATTTCATTGGGACCGGCATTTCTGGCATTCGGCTGCCGCCTCTATCTGCCGGCCATCGCTTGGCCGGCGGCTGGGCGTAGGCATTGGTCCATCCAAAAGGTTGGGAGCATCCCTATGAACCACCCTGGCAAGCCATCGAAACACGCTCATTCGCAAGAGGGTGTGCCCCTGAGTGCTGCAGCCCTCGGGACACCTGGGAGCCACAGCCCTGATGGCGGCGTGCCCGTACAAGGCGATGGCCTGCCTCAATCCGATTCCGCATTGCCGACTGATACGACGCGGCGTGACCCGGTTTGTGGCATGACGGTTACTGCACAGTCGGCGCACCGATCCATTCATCGCGGACACACGCACCTCTTTTGCAGCGCGGGCTGCAAGCGCAAGTTCGACGCCGATCCAGCACGGTACGTCAGCGACATTTCTAGCACCGCCGGAAACGACACCCTCACTCACAGCTGCCATCAATCCAGTCCAACCGCTCAACAGCCATCGGTCGTGGCACCTGGGACGGTCTATACCTGCCCGATGCATCCCGAGATCCGCCAGGATCATCCGGGCACCTGCCCCAAATGCGGCATGACCCTAGAGCCGCTACTGCCCGAACTCGACGACGATAACCCGGAGCTACGCGACTTTTCACGGCGCTTTTGGTGGACGCTGCCCCTGACGCTGGTGGTCCTGGCCTTGGCAATGCTGGGCGAGCGCCTGCATCTCATGGACATGACGGTGCAGAGCTGGGTCGAGCTGGTGCTGTCGTTGCCGATCGTTCTGTGGGCCGGATGGCCATTCTTCGCGCGCGGGTGGCTGTCCGTAATCAATCGCAGTCCGAACATGTGGACACTCATCGGCCTCGGCACGGGCGCGGCTTTCATCTACAGCGTGGTCGCAACGGTCGCGCCGGAGGTGTTTCCGAAGTCCTTCATGTCCATGGGTCGCGTGGGCGTTTATTTCGAGGCCGCAGCCGTCATCATTTCGCTCACCCTGCTGGGCCAAGTGTTGGAACTCAAAGCCCGCTCGCAGACCTCCGCCGCAATCAAGTCCTTGCTTGGGCTCGCCCCGAAGACTGCGCGCCGCATCCGCGCTGACGGTGGCGAGGAGGACATACCGCTTAGCCATGTCCACGTCGGCGACCTGCTGCGCATTCGGCCAGGTGAGAAAGTCCCCGTCGATGGAGTGGTCTTCGAGGGCACCAGCTCGGTGGACGAATCCATGCTGACGGGCGAGCCGCTGCCAGTCAGCAAGCGCGAAGGAGACAAGGTCATCGGGGCGACGCTCAACACCCATGGTTCGCTTGTCATGCGGTCGGAGCGGATCGGATCGGAAACCGTGTTGTCGCAGATCGTCCAGATGGTTGCGCAGGCCCAGCGCTCCAAGGCGCCGATGCAGCGCATGGCGGACATCGTTGCCGGATACTTCGTGGCGACTGTCGTTGCTATTGCCATCACAACTTTCTTCGTCTGGGGATTTTTCGGGCCACAACCCTCTTGGGTTTACGGACTGATCAATGCCGTAGCTGTGTTGATCATTGCCTGCCCCTGCGCGCTAGGACTCGCGACACCCATGTCGATCATGGTCGCAACCGGCCGTGCCGCAACACAGGGTGTTCTTTTCCGCGACGCGGCGGCTATTGAGAATCTTCGCAAGGTTGACACGCTGGTTATCGACAAAACCGGCACGTTGACCGAAGGGCGGCCCGTCTTTAACTGCGTGATACCGGCCGCCGGCTTCGCAGCCGAGGAGGTGCTGCGCCTTGCTGCCAGCCTCGATCAAGGCAGTGAGCATCCGCTGGCTGAAGCCATCGTGCAGGCCGCACGTGCCCAAGGCTTGACTCTCGTCAAGCCTCAGACCTTCGAGTCGGGTTCCGGCCTGGGCGTGCGTGGCAACGTGGAACACCAGCAACTGGCTCTAGGCAATACGGTGTTGATGGAGCAAGTGGGCGTGTCGGTCGCACCGCTTGTTCCGCAGGCCGAGACGCTTCGCACCGAGGGCGCCAGTGTCATGTACTTGGCCGTAGACGGCCAGCTCGCCGGCCTGCTTTCGGTGTCCGATCCGGTCAAGGCCAGCACGCCCGAAGCTCTTGCTGCGCTAAAGGCAGCGGGCCTGCGCGTCATCATGGCGACTGGCGATGGCAAGACCACCGCCAAGGCGGTAGGTGCGCGGCTCGACATCGACGACGTGCATGGCGAGGTCAAGCCGGCAGACAAACTCTTGCTGATCGAACGCCTTCAGAAAGAAGGTCGCATCGTCGCCATGGCCGGCGACGGCATCAATGATGCGCCGGCTCTCGCCAAGGCGGACGTCGGTATCGCGATGGGCACTGGGACCGACGTGGCGATGAACAGCGCGCAAGTGACGCTCGTCAAGGGCGATCTGCGCGGGATCGTCGTTGCGCGTGCGCTCTCCGTGAGCACGGTACGCAACATGAAGCAAAACCTCGTGTTCGCGTTCTTCTACAACGCGCTGGGCATCCCTATCGCTGCCGGTGTTTTGTATCCGGTCACGGGCTGGTTGTTGTCGCCTTTGATCGCCGCATTGGCGATGAGCCTGAGTTCGGCTTCGGTCGTCGGCAACGCGCTTCGGCTGCGGCGCGACAGGCCGTGAAAAATCATCCCTTCGCCTAAACAGAGGAGTTCCGCATTGAAGTCGCACATCGCAAATCGAAGCTAAATCGCCGTCAGGTTTTGTATTGGCCCACCACACTCACTCAGCAGTTCAAGTCACGCAAAGGAGCCACCATGTCCATGCCACGTTTCATATCCAAAGTCGCCGTATTCCTCAGTGCAGCACTGCTCGCCACGGCAGCATTTGCCCATCCCAAGCTGCTTTCCTCGACGCCAGCGGACAAGTCCGAAGTTGCCGCGCCGTCGAACATTGAGCTGAAGTTCTCCGAAACTCTCGTTACGAAGCTCTCTGCCGCGAGTCTCGTCATGACAAGCATGCCTGGCATGGCCGATCACGGACCCATGAAGGTCAGTGTGAACGTGTCGGGCGCCAGCGATGGAAAGACCATGGTCATCACGCCGGCGCAACCGTTGCAGCCAGGTGCCTATCGCGTGGAGTGGCGCGCCGTCTCGTCGGACACTCATACGATCACCGGCAACTTCACTTTCCAGGTGAAATGAACCGGTGGTCGATGACTGGCTGAATATCGCATTGCGCTTCGCGCTCTATGCGAACATGGCGACGCCGTTCGGCGTCGCCGCGTTCGGCGTCTACGCCTTGCACGGAAGCGAGCGATCTTCACCGATCGCGCGCCGCTTTCGAGCCGTGATCGGGTGCGCGGCCGCCATCAGCATCGTGTTGTCGCTATTGAGCATGGCCGTTCTGGCCAAGACCATGTCTGGCGCGCAGAGCTATGGTGAATTGTCGAGCGACATCTTCAGCATGATGCTGACGGGTACCCACATGGGTGTCGCTTGGATAGTGCGCATATTTGCCTTGGCGGCTTGCGTCGTGCTTGCTACGACGAAGCGGAACATGACTTCCCGCTTCGTCGGACTAACCACTGCAAGCGGTATAGCTCTCGCCACGCTCGCGTGGTCGGGACACGGGGCGATGGACGACGGTGTGCGCGGCTACATGCATCTCACAGCGGACATCGCTCATTTATGGGCGGCCGGTACTTGGTCCGGGGCGTTGCTCGCTTTCTTGATGCTTTCTGCTATCAAGCCGGACGACACTCGCAGTTCGATCGAAATCCTGAGCAGAACATCGAACGGATTTGCTCGAATCGGAACTGTGATCGTCGCAACGCTGACGCTTAGCGGTGCCGTCAACTACGTGCTGATCGCGGGTCCTTCGCTTTCCCCCATCGTCACGACGTTCTACGGCCGATTGCTGTTGGGGAAACTCGCGTTGTTAGCGGGAATGCTCGTGCTGGCAGCCGCAAACCGTTATCGGCTGAGTCCGCGCCTGGAAGCGGCATTGGCGACTGGTGGGGAGCACGCCGAGGCTGTCGAGATCTTACGCCGCAGCCTGTTCGCCGAGATCGCCTTGGCGGTGGTGGTCCTGGCGTGCGTCGCGTGGCTCGGGATTCTGGACCCTGCCGCGCCATGAGGTTTTCAACACCTTCATTGCGGAGGCTAAGAGCACGTCAGCAACTGTAGTCGGTTGAAACGTAGCTGGGTAGAAAAGCCCATAGGAGATAAGCTAGTGGAGCTTCGTCATCTGCGTTGTTTCCTGGCAGTAGCAGAGGAGCTTCACTTCGCGCGCGCGGCGGAGCGGCTGCATATCGAGCAATCGCCTTTATCGCGTGCCATAAAGGAGCTGGAAGAGGACTTGGGCACCCAGCTTTTCGCGCGCACTACCCGCAGCACTCGCCTGACTCGCGCAGGCAAACTATTTCTGGAGCACGTCCCGCGTGTCTTCACTGCCTTGGAGCAGGCGCGCGACAGTGCGAAGGCTGCCGTCAACGGCTTTCACAGCCAGTTGCGGGTCGCGTTGTCGGACGGCATCCCGCCGTCGCGCTTTTCGACCTTCTTGGCGTTGTGCCGCCAAGAGGAACCCGAAATCGAGATACGTCTGTCCGAGGTTCCGCTGGCGCAGCAACTCAAAGGTCTTCACGACGACCTGTACGACGTAGGGTTTGCTCGGTCGGACGAGGTCTCCGATGGCTTCATTGCTGAAGCCATTTGGAACGACCCGTTGATGGTGGCCGTGCCAGCGCGGCATCCACTGCTGACATTCAAACGCATTCCACTCGATGAGGTGCTGCGCTATCCCCTGGTGCTTGGCGACCCTCATGCTTGCGAAGGCTATGCGAAGCAGATCGAGCGCGTGCTGCGACGGGTCGATCAAGAGCCGTTGATCGCCGAACGAGTGGCATCCATCGATCTCATGATGGCCCTCGTGGCGGCGGGCTACGCGTTGGGCCTGGCCGGCGGTTCGCAGATCTCAGCCAGCCGCGAACCGGGCGTCGTGGCACGCCCGCTGGCTGGGCGAACGACTATGCTCACCACCTATCTACTTCGTCCGGACAGTGAGCCTTCGGAGACGTTGGCGCGCTTTATCGAGAGAGCCAGAACCATCGGGCCGCCCGTCGTACTGCCGCGCCCCGATGCACTAGAGGAGACCGATCCATGAAGATTCTTGTGCCACTCGCAGTTGCTGCGACATTGGTCGCCTGTGGAAAAACAGAGCAGACCGGAACGGCGCCTACGTCCTCGTCAACCGAAACGGTGGAATCTCTCGCTGCCAACCCCGAGCGGTTGAAGGCGCTGCGCGAGCAGTGCAAAACTGACCGTGCCAAGCTGGGCGACGAACTGTGCAACCGCGTAGCCCAGGCGACGAATCGGCGCTTCTTCGGCGACGGCAAGACCCCCTATAACCCGCCCAAGGAAGCGCCGAAGTTCTGATTGTTGCCGATTCGCACGAAACTTCCATTTCCTAACTCCATACGCCGCAATGCGCCCTCGCTTGCGGCGTTTCTCGTTGGTCCGCCCCTGCGCGAAATCTTGCTTTTTCCTCGATATTTCTTCCGATAACGGTCTTTGACCGGCCCTCGACCTGACTCCGATCCTCGCGTGTGCGGCACGCCCTTGTGCCGCGTGTTGCACAGGAGAAATCGGAGGCCGAGATGCAAGGTCAAGGCGTGCTGTTCGGACAGATTGCCGTGGTATTCGGCATCGTGTTTGCCGGCGTGTGGGCCGCCACACAATGGACAGCAGCCGCCCTTGGCTACCAAGTACGCCTTGGCTCGCCCTGGTTCGACTTCCTTCACACGCCGGTGTACCACCCTTGGCGGCTGTTCGAGTGGTGGTTCCTCTACGACGGCTATGCCCCGCGCATCTTCGACAAGGGCGGCGCCATTGCGGGCGGCAGTGGCCTGGTCGCGGTGCTGGTCGCCATCGCCATGTCGGTATGGCGCTCGCGGCAGTCGAAGCTGGTCACGACCTACGGCTCGGCACGCTGGGCCGAAGCTGCCGACATTCGCAAGGCCGGTCTCGACAAGCCCGTCGGCGTGTTCCTCGGCCTGCATCGCGGCCAATACCTGCGGCACGAAGGCCCGGAACACGTCCTGACCTTCGCGCCGACGCGCTCCGGCAAAGGCGTCGGCCTGGTGGTGCCCACGCTGTTGAGCTGGCCGGCGTCCGCCGTCATCCACGACATCAAGGGCGAGAACTGGCAGATCACGGCCGGCTGGCGTTCGCGCTTCTCGCACTGCCTGCTGTTCAACCCGACCGATCCGAAGTCGGCCGCGTACAACCCGCTGCTGGAGGTCCGGCGTGGCGCGCATGAAGTGCGCGACGTACAGAACATCGCGGACATCCTGGTCGATCCCGAAGGCGCGCTCGAACGCCGCAATCATTGGGAGAAGACTTCGCACGCGCTGCTGGTCGGCGCCATCTTGCACGTGCTGTATGCGGGCGAAGACAAGACGCTGCGCGGTGTCGCCAATTTCCTCTCCGATCCCGCGTGCCCGTTCGAGCTGACGCTGCACCGGATGATGACGACGCGGCATCTCGGCGACGTGCCGCATCCCGTCGTCGCGTCCGCGGCGCGCGAGGTGTTGAACAAGTCAGACAACGAGCGGTCAGGCGTGCTGTCCACGGCCATGTCGTTCCTCGGCCTGTACCGCGACCCCACGGTGGCCGAAGTCACCTCGCGCTGCGACTGGCGCATCGCCGACCTCATCGCATCCGAACACCCCGTCTCGCTGTACCTGGTCGTGCCGCCTTCGGACATCAGCCGCACGAAGCCGCTGGTGCGCCTGATCCTCAACCAGATCGGCCGACGCCTCACCGAATCGCTCGACGGCAGCGACGGCATCACGCGCCGTCACAAGCTGCTGCTGATGCTCGACGAGTTCCCAGCGCTGGGCCGGCTTGACTTCTTCGAGACGGCGCTGGCGTTCATGGCCGGCTACGGCATCCGCAGCTTCCTCATCGCGCAGTCGCTCAACCAGATCGACAAAGCCTACGGCCAGAACCATTCCATCCTCGACAACTGCCATGTGCGCGTGACGTTCGCCACCAACGACGAACGTACCGCCAAGCGCATCTCCGAAACGCTCGGCACCGCAACCGAACTGCGCGCGCAGCGCAACTACGCCGGCCACCGGCTCGCGCCGTGGCTCGGACACCTGATGGTGTCTCGCCAGGAAACGGCACGCCCCCTCTTGACGCCCGGTGAAGTGATGCAGCTACCACCGGACGACGCCGTGGTGATGGTTTCCAGCGTCGCGCCGATCAGGGCCAAGAAGCTGCGCTACTACGCCGACGCGAATTTCAGGCGCCGCGTGTTGCGTCCGCCCACGCTCGCTGCCGGGAGCTATGCCGACGCACCGCCCATACGGCCCGACGACTGGAGCGCACTGGCGGTCCCCGCTGTTCCTGCTGCGCCCGCCGCTGCGAGCCTGCTGGACGACGACATCGGCACTTCCGATGACGGCGGCCCGCGCCGGCAGCCGGAGCTGTCCGAAGCCGCCGCCTACAGCCCCGAAGAACAGCCGGCGGACAACGATCTGGCGCTGCTCGATGACGACGATCTTCCGTTGCCGCTTCCCCGCCAACTCGATCCGGCCATGCAGCGCACAGCCCGGCTGGCGTCCCTCGACCAACACGACGGGATCGAGCTATGAGCCAGTACCGACTCAACCTGTTCATTCCGCACGAGCACGCCAAGCGGCTCGATGAGTTGGCCGCGAAGAAGGGCGTGTCCAAGTCCTCCATCGTCGCGGCGGCACTCGCGTCCTGGCTCTCGCCCGACGCGGGCGACCAGCGCGAGGCCGCCATCGCCAAGCGGCTCGACCGGCTGACCCGCCAGTTCGAGAAGCTGGAGCGCGACCAAAACATCGAGATCGAAACGCTGGCGCTGTTCGTCCGCTACTTCCTGACGGTGAGCACGCCGGTTCCCGAAGCCCACCAGGAGGCCGCCCGCGCGCAGGGCAAAGCTCGCTTCCAGCAGTTCGTCGAACAGCTCGGCCGCCACCTGATGCGCGGACGCAGCTTGGTGCGCGACGTGGTGGAGGAACTGAACCCCGACACCGCACGACTGGATGACGCGGCGGCATTGGCCGAAGCGCAGGAGCGTTCCTCATGAGCGCGCAACCGCAGTCCTTCGCCACCACGTCGCTCGACCGGCGCATCCGCATGTTGCGCACGGCGATGGGACCGCTGATCGCCGCCGCGCTCGAAGACCCGGACGTGGTGGAAATCATGCTCAACCCCGACCGCACACTATG
The DNA here is from genome assembly GCA_016779605.1 of Nevskia sp. Taxonomy (GTDB): domain Bacteria; phylum Pseudomonadota; class Gammaproteobacteria; order Nevskiales; family Nevskiaceae; genus Nevskia. The sequence goes on along the minus strand of JADHNH010000146.1, from coordinate 995 downwards.
GGTGGATCGCCTATCGTCGGGCCGCGCACCGATGGGCGCGGAGCTGTCCGAGGAAGACGGCGAACGCATCATCCGCCTGGTCGCGGCGCACGTCGGCGCAGAAGTGCATCGCGGCCAGCCACTGTTGACGGCCGAGCTGCCGGAAACCGGCGAGCGCTTCGAGGGCATCCTGCCGCCGGCCGCGCCGGGTCCGGCCTTCGCGCTGCGCAAGCGTGCGGTCGGCGTGATTCCGCTGGATCGCTACATCACCGACGGGATGATGACCGTCGAACAGGCCGCGTTCCTGCGCGTCGCTGTACGCGATCGGCAGAACATCCTCATCGCCGGCGGCACCAGTACCGGCAAGACCACGCTCGCCAATGCCTTGCTCGCGGAGATTGCAGCCACCGGCGACCGCGTGCTGGTACTCGAAGACACGGTGGAGCTGCAATGCGCGGCGCGCGACCACGTACCGCTGCGCACGCGCGCCGGCGTCGTGTCGATGACCGAGCTGGTGCGCGCCACGATGCGCCTGCGCCCCGACCGCGTGATCGTCGGCGAAGTGCGCGGCGGCGAGGCGCTGGATCTCATCAAGGTGTGGGGCACCGGCCATCCCGGCGGCATCGCCACGATCCACGCCGGTTCCGCGCTCGGCGCACTGCTGCGCCTGGAGCAACTGATTCTCGAAGTGGCCGTGAACCCGCCGCGTGCGCTCGTCGCCGAGGCCGTCAACGTCGTCATCCACATCGCTGGCCGCGGCCAGCGGCGTCGCATCGAGAGCATCGCCCGCGTCGTCGGCTTCGACCGCGGCGGCTATCGCCTGGCGGATGCGCTGGAGCCGTCGCCTCCCGAACTGCCGCTGTCTTCCTCGTCCCCTAACCACCCTGGAGAACTGTCATGACGCAGACACATGCCCCTGATTTCCGCTTTTCCGTAAATCCGGTTTCCATCCCCACACGCCTGCGCCGCCTGATCGGGCCGGCGCACCACGGCCTGTTGTCGGCAGCCGTCATGCT
>JADHNH010000020.1 GCA_016779605.1 Nevskia sp. | reverse complement strand
CCCGGCTCAGGCTCGATGCGCTCGCGCGTGCTCCACGGCCGCCACGGCGCCAGCAGCAGCCCGCACCACATCGCCGCGGCGGGCACGGCCGCCCACAGCAGGAGGGCGTGCTGCGGCACCGGCTGGAGAAGCTTCGGGTGGAGCGCCCGGCCCGGCGGCGATCAGCCGCCGGAAGCCGCGCCGGGACGCTGGATGCTGCTGACCGGGATGTGCACCGCGCCCGCGTCGCCGCGATTGACGTACTTCACCGGCAGGTCCGGCGCCAGCGGGCCTTCGGTGCGCGGGCCGAACAGCGCGACCTTCGCCGCCTTCAACGGGTTGGCGAAGGTGTCGTTGACGGCGGTGCCTTCGAAGCCGCAGTGCGCCATGCAGTTGTCGCACTTGGGATTGACGCCCACGCCGTACTTGTCCCACGGCGTCTCTTCGATCAGCGCCTTGTAGGTCGGCGCGTAGCCTTCGTCCACCAGCAGGTAGCAGGGCTTCTGCCAGCCGAAGATGTTGTAGGTGGGGTTGGACCAGGGCGTGCACTGGTAGGTCTGGTTGCCGGCGATGAAGTCCAGGAACATCGACGACTGGTTGAACACCCAGTTACTCTTGCGCTTCTTGCCCAGGCGGAACACGTCGCGGAACAGGCGCTTGCTCTGCGCGCGCCCCAGGAACACGTCCTGGCGCGGCGCATGCTGGTAGCTGTAGCCGGGGGAGACGGTGATGCCCTCGATGCCCAGGGTCATGGCGTAGTCGAAGAAATCCGCGATCTCGTCGGGCTTCTCGCCGGTGAACAGGGTGCAGTTGATGGTGACGCGGTAGTTGCGCGAGCGCGCCAGCTTGATCGCGGCGATCGCCTTTTCGAACACGCCTTCCATGCACACCGACTCGTCGTGGCGCTTCTCCAGGCCGTCCAGGTGGATGGACCAGGTGAAGTACGGCGAAGGCTTGTACTCGTCGATGTGCTTGGGCAGCAGGATCGCGTTGGTGCACAGGTAGACGAATTTCTTGCGCGCGATGATGCCTTCGACGATCTGCGGCAGCTCCTTGTGGATCAGCGGCTCGCCGCCGGGGATCGACACCACCGGCGCGTCGCACTCGTCGACCGCGCGCAACGCGTCCTCCACGCTCATGCGCTTCTGCAGGATTTCCTTCGGGTAGTCGATCTTGCCGCAGCCGGCGCAGGCCAAGTTGCACTGGAACAGGGGCTCCAGCATCATCGCCAGGGGGTAACGCTTGTCGCCGCTGAGCTTCTTGCCCAGGATGTACTTGGCGACTTTCGCCTGCTGCATCAGCGGGATTCCCATGAGATCTCCAGATTATTCAAGCCAACGGCAACAAAGTTCGGCAGAGCGACGACGTGCGCCGGATCGACGGCACTGCCGCAATGCAGGCAGCATGTTCGGCAATCGCGAATTCTCTCACAATCCCGGCGCGTTTGCTGCACCGCACAGCCGCGCGTGCTGGCTACGGATCCGTGCCCATTCCAGCTTGAACCAGGGCGTGAAAGTCTCGGGGCGCGCGGCGATTTCGGCGTCGAGCGCAGCGGGCGCGACATAGCGCACCGCGGCGATCTCGTTGAAGTTGGTGCGCGGCGCGCGGTCGCAATGCCCGGCGTAGACCCAGCACAGCTCGTGCTCGGCGCCGTCGGCGTCGAACTGCGCGTGGTATTCGAACTTGAACAGGAACTGCAGCGGGCACTTCAGGCCGAGCTCTTCCTCCAGGCGCCGGTGGATGGCCTGGTCCACGGTTTCGCCGCGGCGCGGGTGGCTGCAGCAGGTGTTCGACCAGTAACCCGGCCACAGCCGCTTGCCGGTGGCGCGCTGCTGCAGCAGCAGTTCTCCGGCCGAGTTGAAGATGAACAGCGAGAACGCCCGGTGCAGCTGCCCCTCGCCGCGATGCGCCGCGGCCTTGTCGAGGAAGCCGACCTCGCGGTCCTGGCCGTCCACCAGCACCAGGGGCTCGTCGTCGAAGGAGACGACGCGCTCCCGGCTGTACAGCGCAGAGCTATCCAATGTTCACCTCCATCGCCTGGTAGCCGGCGTCGCGCAGCGCCGCGATCACCTTGTCCGGACGCTCCGGGCACAGCGCGATGATCGAGCCGCCGCCGCCGCCGCCGGTGAGCTTGGCGCCGAGGGCGCCGTGCTCGCGCGAGATCTGCACCAGCTCCTCGATTTCCCAGCTCGACACGCCCAGGGCGTTGAGCAAGCCGTGACATACGTTCATCAGCTCGCCGAGGCGCTGCAAGTCGTTTTTTTGTATCGCCTCGACACCCTGCAGGGTGAGCTGGTCGATTTCGCGGAAGATGCGCTCGTACAGCTCCGGGTTGCGCTGCCAGGCGGTGCGCACGCCGCCTACCGTCTTGGCGGTGAGGCTTTCCTTGCTGCTGATGCCGATGACGATCGGAATCGGCTTGGGCACCGCCATCTCGCGGAACATCGGCGGCGTCGCGCCGGAAGGATCGCGCTTGTACAGCAGGAACTTGCCGTAGGTCGCCACGGTGTTGTCGATGCCCGACGGCGTGCCGTGCGCCACCTGCTCGCACTTGTAGGCCAGCGCGTTGACTTCCTCGTCGCTCAGGCCGAGCTTGAAGTGCTGGTCCAGCGCGCGGATGATCGCCACCGCCATCGCCGCCGAGCCGCCCAGGCCGCGGGCGCGGGGCACCGCCGGGAACACCTCGATGCGCACCGAGCGGTCGGTCAGGCCCAGGGTGTCGAAGATGATGCCGAGCGAGCGCTGGAACGAGTCGCGGTGCGCCGGGTCGCGGTGCAGCCGGTATTCCACGCCCCAGCGCGGGATGATCATGTCCACCCCGCCGGACTGCGTGTCCTGCACCGCCGCGCGCACCGCCAGCGGCACCGGCGCGGCGATGGCGTGGCTGCCGTACACCACCGCGTGCTCGCCCAGCAGGATGATCTTGCCATGGCCGCAGGCATGCTGCTCGGGGATCACCGACTCGGCCGCGCCGCGCGCCTCCTTGCGCACCTGCACGACGATTTCCTGCGCCTTCCAGATCTTGATCTCGCCGCTTTCGACCAGGCGGTCGACCACGGTGTCGAAGATCTCCGGCGTGGCGCCGGCGGCGATCGCCACGCTGCGCGCGTGCAGGGTCATGTGGCCCTGCTGGATGCCTTCGGTGGTCAGTGCGCGCAGCGCCGAGAAGTTCTGCGCCAGGCCGACCGCGCCCATCACCTCGGCCAGCTCGCGCGCCGACTTCACCCCCAGCAGGCGCAGGTTCAGCGCCACCGTGGGATTGGACTGCAGCGGGCCGCCGACGGTGCCGACCTTGAGCGGCACCTCGATCTCGCCGACCAGCTCGCCGTTCGGACCCTTGTACCAGCGCGTCAGCGAGGTGTAGCGGCCGCCGCGCGCGGCGTAGGCATGGGCGGCCGCCTCGATGGCGCGCCAGTCGTTGCCGGTGGCCAGCGCCACCGCGTCGACGCCGTTCATCACGCCCTTGTTGTGGGTAGTGGCGCGGTACGGGTCGATGCTGGCGAACTCGTTGGCCAGGATCACGCCGTCGCGCACCTCCTCGCCGGTGTAGCCCTTGCCGGCCAGCTTCTCGAACGGGATCACGCAGCGCGCGCGCACCATCGAGCGGTCCGTGAGGTTGGACAGGATGCGCAGGAACACGCGGCCGTCGGTGATCGACTCCACCAGCGAGGCCACGCCCTCGCACATGGTGTTGACCAGGTTGGCGCCCATCGCGTCGCGGGTGTCCACCAGCAGGTGCACCACCACCATGTCGCCACCTTCCGGCCGCGCATGCAGGTGCACTTCCAGGTCCTTGGCGCCGCCGCCGCGCGCCACCATCTGCGGGTGCAGGCTGTTGGCGAGGTTGAGGATCTCGCCCTTGCGCTGCAGCAGCGCCGCCTGCGCCTTGGCCACGTGCGGCACGTCCACCACCTGCACCTGGCCGATCAGCACCGGCTCGGTGCTTTCGGTGGCGAAGCCGCCGGCGCCGCGCACCACCTTGGCCGCCGAGGACAAGGCCGCCACGATCGAGGGCTCCTCCACCACCAGCGGCACCACGTAGTCGCGGCCGTTGATCAGGAAGTTCAGGCCCAGGCCGACCGGCAGGCCCATCACGCCGACGACGTTCTCGATCATCTTGTCGGCCTTGTTGATCTTCAGCGTGTGGTCGCCGGAGATCAGGGCCTGGTAATCCTCGCCGGACAGCCAGCCGCGCTCGTGGATCACCCGCACGCGGTCCGCCACCGACAGCTTGTAGAACTCCGGAAAGCGCGCCTTGTCCTGGGCATCCTGCGGCAATTTTTCAGCTGACATGTATCGCATCCTCGACTGATCGAAAGGGCACCGCTCAAACGCTTCTGACGCTCGCTACCGATTCGGGCACCGCCGGCGCCAACCGCCGGCGGCTCAAAAACTCTTGTACTCCAGGCTCAGGCCGTAGTCATCCACGGCCAGCGGCACGCAGCGGAAACCGGCCTGCGCGATGCGGCTTTGAGCGCGCGCCAGGGCCGCGGGTTCCTGCGCGAACACCACGCCGAAATCGCCGCCGCCGGCGCCGCAGGGCTTGTAACCGGTGCCGCATTCGCGCGCCAGCGCGGCCAGCTGCCGGTGCGGCGCCGAAAAGATCTCCAGCCCGCAGGCGGCGCCGAACAGGGCCAGGGCGTCGGCGTAGCGCGCCGCGCCTTCGACGAACTCGCCGGCGCGGCCGCCGCGCGCGGCCTCGATCGCCGCCGTGGCGATCGCGCCGAGCTCGCGCATGTGGCCGTCGTACTGGCTCGCGTGGGTCTTGCGCCATTGCGCCAGGCGGCCGAGGAAGCCGGCGGTGGAAGCCGACGTGCCGGTCCAGACGAACAGCGGATGCACGCCGGCCGGCCAGGCCAGCGGATCGAAGCGCGGATGCCCGCCCGCTTCCAGGCGGTAGGAGATCAGGCCGCCGACCAGGCTCGCCGCCACGTCGACGCCGCTGCCCTGCCCGCCCTGGAAATCGCGGTGCAGCTGCAGCAGGCGCTCGAGCCAGACCCGGCGGTTGGCGGTGGCCGCGCCACGGCCGGCGAACACCGCCATCGCCGAAGCCAGCGCCACCGTCAGCGCCGCACTGGAACCCAGGCCGAGCTTTTCGCGGCCGCCGCCGACCTGGTCGAAGAAGCCGGACGTGTCCAGGTGCAGGGCAAAGCCGCGGCCGCGCGCCGGCAGCAGACCGTCCTGCGCCAGCCCGCGGAGGGTCTGCTCGACCAGGCGCAGGCGCTCGGCGTCCGCGGCGGCGGCCTGCCAGGTCACCGCGCCGTCCTCGCCCAGCTGCATCCGCACCGGTCCCAGGCCGAGGTCCGGCGCCGTCACTTCGCACATGCCCCCGGCCAGCGGGGCGATGCGCACGCGGGCGTGGCGGTTCACCGCCATCACCAGCGCAGGCGCGCCTTCCAGCACCGCGTAGTCGCCCAGCAGCACCAGCTTGCCGGGGGCGCTGGCCTGGACTTCCATCATGCCGCCAGGGCCTCCGCCGGAATCGCGCGGGCGCCCTCGCCCAGCCCGGTGTCGACCACTTCGAGCACGCCCGGCACCTCGCGCAGGGCGGCGGCGACCCGCGGCAGCGCCTGCGGTTCGCACACTGCCTTGACCTGCGGGCCGGCGTCGACCGTGAAGAACACCGGCACGCCCTGCGCACGCAGCGCGCGCACCCGGCGCATGCCCTCGACCGTGGCGCCGTTCCAGTAGATCAGGCCGGGCCTCGCCGCCAGCGCCAGGGCGTGCATTTTCAGGCAGCTGTGCTCGGAAATTTCCGCCAGCGCGGCGAAGTCGCGTGCCGTGATCGCCGCGCGCGCGGCGGCGAGGTCGCTTTCCTGGGTGTCGACCCAGGCCTGCTGGAACGGCGAGGTTTCGGCGGTGCGCCGCATGCCGGGGCCGGAACCGACTTCCTTGGCCGCGGTGGACGTGATGGCCACCGCCACCCGCAGCGGCCAGGCCGCGGCCGGCAGCAGTTCGCGCGCCACCGAGTCGGCGCCGTCGGCGCGTTCGCCGCGCGCCCACTCGACGTAGCCGCCGAAGATCGAGCGGGCCGCCGAGCCGGAGCAACGGCGCGCCAGGGCGGATTTTTCGGTGTCGTCGATGCGCAGGCCGAGCGCCTGCGCGCCGGCCGTGACCAGGGCGGCGAAGCCGGATGCCGACGAGGCCAGCCCGGCGGCGGTGGGGAAGTTGTTGCGGCTGGATACGCTGGCGCGCCAGCTCACCCCGGCGCGCTGGCGCAGCAGGTCCAGGCAGGCGCCGACGCGGCGCGCCTCCTCGGCGTCGGCCTTGCCGTTGAGTTCGAACCGATCTTGCGCAAGCCCCGCGTCGAAGCGCACCGCGGTGCGGGTCCACAGGGAATCGAGCGTAATCGAGATCGAGCCGACCACCGGCAGGTTGAACGCAGCATCGCGCTTGCCCCAATACTTCACCAAGGCGATGTTGGGCTGGGCTTGGGCGGCGGCGAAAAGTTGCTCCGGTAGCTCGCGACGCGGGCGTGAATTCATTCAGTCACAAGTGAGGCGGCTGCTTTCACGAACTTGAGGGGCCTGGAAGCCGCTGCCGTATAGAGCACAAGCGCGCATTTTAGCAATTGCGCACCCGTTGCGCATCCCGGGCCGATCCGCTCGATTGTCCTACAATTCCGCGTGTCGGCGCGGCCTTCACTTCGACCGCGCCGGAGGCTCTTCGACCGCCTGCGGCGGCACCTGGGTGCGCGTCCAGGTGGTGGTGCCGCCGAGCAGCGCGAAGCCGACGTAGCCGCGCAGCTTGAGGCGGCCGGCGCCGTCCACCCAGACGCGGCAGTGGTAAGTCTGGCCGTTGTCGGTGTTGTATACGCGGCCGTCCTCCCAGGAATGCTTGTCGGCCGCGTAGTGCAGGCCCCACAGCAGGCGCAGGCCGAGCAGCGGCCGCGCGCGCAGCGACTCGTCCGGATTTTCGCTGTCGGTCACCGGCTTGCCGTTCAGCTCGGGGCCGTCTTCCGGCCCGTAGGTCGACTGCTTGAGCCAGGCCAGGCTGCCCTGGTACTCGGAGCCGACCCTTTCGACATGCACCACCGCGTCGCGCGAGTCCACCAGCCAGTCGCCGACGATGGCATCGGCCGGGTCCGCAACGGCGGGCGCATCCGCATGGGCACGAGTCGCTTGCATGATGCTGGCCAGGGTCAGCGCGGCGAACAGGCCAGCCGCCAGGCGGCACGAGACCCGCCGCGGTGCCCGCACGGTGCTGCTGCGCAAGGCCTGCTTTCGCGGTTGCGGGACGGCGGAGGCGTGCCTGGGCAAGCGGGACCGGGCCGGCGGTTGGATGATCGGCTAAAATACCACGCGTGACGGCGCCCCAGTTCCCATGAGCCCTGACCTCCCGACGCTGATCGGGACCGGCCTCACCGCCTCCGCCGCCGTCTATGCCCTGCTGGCACTGCTTGCGGTGCTGCGCGCCGCGCGCCCTGCCGCCGCGCCGCCCGGCGACAGCGCCGCTGTCACCGTGCTCAAGCCGCTGTGCGGCGCCGAGCCGCGCCTGTACGAAAACCTGCGCAGCTTCTGCCTGCAGCAGGGAGTTGATTACCAACTGCTGTTCGGCGTGCGCGACGCGCAGGATCCGGCGGTCGCCGTGGTGCGGCGGCTGCAGGCGGAGTTTCCGCGCCGCGACATCGGCCTGGTGGCGGATCCACGCAGCCACGGCAGGAACCTCAAGGTGGGCAACCTGCTCAACATGTTCCCGCACGCGCGGCATGACCGCCTGGTGCTGTCCGACAGCGACATCGAGGTGCCGCCGGACTACCTGGCGCGCGTCGCCGCGCCGCTGGCGGACCCCGGCGTGGGCATCGTCACCTGCCTGTATTTCGGCCGCCCGGTGGGCGGATTCTGGTCGCGGCTGGGCGCGCAGTTCATCGACGACTGGTTTGCGCCCTCGGTGCGGCTGGCCCACCTGCTCGGCTCGCGCCGCTTCGCCTTCGGTTCCACCATCGCCGTGCGCCGCGACACGCTGGCCGCGGCCGGCGGCCTGGAAGCCTTGCGCGACCTGCTGGCCGACGACTTCTGGCTCGGCGAGTTGACCCGGCGCCTGGGCCTGCGCACCGTGCTGTCGGAGGTGACGGTGCGCACCGACGTGGTCGAAGCCAGCCTCGCCGAGCTGTGGGCGCACGAGCTGCGCTGGCTGCGCACGATCCGCTCGATCGAGACGATCGGCTTTGCGCTGACGTTTCCCGCGTTCACCTTCCCGGTGCTGGCCGCCGGCCTGCTGCTGGCCCGCTCCGAGCTCTGCGCGGCGCTGGCCGCAGCCGGAGCCGCCGCCCGGCTTGTGCTACATTATGCGCAGCGAAAAGCAAATTCGGAGAGCTGTTTGCCCGGCGGTCTGGCCTTGACCATACCCAGGGATTTTCTCCTGTTCGCCGAGTGGGCCGCCGCACTGGCGGGCTGGCAGGTGCGCTGGCGCGGCCAGACCCTGGACGCCGCCGGTGCCGCGCGGCCTGAGCCGCGGCCCGGACCTTGACGCGCGGCAGCGGTGCAACACCCTTTTGGCATTAGACGGAACCTTTGAACATCCTTATGAAGACTTTGTTTTTGCAGGCCCCTTCTTTTGACGGATTCGACGGCGGCGCCGGCAGCCGGTACCAGGCCAAGCGCGAAATCAAGTCGTTCTGGTTCCCGACCTGGCTGGCGCAGCCGGCGGCCATGGTGCCCGATAGCCGCGTCCTGGACGCGCCCGCCGACGAGATCGGCGTGGAGGAAACGCTGAAGATCGCCGAAGGCTACGACCTGGTGATCATGCACACCAGCACGCCTTCGTTCCCGACGGATGCCAAGTTCGGCGAGCTGCTCAAGCAGCGCAAGCCCGGCATCGTCATCGGCCTGGTCGGCGCCAAGGTGGCGGTGGACCCGACCGGCTCGCTCAAGGCGAGCCCGGCCATCGACTTCGTCGCGCGCGAGGAATTCGACTACACCTGCAAGGAAGTCGCCGAGGGGCGGCCCTACGCCGAGATCCTGGGCCTGAGCTACAAGCTGCCGGACGGCACGGTCAAGCACAACGCGCCGCGGCCCACCATCGAGGACATGGACGCGCTGCCGTTCGTGTCGCCGGTGTACAAGCGCGACCTGAAGATCGAGAACTACTTCATCGGCTACCTGAAGCACCCGTACGTGAGCTTCTACACCGGCCGCGGCTGCCGCTCCAAGTGCACCTTCTGCCTGTGGCCGCAGACGGTGGGCGGCCACCGCTACCGCGTGCGCTCGGCGCAGAACGTCATCGACGAGGTGAAGTGGATCAAGGAGAACATGCCCGAGGTGCGGGAGATCATGTTCGACGACGACACCTTCACCGACAGCTCCAACATGGAGCGCGTGCACGAGATCGCCCGCGGCCTGGGCAAGCTCGGCATGACCTGGTCCTGCAACGCCAAGGCCAACGTGCCCTACGAGTCCCTCAAGATCATGAAGGACAACGGCCTGCGCCTGCTGCTGGTGGGCTACGAGTCCGGCGACGACCAGATCCTGCACAACATCAAGAAGGGCCTGCGCACCGACATCGCGCGGCGCTTCACGCAGGACTGCCGCAAGCTCGGCATCATGATCCACGGCACCTTCATCCTCGGCCTGCCCGGCGAGACGAAGGAGACGATCCAGAAGACCATCCAGTTCGCCAAGGACATCAACCCGCACACCATCCAGGTGTCGCTGGCGGCGCCCTACCCCGGCACCACGCTGTACAAGCAGGCGGTGGAGAACGGCTGGCTCAAGGAAAACGACGCGGTCAACCTGGTCAACGAGAAAGGCGTGCAGCTCGCCGCGATCAGCTATCCGCACCTGTCCAAGGAAGAAATCTTCCATTCCATGGAAGAGTTCTACAAGCGCTTCTACTTCCGCCCGAGCAAGATCTGGGAGATCGTCCGCGAGATGCTGGCGAGCTGGGAAATGATGAAGCGCCGCCTGCGCGAAGGCGTGGAGTTCTTCCGCTTCCTGCGCGCACACGAGGCGTGATCGAGGCCGGGGATCGTTAGCGCCCCGGCTTTAGCGATTCCCGTTTGCCGATTCCCGATTCCCGCCCGAGGGGCCTGATCGTCACCGCCGACGATTTCGGCTTGCACCCGGCGGTCAACGAAGCGGTCGAACAAGCCAGCCGCGAAGGCGTGCTCACCGCCGCCAGCCTGATGGTCGGCGCGCCGGCGGCGGCCGACGCGGTGGCGCGTGCACGCCGCCTGCCCAAGCTGCGCGTCGGCCTGCACCTGGTGCTGGCCGACGGCCCGGCGGTACTGCCGCCGCGCCGGATCCCCCTGCTCGTCGATGCGCAAGGCCGCTTCGGCGACGCCATGGCGCTCGACGGCTGCCGCTTCTTCTTCCTGCCGCAGGTGCGGCGCCAGCTCGCCGCGGAAATCCAGGCGCAGTTCGAAGCCTACGCCGCCACCGGGCTGGCGCTGGATCACGTCAACGCGCACAAGCATTTCCACCTGCACCCCACGGTGCTGTCGCTGATCCTGCGGATCGGCCGCCGCTACGGCCTGCGCGCGGTGCGCCTGCCGCTGGAGGCGCAGGCGCCGGCGCTGCTGCGGCCCTGGCTCGGGCTGCTGGCCTGGCGCCTGCGCCGCGCCGGCATCGCCTACAACGACCACGTCGTCGGCATCGCGCGCAGCGGCGCCATGGACGAGGCCACGCTGCTGCGCGCGCTGGATTGCCTGGGCGGCGGCATCACCGAGATCTACCTGCATCCCGCCACCGTTTCCGGCGCGGCGATCGCACCGTCGATGCAGGGCTACCGCCACGCCGACGAGCTGGCCGCGCTGCTGTCGCCGCGCGTGCGGGCGGCGGTGGCGCGGCTGGACCTGCGCCGCGGCGGCTTCGCCGACTTCGCCGGCGGCGCGCTGGCGGCATGAAAGCGCTCCCTTACCTCGCCGGGCTGCTCGGCCTGGCCGTAATGACCGCGCTGGTGCTGCACCAGGGCGTGGGCGGCATCGCCGCGCTGCTGGGCAACGCCGGCTGGGCGCTGCTGCTGCTGGTGCCGTTCCATGCCCTGCCGCTGCTGCTCGACACCGCCGGCTGGCGCACGCTGCTGGCGCCGCGCGACCCGCAGCGCCGCGCGAACCTGCCGTTCCTGTTCTGGGTGGCCACCGTGCGCGAGGCGGTCAGCCGGCTGCTGCCGGCGGTCGGCGTGGGCGGCGAGATCGTCGGCATCCGCCTGGTCAAGCTGCGCGGCCTGGACGGCGCGGCCACCGCCGCCAGCGTGATCGTGGAGGTGCTGCTGACGGTGATCAACCAGTACATCTTCTCGGCGCTCGGGCTGGTGCTGCTGATCGCGGTCACCGCCTCCTCGCACCTGGGCTGGAGCATCCTCACCGGGCTGGCGCTGAGCCTGCCGATGCCGGTGCTGCTGGGCGCCCTGCTGCGCTACGGCTCGGTGTTCGAGCGCCTGGAAAAGCTCGCCGAGGCGATGCTCGGCAGCCGCAGCCGGCTGGCCGCCCTGATCGGCGGCAGCAACCTCGACGCCGAGATCCGCGCGCTGTACCAGCGCCACTGGCGCCTGCTGGCGGCGCTGGCCTGGCAGCTGTCCGGCTTCGTCCTCGGCGCGTTCGAGACCTGGCTGGCGCTGTACCTGCTGGGCAACCCGGTGAGTGCGCAGGCGGCGATCGCCATCGAGGCCCTGACCCAGGCGCTGCGCAACCTCGCCTTCTTCGTGCCGGCCGGACTGGGCGTGCAGGAAGCCGGCCTGGTGGTGTTCGGCAGCATGGCCGGCATCGGCAACGACGTCGCCATCTCGCTGTCGCTGGCCAAGCGCATGCGCGAGCTGCTGTTCGGCGTGCCCGCGCTGCTGAGCTGGCAGTGGGTCGAAGGCACCCGCCTGAAGCTGGCGCTGCTGCGCAAGGCCGCCGCGCCGACCGAAAGCCGCGGCTGAGCGGCGCGCCGGCCCTGCCGGCCGTCCGCGGCGGCGTCACCGGCGTTCGCGCCCGATCGACTGCGGCCGTCCCGGCTGGTGCACCCGGCACCAGCCGCAATTAAAATATCCGGCAGTGCGGTAGCCCCCATCCACGAATAATGGAGCTGGCAATGGATGATGGCGTCAACATCGACCGCGCCGATTTCGCCATGCGCCACTGGCAAGGCACCGAGCCTGGCCCGGTACGCATTGGATCGGACGCGCACAAGCGGCTGTTCTGCCGCATGCTGCTGGAAACACACAACCCCTACAAGCCTGCGGTGATCGACTGGCCGCAGCTGCCGGCGGACGCCTTGCGCCGCGTCACCTCGCTGCCGATCTGGGACATCGCGGTGCAGACCGAAGGGCGCGCCGCCGTGCGCGTGCAGACCTTCGCCGCGCGCGTCACCGACCCACTGTTGCGCCAGGCCCTGGACATGGACGCCGGCGAGGAGGCGCGGCACAAGGTGGTGCTGAGCAAGCTGGTGCAGGCCTACGGCATCCCGCTGGCGCCGGAACCGGCCTACCCGCCGCCGCGCGACCCGGTATGGGCCTGGCTGGTCACCGGCTATTCCGAATGCATCGACAGCTTCTTCGCCTTCGGCCTGTTCGAGGCGGCGCGCCGCTCCGGCTATTTTCCGCCGGAGCTGGTGGAGACCTTCGAGCCGGTGATCCAGGAAGAGGCGCGCCACATCCTGTTCTTCGTCAACTGGGTGGCCTGGTACCGTGCCAACCTGCCGACGTGGCGGCGGCCGCTGTTCTGGCTGAAGACCTGGGCGGCGTGGCTGTTCCTGGTGTGGGAGCGCCTCGGCATCGCCAAGGGCATCGACGGACAGGGCAACGCCCGCGACGCCAACTTCACCGTCACCGGCAGCGGTGCGGTGGGCGCGGAGCTCAAGCCGCGCGCCCTGGTCGAGCTGTGCCTGGCGCAGAACGAGCGGCGCATGGCGGGCTACGACCGGCGCCTGCTGCGGCCGGCGACGGTGCCGCGCCTGGCGCGGCTGGTGCGGCGTTTCTTGCCGAAGAGCTAAGCCATTATTGATCTCTAAGCCCGGGTGGTTCGCGAGCGTTGCGAAGCTGACTACGCGGCGCGAACCACAACTCCGTCAATTCGGTTTCTTTTGGATCGCCTTCAACTGCAAGATCGTGTCCTGCTCCAACTGCCGCAACTTCGGCGCCATCACCTCCATGCGGCCTTTCATCGCCTGCATCGAATTCTGCATCACCAGCGGCATCTTCGCGATCACCGCTTTGCCGGTATCCGATTTATAGAATGCCAGCATTCCGTCGATTTCCTGTTGCGAGAACGACTTCTGATAGATGTCGATGAATATCGGCTCCAACACTTCCCATTTCATGTCCTCCTTGAAGATGGCGATCATCTTCGAGCGCATTTCACTGATGACGACCTGTTGCTGAACGGTAATCGTCTGCCCTGCGAGCGCCTGCTGCATCCCCGCCTGCATCACCGAATCCAGCTGATTCCATGCACTGTCGATCAGCTTTTGCGACTGCATGACCGCGATGAGCTCTTTGACCGATGCTGCGCTCGGTGTGGATTCGTCCGCCAACGCCGGCTGCAGCACAGTCGAGGACATCACCGCGATGACAAACGCCGGAATCATTCGCAAGAGCTTCGTCGCAGCCATGAGCCTTCTCCCCGGATCGGACAGCAGTTATCTGGATGTCGCGCACGCTGCCCCGCCGCCGGTCTTGCCGCACGGGACTTGTCGATTTCTTATGGATCAATGCTAGCTCGCGGTGTCCCTCGCAACAAGGACGCTCGCCCGCGCAGAATCAAGTGATGGAGCCGCGCGGCCGCGCTGAGCGCAGCGGCGCTGCGCGACTGCCGGCGCGCCGGTTCCGGCGACGATTCTAATGGTCTGCCTGCGGCGGATGGGCAGGCCGCGCGGCGCCGACCTGGTCCCATACCTGACCGGCGAACAGCACGCCGAAGCTGTTGACGTGGATACCGCCGGCCTTGAGCGCGCGGGCGGTCCAGGTGTTGCAGGTGAACAGGCCGCTGTAGCGGTCGGTGGAGGCGTAGTACAGGTTGCCGGCGTAGCGGCCGGCGAGATACGGATGGGTGGTGCCGGCCGGATCGTGCTGCAGCGAGCTCCAGATGAAATCGCCGATGCGGCCGGCCTGCTCCGGGGCGATGTCGACCGGCGCCACGTGGCCGCTGCCGTACACTTCCTCGGGCGTGCCCTGCAGCGCGCTCACCAGCACCAGCCCGGCGCCCGGCAGCGGCGCCAGCAGCAGCTCGCCCATGTCCTTGTGCGTGGCCAGCACGTAATGGCGGTCGCCGAAGCCGAACACCAGGTAGCGCGCACCGGGAAAGTCGCCGGCGATCGCGGACAGCGGCGGCCGCAGGTCTGCTACCTGCAGCACCACGTCGGTGTGCCAGCCGCGCCGCAGCACGTAGATGCGCTCGGGCGGGGTGGTACTGTTGCCGACGGCGCCGGGGTCCGGCCGCGGCGGCGGCGTGGCGCAGGCTGCCAACATCATCACTGCGGCCGCCAGCAGGCAGCGCCGCGGCGCGGCTGCGCTCATTCCGCGGCGCCGCTTCAGTCGAGGTAGCCGTTCTGGCGGTACCAGGCGACGGCGTCTTCCAGCGCCTGCCGCGCCGGCCGGTGGATGTAGCCCAGCTCGCGCTCGGCCTTGCGGCTGGAAAAGAACATGCGCTTTTTCGACATGCGCACTTCCTCCACCGTCGCCACCGGCGCCACCCCGGTCAGCCGCGCGACCGCTTCGGCAGCGTAGGCGATCGGCAGCACGGCGGCGTGCGGCAGGCGGATGCGCGGCGGCTTGCGGCCGACCAGGCCGGCCACCACGGCCAGGATCTGGCGCAGGCTCAGGTCTTCGCCGCCGAGCACGTAGCGCTGCCCGATCCGGCCCTTGCCGTAGGCCAGCCAGTGGCCGCGGGCGACGTCGTCGACATGCGCGATGTTCAGGCCGGTGTCGACGTAGGCCGGCATGCGCCCGGCGGCGGCATCGCGCACCACGCGGCCGGTCGGCGTGGGCTTGAGGTCGCGCGGGCCGATCGGCGTGGACGGGTTGACGATCACCACCGGTGCGCCGGCCTGCGCCAGCTCGCGCGCCGCCTCCTCGGCCAGGAACTTGGAACGCTTGTAGTGGCCGATCATGTCGGCCAGGCCCACCGGGGTGTCCTCGTCGCCGGGGCTGCCGTCCTTGGGGATGCCCAGGGTAGCCACGCTGCTGGTGTAGACGATGCGGCGCACGCCGGCGCGCTGCGCCGCCATGATGATCGCGCGCGTGCCGTCGACGTTGGCGCGGTACACCTCGTCCGGCCTGGGCGCCCACAGGCGGTAGTCGGCGGCGACGTGGAACAGCGCCTGGCAGCCGGCGCAGGCCGGCGCGAGCGTGGCCGGGTCGGTCAGGTCGCCCTCGGCCACCTGCAGGTCCAGTCCTTCCAGGTTGCGCCGCTCCGAGCCCCGGCGCGCCAGCGCGCGCACTGCGAAGCCCTCGGCCAGCAGCACGCGCGCCACCGCCGAGCCGACGAAGCCGGTGGCGCCGGTGACCAGCGCCAGCGGCCGCGCGCCGGCGCTCATGCCGCCCGGTCCCAGGCCAGCCCCGGGCCGGCCAGGCGCACCACCTGGCGCAGCGCCTCCATCGAGCGCGACATCGAGCGCGCCAGTCCCGGCAGGCACAGCAGCAGCGCCGGCCGGCGCGCCATCGCGGCAAGCAGCGCGCGCGGGCGCGGCCGGCCGAAGCGGTCGACGGTGCCGGCCAGCGCCGGCGGAATTACGTGCAGCGCGGTGTCGGCCACCGCCCGCACCATCAGGAACGGCACTTCGTACTGCCAGGCGATCTGCGCCACCGCGGCGCCTTCCATGTCCACCGCGCTGGCGCCGTGGCGCTGGCGCGCTTCGGCCTTGGCGCGCGGGGTCAGCAGAGGCTCGCGCACGGTCAGCAGCGTTTCGGCGCGGCAGCGCCCCGCGAGCACCGCGACCAGCCGCGCGCGCCAGGCCGGATCGGCCGCGAAGCGGCTGCCGGCGTCGTCGACCAGTTCGTTCGGCACCAGCAGCTCGCCGGAGCCGAAGCGCGGGTCCAGTCCACCGGCCACGCCCAGCACCGCCAGCGCGCGCACGCCGCTGTCGAGCAGCACGCGGGCGGCGTTGCCCGCCGCGCGCGGGCCGATGCCGCACAGCACCAGGTGCACCCCCGGCGCGATTTCGGCCACCTGGTTGGGCACCGGGCGCAGCGGCGTGAGCGCACGCGCCTCGGTGGCCATGGCCACCACGATGCCGAGGTCTCCGTGGTTCATGCGCGGACCCGCGCCCGCCGCGTCAGGCGCCGCGCTCGCCCGCTTGCGTCAGCTGGCGATAGCGCGACAGCGCCCACAGCGGGAAGTAGGCGTCGTAGCCGTGGTACTTCAGGTAGAACACGCGCGGGAAGCCCGGCGCGTTGTAGTCCGGATGCGACCAGCGGCCATGCTCGCGCTGCTCGGCCAGCAGCCAGTCGATGCCGCGCCGCACGGCTTCGGATTGCTGCTCGCCGACCGCCAGCAGGCCGAGCACCGCCCAGGCGGTGGAATGCGGCGAGCTGACGCCGGCGTTGGTGCCGCGCAGGGCGGGGTCCAGGTAACTGTCGTTGGTTTCGCCCCAGCCGCCGTCGGCGTGCTGGCGCGACTTGAGCCATTCCACCGCCTTGCGGATCCAGGGCTGGCCCAGGTCCTCGCCCACCAGCGCCAGGCCGGCGAGCACCGACCAGGTGCCGTAGATGTAGTTGGTGCCCCAGCGGCCCCAGAACGAGCCGTCGGCGAGCTGCGTGCCCTTGAGGTACTCCACGCAGCGGCGGATCGCCGGCCGGTCGGCCGCGCGGCCCAGCACGCCCAGGCAGGCCAGCACGCGGCCCGACACGTCCTCGGTCGGCGGATCGAGCATGGCGCCGTGGTCCGCGAACGGGATGTGGTTGATGTAGTAGTAGGCGTTGTTGCGGTCGAAGGCGGCGAAGCCGCCGTTGTCGGACTGCATGCCCAGCAGCCACTGCACCGCGCGCTCGATGCGCGTGCGGTAGCGGTCTGGCTCGGCGCCGCCCTTCTGCGCCACGTGCAGCAGGCCCACCACCACGGCGGTGTCGTCCAGGTCCGGGTAGTACGGGTTGGCGTACTGGAACGCCCAGCCGCCGGGGGGCAGGTCCGGCGCGTTGATCGCCCAGTCGCCCTTCACTTCCAGCTCCTGCAGCGGCGCCAGCCATTCCAGCGCGCGCTCCATCGCGGCCTGCGTGCGCGCGCCGCCGCCGGCGCGCAGCAGCGCCATCGCCGCCCACACCGTGTCCCACACCGGCGACAGGCAGGGCTGGCAGAAGGCGGTGCCGTCGTCGCGGAAGGCCAGCAGCTTCTGCAGCGCCTTCAGGCAGGTGGCGCGCGCCGGGTGATCCTTGGGATAGCCCAGCAGGTCCATCGCCTCCAGCGCGTTGACCATCGGCGGGAAGATGCCGCCCAGGCCGTCCTCGCCGTTCATGCGCGGCAGGAACCACTGTTCGGCCGCGCGGATCGCGCGCCGGCGCAGCGACTTCGGCACCAGCGGGTCGCAGATGCGGCCGACGCGGTCCAGCACCAGGAACAGCTTGTTCACCACGCCGTGGCTGGCGAAGTAGTGCCGCTCCTGCTCCGGCGGCGTCACGAACAGCTCGGCCACGCCCACCCCGCGCGGGTTCTTGGCCTGCGCGCGGCGCGAGATCAGGATCAGCAGCGGCACCATGGTCGAGCGCGCCCAGTACGAGATCTTGTCGATGTGGAACGGCGCCCACTTCGGGAACAGCATGATCTCCACCGGCACGTACGGCACCGCGCGCCACGGCACCTGGCCGAACATCGCCAGCAGGATGCGGGTGAACACGTTGCTGCGCGCCGCGCCGCCGCGCGCCAGGATGGCGTCGCGCGCCTGCCGCATGTGCGGCGCCTGCGGGTCGTCGCCGGCGGCCTTCAGCGCGTAGTAGGACTTGACCGTGCACGACAGGTCCAGCGCGCCGCCCTGGTACAGCGGCCAGCCGCCGTGGCCGTCGCGCACCTGCTTGGAGCGGATGTAGCGCGCCAGCTTTTCCTGCAGCACGTCGTCGATCTCGTCGACGAAATGCATCATCAGGATGTACTCGGACGAGATCGTGCAGTCGGTCTCGAACTCGAAGCACCAGTGGCCGTCGTCGCGCTGCAGCGCGATCAGCGCCTCGCGGGCGCGCTCGATGGCGCGATCCAGCCGCGTGTTCGGCGAATCCGGCGATGCGCCGCGGCGGGCCTGCGCGCGGGCGATGGAGATCACGGTCACGGGGAAAGTCTCGAAGTCTTAAGAGCTTGAAGCCGCGGCGGCGCAGTGGCCGCCGCGTTCACAACGAAGGCCGCGCGGGCGCCGGCTCAGGCGGGGTGGACGGCCGCCGGCGCGAATTCCGGCGGCGTGGCGCCGGATTCCAGCGGCGTCACCGGCAGTTCGCGCGCGGTGAACTCGAACAGCCGGCGCAGCAGGCCGTCGCGGCGCACCGCCACGTTGGTGGCCATGATGGTGCGCGCCACCGCGCTGCGCGACACCTTGATCTGCGTGCCGTCGCTGAAGTCCAGGTGCTCCTGCAGGTTGCACAGGGTCAGCACCGCCAGGCCCACCGCCCACAGGCAGAAGCGGCGGATCCCGGCCTGCTCCGGCGGTATCAGCAGGGTGTAGTTGAGCGCGTTGCGCAGGTGCGAATGCGCCACGCCGACCAACTCCGACAGCGCCTGCCCGAACGCCGGGGTGAAGCGCCCCGGCGCCACCGCGGCCAGGTCGACGCCGCGGCGGGCGAACACGTCGCGCGGCAGCCAGCAGGCGCCGCGCGCGCGGTCTTCCCACTGGTCCTTGAGGATGTTGGTCATCTGCAGGCCCTGGCCGAACGAGACCGCGAACTTCATCATCTCGTCGCGCCGCGCGGCGATGGCCGGATCGTGGTCGCTGAACAGGTCGGTGAGCATCTCGCCGACCACGCCGGCCACGTAGTAGCAGTAGCTGTCCATCTCGCGCAGCGTGGCCAGGCCTTGCAGCCCGGCGTTCTGCTGGAAGCGGTGCATGCCGCGCCCCATGATGGTGACGCAGCGTTCGATGGCGGCGCGCTGCGCCGCGTTGAAGCTGCCGGTGACCTGCATCACCAGCGGCAGCCGGCGCACCAGGTCGCACTCGGCGTCCAGGGTCTGCGCCGACAGGCGCGGGGCCAGGTCGGCGGCCAGGCTGGCCGCGTCGGCGCGCCCGGTGACGACGCCGACGAAGCGCTCCTCGAAGCCGCGCTTTTCCTCGGCCGACAGCGCCGGCTCGTCCTCGATGGTGTCGGCGATGCGGCACAGCAGGTAGGCGTTGGCCACCGTGCGCCGCAGATTGCCGGGCAGCTGGGGAATGGTCAGGGCGAATGTGCGCGAAACCAGCGGCAGGACATGATCCTGGTACTCGTCAGGACTGCCGGCCCAGACCGCTTCGGAAACGTTTTCGGTCATCTTGCCTTTGAAATCGATGCAAAAACCCGGCGGCCGGACGCGTGCGGGGACGCGCCCGGAACGAAATGGCAAAGCACATTATAAGCCAGCGGACGATTCGCCGACACCGCCGCACCAAACCGGGGCATACCTGCGGCGGCTGGCCAGGGCGTCACCAGAAGTCCTTGCGCCCCTGCGGATGGCGGAACAGCTCCAGCATGCGGCAGTGGGCGGCATGCACCACCAGCGCCGAAATCACCAGCAGCCAGGCCACGGCGGCGGAAAAGCAGGCCGAGGCGAACGGCGCCACGATCTGCAGCGCGCCGTTGAAGGCCAGGGCCACGCCGTGCTCGTCGAGCTGGCCGGAGAACGCCATCACCGAAGGCGCCGCCAGGCTGGACCAGAGCACCACGCTGCGCACCCGTGTGAATGTGCGCTCGACCGGCCCGGTCACGGTCGGCAGCTGGTACCCGCGCGCGTAAATCCGCAGGTCGTGCGCGATCGCACGCCGCTCGAGCTGCAGCCAGGTGAACAGCACGACGGCGACGGCAGACGCCACCAGTATTGGCAAACCCGCTTCGAAATCCATATGCGACCGTCCCCGCCAGGACCCGCGACCCGAACCCCTTTGGTTAGTTTTTACTCTCTTTCCAGGCCATTTTCCATAGCCTCCCGCCGGCCGGCATGCCAGCCGCGTCAATAGCGCAGCAGGCTTTCCACCGCGCCGCTGCCCAGGCGCGTGCGGCCGCCGAGGAAATCCAGCTCGATCAGGAAGCCGAAGCAGGCCACGCGGCCGCCCTGCCCGGCGACCAGCTCGGCGGTGGCCGCCGCGGTGCCGCCGGTGGCGATGACGTCGTCGACCACCGCGTAGCGCAGCCCGGCCTGCACCGCGTCATGGTGCATCTCGATGCGGTCGCTGCCGTATTCGAGCTGGTAGGCCGCCGCGACCGTGCGCCGCGGCAGCTTGCCGGGCTTGCGCACCGGCAGCAGCGGCAGGCCCAGCCTGAGCGCCAGCGCCGCGCCGAAGATGAAGCCGCGCGACTCGATGGCGACGATGCCCTGCGGCGCATGGTGCAGGATGCGGCGGCCGAGCTGGTCGATGGCGGCGGTGAACGCCGTCGGATCGGCCAGCAGCGGCGTGATGTCCTTGAACACGATGCCGGGCTTGGGAAAGTCGGGGACATCGTGGACCAGGGCGCGGATGGCGGAGATTTCAGTAATGGTCATTCGGGGAAAGATTCGATGAGGGTCCGCCAATGAACGCAAATAAACGCAAATCAAGCACCGGCCGCGCACATGGCAAGAGCGCTCTGCAGAGCTCTTTGGGATAAGGTTGGAACGTGCAGGTCGCGCAATTCTAGCCGGTGGGCGTTCCTGCGGGAGCGCCCAGCCATTCCACTTCGCCGCCATCCCAGCCCGCGCCCGGCCCCAGCCCGGCGATGTAGACCAGCGCCCCGTCCTGCTCGACCAGCGGCGTGCGCTGGCGCACCCACGGCGGCACGCCGGCCTCCTGGAACAGGTTCTTGAGCGTGCGGTGGTGCGCCGCGCCGCGCGGGCGGAAGCGCTCGCCGCCGGCGGGGAAGCGCACTTTCAGCGGCGCGGCGGCAGGTGCAGCCCGGCGCAGCTCGCCGCAGCCCGCCGGCAGGACCAGGGCCGCGCCGGACCAGTGCAGCGCCTGGCCGGTCGGCGCCGGCGGCAGCGGCGCCATCGCATACAGCCACTCGCGGTAGCGGCGCAGCTCGACGCCGGGCCAGGCGAGCAGCGGCTCCGCATCCGCGGCGGCCGTCAGCAATTCCCGCTCGATGCGGCCCAGCGCTTCCGCCCCCGGCACGCCGAAGCCCCGCCCGCGCAGCCAGTGGCGCAGCGCGTTGCGGCGGCGCCCGGCCGACAGGCCGAGCAAGGCCTCGATCCGCAGTGCATCGCCCAGCCGCGCCTCGCGCAGGTCCATTGCCGCCAGCTCGGCCAGCATCCCGGCGGCCTCGGCGGCCAGCACGGCGGTGCGGGCGAGGCTGTCGCGCGCCTGCGGGAAATGCGTCCGCAGCAGCGGCAGCACCTCGCGCCGCAGCCAGGAACGCGCATAGCGCGGGTCGTCGTTGTGGGGGTCCTCGATCCAGGACAGGCCATGGCGCTGCGCGTACTCGCGCAGCGCCTCGCGCGGCTCGTCCAGCAACGGTCGCCACAGCCAGCCGCAGGCGAATGCGCACAGCGGCTGCATCGCCGCCAGCCCGTCGACGCCGGTGCCGCGCAGCAGGCGCAGCAGCACGGTCTCGGCCTGGTCGTCGCGCTGGTGGGCAGTGACCAGGGCGTCGCCGGGCCGCATCAGGCCGCGTAGTGCGGCGTAGCGCGCCGCGCGGGCGGCCGCTTCAGGCCCGCCGCCGTCCGCCGGGTTCACCCGCACCCGCAGCAGCTCGAACGGCACGCCCAGCGTCGCGCACCGGGCCTGCGCCTGCGCCGCCCAGCCGTCGGCGGCCGGCTGCAGGCCGTGGTGCACGTGCGCCGCCAGCACGCGCGCACGCAGGTCCTGGCTGGCCAGGCGATGCAGCAGCACGGTGGAGTCCAGCCCGCCGCTGAAGGCGACGATCAGGCGCCCGGCGACCGGCCCCGGCACTTCGATAGCCGGTACTTCGATGGCTCGTGTGGCGGCGGGCTTGCGCACCGCCCCAGTGTAGCCGCAGCGCGGCCGGCTCAGCCGGTGCCTTTGAGCGCCGACACCACCTGCGGCTCCTCGAAGGTGCCGTAGGTCATCAGGCGCTGGTAGCGGTCCGCCAGCAGCTTGGTCATCGGCATGCGGCACAGGCGGTCCAGGTTGGCGACCAGCCGTTCCTTGAGCCTGGCGGCGATCGCCGCGGGGTCGCGGTGCGCACCGCCCAGCGGCTCGGGCACGATCTCGTCGATCAGCTTGAACTCGATCAGGTCCGGCGCGGTCATGCGCATCGCCTCGGCCGCCTCGCGCGCGCGCTCGGCCTTCTTGAACAGGATCGAGGCGCAGCCCTCGGGCGAAATCACCGAGTAGATGCTGTACTGCAGCATCATCACGTAGTCCGCCAGCCCCACCGCCAGCGCGCCGCCCGAGCCGCCCTCGCCGGTGACGGTGGCCAGCACCGGCGTGCGCAGGTGCGACAGCTCGAACAGGTTGCGCGCAATCGCCTCGGACTGGTTGCGCTCCTCCGCGCCGATGCCCGGATAGGCGCCGGGCGTGTCGATGAAGGTGACCAGCGGCAGGTTGAACTTTTCGGCCGTCTTCATCAGCCGCAGCGCCTTGCGGTAGCCTTCCGGCCGCGGCATGCCGAAGTTGCGGTAGACCCGCTCCTTGGCGTCGCGGCCTTTCTGCTGGCCGATCACCACGCAGGCGCGGCCTTCCAGGCGCGCCACCCCGGAAACGATGGCCGGGTCGTCCGCGCAGTGGCGGTCGCCGTGCAGCTCTTCCCATTCGGTGAAGATCGCGCCGATGTAGTCCAGCGCGTACGGGCGCTGCGGGTGGCGCGCCAGCTGGGCGATCTGCCAGGGCGTCAGGTTGGCGAAGATCTGCCGGGTCAGCTCCTCGATCTTGCCGTCGAGGCGGCCGATCTCCTCGGTCAGGTTGAGCTCGCTGCCGTTGGTCATGAAGCGCAGCTCTTCGATCTTCTTCTGCAGGTCGGCGATCGGCTGCTCGAAGTCCAGGTAGGTTTGGTTGCTCATCGGGCTGCCCTCGCCGGGTAAATCGACTCGATCGCATCACTCATAGCTATATTCCGTCCGTGCCGCCGCCGGCGCCACCCACTTGCGGTAATCCACCCGCACCGCGCCGTCGCCCAGCAGCCGCCGCACTTCGTTCAGCATGGCCTCATCGACCCGCAGGCGCCACTGCGGGCCCAGGTCCAGCGTGGCGCGGGCACGGCCGTTGCGGTATTCGACCGTCACCAGCGCGCCGTCGTCGCCGCGCCAGGGCGCCAGCCTGGCGTGCAGCGCCGCCGGTTCGGCGCCCGGCTTGCGCCACTGCAGCGTGATGCGCTCGGCGCGTTCCCGCATCACCGCGCCCAAGTCCCAGAAATTCCTCGAGAACAACCGGAATTCCTGCTCGCGCCCCTCGCGGTGGGAGGCGCGCACCTCGCCGCTGGCGAAGACGAGGGTATCCTTCCTTAGCGTGTTTTGGAACCGCTGCCAGTCGTCGAAGCCGAGCCAGCAGACGATCTGCGCGCTGCGGTCGTCGAGCACCACGATCTTGCCCGGCCGCTCGCCGCCGACGTTGCGGATGTCGGCCACCCAGCCGGCCAGCAGCACGGTGCGGCGCGGCGCGCGGCGCGGCGCCGGCGCCTCCTCGTCGTCGCCGCCGTAGCTGCCCGGCTCGAACGACGGCGCCTTGGATTCGTCCACCAGCTGCTTGATCGAGCCGGAGCAGACCTGCTCGATCAGGCCGCGGTAGGCCTCGATCGGGTGGCCGGAGAAATACAGGCCCAGCACTTCCTTCTCGCGCGCCAGGCCCTCGTTCACCGGCCAGTCGGGCTCGCGCTCCACCGCCACGCTGGCGCCGCCGCCGGCGGGCGCGCCGAGGCCGAACAGGTCGTCCTGGCCGGAGCTGGCGCCGGCGGCGGTCTGCTCGGCCAGCTGCAGCGCGCGCGGCAGGGTCTTGAGCAGGCTCGGGCGGTTGTCGGCGAAGCCGTCGAGCGCGCCGGAACAGATCAGCGCCTCCAGCACGCGCTTGTTGACCTTGCGGGTATCGATGCGGCGGCAGAAGTCGAACAGGTCGCGGAACGCGCCGCCGCGCACGCGCTCGGCCAGCACGCCTTCGATGGCGCCCTCGCCCACGCCCTTGATCGCGCCCAGCCCGTAGAGGATCTCGCCGGCGCCGTCGACGGTGAAGCGGAACACCGAGCGGTTGATGTCCGGCGGGGCCACGCGCAGCTTCATGCGCCGGCACTCGTCGAGCATCACCACCACGGTGTCGGTGTGGTTCATTTCCGCCGACATCACCGCGGCCATGAACTCCGCCGGGTAATGCGCCTTGAGCCAGGCGGTCTGGTACGACACCAGCGCATAGGCGGCGGCGTGGGACTTGTTGAAGCCGTAGCCGGCGAACTTCTCCATCAGGTCGAAGATCTGCGAGGCGATCTTTTCCTCGATGCCGCGCTCCGATGCGCCCTTGACGAAGATGTCGCGCTGCTGCGCCATCTCCTCGGGCTTCTTCTTGCCCATCGCGCGGCGCAGCAGGTCCGCGCCGCCCAGCGTGTAGCCGGCCAGGCGCTGGGCGATCTGCATCACCTGCTCCTGGTAGACGAAGATGCCGAAGGTGTTGGCCAGCACCGGCTCCATGTCCGGGTGCAGGTATTCCGGCGGCTTGCCGCGCTTGCGCGCCACGTACTCCGGGATCAGGTCCATCGGCCCCGGGCGGTACAGCGAGATCAGCGCGATGATGTCCTCGAAGCGGTCGGGCTTCAGGTCCACCGAGGCGCGCTGCATGCCCTGGGATTCCATCTGGAACACGGCGGTGGTATGGCCGTCGGCGTAGAGCTTGTAGGCCTTGGGATCGTCCAGCGGCAGCGCCAGCACGTCGAGCTGGCGGCCCGGGTGGCGCGCGTTGATCTGCTCCACCGCGGCCTGGATGATGGTGAGCGTGCGCAGGCCCAGGAAGTCGAACTTGACCAGGCCGACCGTTTCCAGGTCCTTCATGTCGAACTGCGAGCGCAGGCCCGCGCCGCCCGGCTCGCAGAACAGCGGCGTGAACTCGGTCAGCGGCCGCGGCGCGATCACCACGCCGCCGGCATGCACGCCGACGCCGCGCGTGAGGTCCTCCAGCACCATGCCCAGGTCCACGATGGCGCGCACTTCCTCGTCGCCGTCGTAGACCTGCTTGAGCTCCGGCACGGTGCGCAGCGCGTGCTCCAGGGTCGAGCTGGCGGCCTTTTCCGCCTCCGCCTTGAAGGCCGGCGCGCCGGGAATCAGCTTGGCGATGCGGTCGCCCATGCCGTAGGGGTGGCCCAGCACGCGCGCGCAGTCGCGCACCACGTTGCGCGCCGCCATGCTGCCGTAGGTGATGATCTGGCTGACGCGGTCGCGGCCGTAGCGCTGCGCCACGTACTCGATCACGCGGTCGCGCCCTTCCATGCAGAAGTCGACGTCGAAGTCCGGCATCGACACGCGCTCGGGGTTGAGGAAGCGCTCGAACAGCAGGTCGTAAGGCAGCGGGTCGAGGTCGGTGATGCCGACCGCGTAGGCCACCAGCGAGCCCGCGCCGGAGCCGCGGCCGGGCCCCACCGGCACGCCGTTGTTCTTGCCCCAGGCGATGAAATCGGCCACCACCAGGAAGTAGCCGGCGAAGCCCATCTTGTCGATCACGCCCAGCTCGTAGTCCAGCCGCCGCCGGTACTCCTCCAGCGGCCGCGCCGGCGCATGCGCCTGCAGCCGGCGCTGCAGCCCCTCCTCGGCGCGGCCGTGCAGAAAGCCGGCCATGCTCTGGCCTTCCGGCACGGGGAAGTCGGGCAGGTGGTTCTGGCCGAACTTGAGGCTGAGCGTGCAGCGGCGCGCGATCTCCAGCGTGTTGTCCAGCGCCTCGGGCAGGTCGGCGAACAGCGCGCGCATCTCGGCGGCCGACTTCAGGTACTGCTCGGGCGAGAAATCGCGCGGGCGCCGCTCGTCGGCGAGGATGCGGCCCTGGGCGATGCAGACGCGCGCCTCGTGCGCCTCGAAGTCCTCGCGGTCGAGGAAGCGCACGTCGTTGCTGGCCACCACCGGCAGGCCGTGGTGGCGTGCAAAGGCCACCGCCGCGCGCAGGTGCGGCTCGTCGTCGGGCCGGCCGCAGCGCGTGATCTCCAGGTAGAAGCGCTCCGGGAAATGCGCCTGCCACCAGGCGGCCGCCGCGCGCGCCGGCGCCAGCTGGCCGCCGAGCAGCGCGGTGCCGACGCCGCCGTGGCGCCCGGACAGCGCGATCAGCCCGCCGCCGGACTGCTCCAGCCACTGCCGCTGCAGCAGCGGCCGGCCGCGGCCCTGGCCTTCCAGGTAGGCGCGCGAGATCAGCGCGGTGAGGTTGCGGTAGCCGGCGTCGTTCTGCACCAGCAGGGTGACCCGCTCCGGCGCCGCCTTGTCGCCCGGCCCCTGCAGCGACAAGTCGGCACCGACCACCGGCTTGATGCCAGCGGCCTCGGCCAGCTTGTAGAACTTGACCATGGCGAACAGGTTGTCCTGGTCCGTCACCGCCAGCGCCGGCAGCCCGAGCTCGGCGGCGCGCGCGGTCAGCGACTTGACGTTGGCGCCGGCGCTCTTGCGCGCCGGCGGCTCGATCCGGATCAGGCTGTCGACCAGCGAGAACTCGCTGTGCAGGTGCAGGTGGGCGAAGCTCATGCGTGGGAGTCGTGAATCGGGAATCGGGAATCGTCGAACGCCGGCCCGGCCATCGCGTTTGCGATTGCCGATTCGCCACTCCCGATTCCCGGCAGCGCCAGCTGCGCGCACGGCGCGAAGCTGCGCCGGTGGATGCCGCAGGGGCCGCGCCGGCGCAGCGCCGCCAGGTGCTCCGGCGTGGCATAGCCCTTGTGCGCGCCCAGGCCGTAGCCTGGGTGCAGGGCGTCCAGGCGTGCCATCTCCGCGTCGCGCGCCACCTTGGCGACGATCGAGGCGGCCATGATGCACTCGACCAGGTCGTCGCCGCCCACCACCGTGTGCACGGCGCAGTCCAGCCGCGGCGGCTGGTTGCCGTCCACCAGGCACAGCACCGGCGCCACCGGCAGCGCGGCCACCGCGCGCGCCATCGCCAGCAGGCTGGCGCGCAGGATGTTGATGGAATCGATCTCCTCGACGCTGGCGCTGCCCAGGGCCCAGCCCAGCGCCAGCGCCTGGATCTGCGGCGCCAGCGCCTCGCGCTGGCGTGCGCTCAGCCGCTTGGAGTCGCGCAGGCCGCGCAGGCGCGGCTTTGCCGGCAGCACCACGGCGGCGGCGAACACCGGCCCGGCCAGGCAGCCGCGGCCGACCTCGTCCACCCCGGCCACCGGCCCGGCCGCCGCGGCCAACAGCGCACGCCAGCCGCCGGCGCTCATGTGCCGACCAGCCCGGCGATGGCGGCGGCGGCGGCGGCCGCGGCATCGCGCTTGAGGATGTCGCGCACGCCGGCGAAGCGGGCGAGCTGGCGCTCGCGCGCGGCGCGGTCGCCCAGCAGTTCGAGCAGCGCCGCGCCCAAGGCTTCGGGCTGCGCCTGTTCTTGCAGGAATTCGGGCACCACGGCTTGGTCGCAGAGCAGGTTCGGCAGGCTGACGTGGTCGATTTTAATCAGCTTGAACGCGCGCACCAGCGCCGCGCTCAGCGCCGAAACCCGGTACGCCACCACCATCGGCCGCTGCAGCAGCAGGCATTCCAGGGTGGCGGTGCCCGAGGCCAGCAGCACCGCGTCGGCGGCGCACATCGCCTGCCGCGACTGGCCGTCCAGCAGCGTCCAGTTCAGCCGGGGAGCGCACTGCGCCACCGCCTGCTCGACCAGCGGCCGCAGCGCGGGCTTGGCCACCGGCACCAAGAAGCGCGCCTGCGGCAGGCGCTGCGCCACCCAGGCCGCGGTGGCGGCGAAGGTGCGCGCCAGGTACTTGAGCTCGCCGGCGCGGCTGCCCGGCAGCACCGCCACGCAGGGCTCCTGCCCCAGGCCCAGCTGGCGCCGTGCCTCGCCCCGGTCCATCGGCTGCGCCAGCTCCTCGGCCAGCGGATGCCCGACGAACACGGCCCGCAGCCCGGCGCTGCCGCCGTGGCCGGCATAGAACGCCGGCTCGAACGGGAACAGGCACAGCATCAGCTCGGCGGAGCGGGCAATGCCGGCGACCCGGCCGGGCCGCCAGGCCCACACGGTGGGACTCACCAAGTGCGCGGTGTGCAGGCCGCGCCGGCGCAGGCGCCGTTCCAGGCCGAGGTTGAAATCCGGTGCGTCGATGCCGACGAAGCAGGCCGGCCGGTCCGCGGCGAAGCGCCGCAGCAGCCGCCGGCGCAGCGCCAGGATCGACGGCAGCCTGGGCAGCACTTCGGCCAGGCCCATGACCGACAGGCTGTCGATGGTCGCCACGCTCTCGCAGCCGGCCTCGCGCATGCGCGGGCCGGTGACGCCGTAGAACGAAGCCTGCGGAAAGCGCGCGCGCAAGGCCCGCACCAGCGCCGCGCCGAGCAGGTCGCCGGACGCCTCGCCGGCTACCAGCGCGAAGCGCATTCAGTCCTCACTTCTGGATTTCTGCACCAGTCGCTTGGAATTTTCGACGAACGCCAGCATGCCCCGCACGTGGGCCGAGCGGGCGGCCGCGTCGGCCAGCTCGGCGCGCAGCTCGTCGGTGCGCAGGCCGGACATGAAGATCGCGCGGTAGGCGCGCTTGATGTCGGCGATGTCGTCGGCGCTGAAATCGCGCCGGCGGATGCCTTCGATGTTGATGCCGCGCGGCTCCGCCGGGTTGCCTTGCACCACCAGGAACGGCGGCACGTCGCGGGTGATGCCCGCACCGCCCGCCGAAAAGGCGTGCTGGCCGATGCGGCAGAACTGGTGGATCAGGGTGGCGCCGCCCAGCACGACGTGATCCTCCACCGTGACGTGCCCGGCCAGGGTGGTCATGTTCGCCAGCACCGTGTGGTCGCCGATGATGCAGTCGTGGGCGATGTGCACGTAGGCCATGATCCAGTTGTCGTTGCCCAGGCGCGTGAGGCCATCCTGCTTGAGCGTGCCGCGCTGGATGGTGACGAACTCGCGGATGGTGTTGTCGTCGCCGATCTCCACCCGCGTGTCGTGCTCGGGCCGGGCGGTCTTGTCCTGCGAGATCTCGCCGAGCGAGGTGAACTGGAAGATCTGGTTGCGCCGGCCGATGCGCATCGGCCCCTTGAGCACCGCGTGCGGACCGATGCGGGTGCCCTCGCCGACCTGCACCTGCGGGCCGATCACGGTGTACGGGCCCACTTCCACCGTCGGGTGCAGCTGCGCGCGCGGGTCGATCACCGCGGTCGGGTGGATCAACGGCTGCTCGGGTGGTTGCCGGGGCGTGTCCGCGCTCATTCGGCGGGCCCCGCCTCGGCCGAATGGGAACTCGGCGCGGGCACCTTGAACACGCACATCATGTCGGCCTCGCAGGCCAGCTCGCCGTCCACCGTGGCACGGGTGTTGAAGCGCCACAGGTTGCGCTTGATCTTGTCGAGCTGCACGCGCAGCCGCAGCTGGTCGCCGGGCTGCACCACGCGCTTGAAGCGCGCGTTGTCGATGCCGGCGAAATAGAACAGCACGCCGGACTCGGGGCGGATGCCGGTCTCGCACGAGGTCAGCAGGCCGCAGCTCTGCGCCAGCGCTTCCAGGATCAGCACGCCCGGCATGGTCGGGATCTGCGGGAAGTGGCCCTGGAAGAACGGCTCGTTGTAGGTGACGTTCTTGATGGCGGTGAGCGACTTGCCCTTGTCGTATTCCACCACCTTGTCCACCAGCAGGAACGGCGAACGGTGCGACAGCATCCCCATGATGTCGCGGATGTCAAAAATCGTCTTTTCCACTGGCGTCTGATCCACTGGGGTCTGACTCACTCGCTTCTCCGGAGCCGTTTTGCAATTGTAGAGCCTGTTCGATCTGTTCGAGGCGCTGCTCGAAGTTCTGCAACCGGCGGATCCGCGCCACCAGCTTACGCCATTCCCGCGCCGGCATCGCCGGCAGGCCCGAGCCGTAGATGCCGGCGGCGGCGATCGACTTGGTGACCATCGCGCGGCCGAGGATCACCACGTCGTCGGCGATCTGCAGGTGCCCGCCGATGCCCACCGCGCCGCCGATCATGCAGCGGCTGCCGACGTTGGTGCTGCCGGCGATCCCCACGCAGGCGGCGATGGCGGTGTGCGCGCCGATGCGGCAGTTGTGGGCGATCTGGATCTGGTTGTCCAGCTTCACGCCGTCGCCGATCACGGTGTCGTCCAGCGCGCCGCGGTCGATGGTGGTGTTGGCGCCGATCTCGACGTCGTCGCCGATCTGCACCGCGCCCAGCTGCGGCACTTCCACCCAGCCCGCGCGGCTGCGCGCCAGGCCGAAGCCGCGGCCGCCGATCACCGCGCCGGGCAGCACGCTGGCGCGCGCGCCGAGCCGGCAGCCGGGCCCCAGGTAGACCTGCGCTTCCAGCCGGCTGCCCGGCCCGACGGCCGCGCCGCGGCGGATCACGCAGTGCGGCCCGACGTAGCTGCCGGCGCCGACCCGGGCGCCGGCCTCCACCACCGCCCCCGGCCCGATGCCGGCGCCCTCCTCGACCACCGCATCGGCCGCCACCGCGGCCAGCGGGTGGATGCCGGGGGCGAATTCGCTGCTGGTGTCGAACAGCGCGGCGATGCGGGCGAACGCCAGCGCCGGGTCCGGCGCCAGCAAGGCGTTGCCGGGGAATGCGCCGGCGTCGCTGGGGGCGATCACCACCGCCGCGGCGCGGGTGCCGGCCAGCGCCGGCCGCAGGCGCGGATCGGCGCAGAAGCTCAGGCGGCCGGGCTGGCCCGGCGCCAGCGCGCAGACGCCGGCCACCGCCACGGCCGGATCGCCCTGCAGCTTGAGGGAAAAACGCTCGGCCAGCTCGCCGAGCCGGAAGCCGCCCGCCTGCGCCATCGGTGCTTGTTCCCCTGCCTAGCGCCGGCCCGTTGCGCCGCCGGGAAAGCCGCGGCGCCCCGGCTTACTTGCCGGCGGCGGCCGGAGCGTTCTGCGCGTCCAGGCGCCTGATCACTTCGTCGGTGATGTCGAGCGACTTGTTGATCGGGATCGCGCCGGTGACCACCACGTCGAAGCCCTTTTCCTTGGCCACCTGCACCATCACCTCCTGCATCTTGCCGACCCACACGTTCTGCAGCTCGCCGCCCTTGCCCTGGAACTCCTCCTGGGCGCGCTGCTGGTCGTATTCGAGCTGCGCCTTGCGCGCGGTCAGGTCCTTTTCGGTCTTCTCGCGCTGGTCCGGCGAGTAGGTGGCGTTGTCGCGCTGGTACTTCTGGTAGTCCTCGCTGAGTTGCTTGGCCTCCGACTCCAGCAGCGCCTTGCGCCGCTCGGCGTCGCCCTGCAGCTTGGCCGCAGCCGCCTTGATCGCGGCGGAGCCCTGGAACACGTCGCCGATGCCGCGCACCACGGCGATCTTGGTGTCGGCCATTGCCGGCGCCGAGGCCAGCAGCAGCACCGCCAGGGCGGCGAAGACGGAACGAAAACGAAGCTGCATCATTTGTCTGAACTCTCTGCTGTCGTGAAATATCAAGGTGTTGAGGCAGGCCCCGGCGGCTAGAAACCGCCGCCGAAGGTGATCTGGAAATGCTCGACCTCGTCGCCCGGCTTGGCGTTGAGCGGCACAGCGTAGCTCAAATCGAGCAGGCCCAGAATAGGCGTGAAGAAGCTGAAGCCGAGGCCCACCGACTGGCGCAGCAGGCCGAAGCGGAAGTCCTGGGCGTTGGCGAAGACGTTGCCGACGTCGTAGAACAGGCCCATCCGCGTGGTCTTGTTGTCGCTGACCACCGGCAGGGGAAATACCAGCTCGTTCTGCGCGGTGGTGCGCAGCTTGCCGCCGAACGGATTGTCGAACGGCGTGTCGCGCGGCCCCAGCGTGCCGTCGCGGAAGCCGCGCACCGTGTTCGGGCCGCCGGCGAAGTAGTTCTGGTACGGCGGCACGTTTTCGCTGCGGCCGTAGACGTTGACGTAGCCCACGGTGCCGTCGATGGCCATGAAGAACTTGAACGGCAGCGGCACGTACTGCTGGTGCTCGAAGCTGGCGTTGTAGTACAGCAGGTCGCTGCCCGGCAACGTGATGTCGAGGTTGAGCCGCGACAAGGCGCCGCTGCTGGCGAAGAACGTGCGGTTGCGCGTGTCGCGCGACACGCCGGTGCGCAGCTCGTACTCGTTGAACGTATTGCCGTTGCGGATGACGAAGTTCAGGATCTGGTCGGAGGCGGCCTCCGGGTAAGTGCCCAGCGCGGTGCGCGAAACGCCGCCGCCGATGCGCAGGGCGGTGAACTCCGACAAGGGGATGCCGTAGGTCAGGTCCGCGCCGATCACGTTGTAGTCGAAGCCCGAAGCGAAGCGGATCAGGCCCTTGGACTTGCGGTAATACGTCGAGATGGTCTGGCTGATGCCGTCGGACGTGAAGTACGGGTCCGTCCAGCTCAGGTTGAGCACGCGCGTCAGGTAGCTGTTCTCCGCCGTGATCGCCACCGTGTTGCCGGTGCCCAGGAAGTTGCTGTTGCTCAGGCTGCCGCTGATCAGGAAGCCCTGGGCGCCGGAATAGCCCACGCCGAACTGGATCTGCCCGGGCTGGCGCTCCTTGACCTTGTATTCGATGTCCACCAGGTCGTCGGAACCGGCCACCGGCTTGGTGTCCACTTCGGCCGACTCGATGAACGGCAGGCGCTGCAGGCGCACGCGCGAGCGCTCGACCGCCGACTTGGAGAACGGCGCGGCCTCCAGCTGGCGCATTTCGCGGCGCAGGGTCTCGTCGTTGGTGCCGGCATTGCCGGAGAAGTTGATGTGGCGGATGTAGGCCCGCTTGCCCGGCTCGATGTAGAAGTTGAGCGTGACCTGCTTGGCGGCCTCGTCCACCTCCGGCAGCGGCGTGACCTTGGCGAAGGCGTAGCCGATGTCCGACAGCGCCGCCTCGATGCGGTCCGAGGACTCGGTGGCGAGCTTGCGCGAGAACTGGCTGCCGTCCGGCGTGCTGACCAGGCGGTTCAAGAAGGTTTCGTTAAGGATGGTGTCGCCGGAGAAGCGGTGGGTCTTGACCGTGTACTTGTCGCCTTCCTCGATGTTGACGGTGATGTAGATGTCTTTCTTGTCGGGCGACAGCGCCACCTGCACCGAGGCGATGTTGAACTGCAGGAACCCGCGGTCCTGGTAATAGGAGCTGAGCGACTCGAGGTCGCCGCCGAGCTGCTGCTTGGAATAGCGGTCGTTCTTCTGCAGCAGCTTCCAGCGCACCGTGCTGTGCAGCTTGAGCTGCTCCAGCAGCTCCTTCTCGCCGAACGACTTGTTGCCGAGGATGTTGATCGCCTTGATCTTGGAGATGTGGCCCTCGCTGACCTGGATCTTGATGTCAACGCGGTTGTTGGGCAGCGGGTCGACCTTGGTCTGGATGTCGACGTCGTGGAAGCCGTTGGCCAGGTACTGGCGGCGCAGCTCCTGCTCGACGCCGTCGAGCAGTTCGCGCTTGAACAGCTCGCCCTGCGAAAGCCCGAGGTCCTTGAGCGACTTGTTGAGCTCGTCGCCGCCGATCTTCTCGTTACCCTTGATGCTGAAGCTGGCGATCTGCGGCCGCTCGATCACCTTGATCACCAGGGCCTCGCCGTCGCGTTCGAGCTGCACGTCCTGGAACAGCCCGGAGCCGTAAAGGCCGCGGATCGCCTCGCGCGAGGTGGCGTCGTTGAGCTCGTCGCCCACCGACAGCGGCAGGTAAGTCAGCACGGTGCCCAGTTCCAGGCGCTGCAGGCCCTCGGCGCGGATCTGGCGGATGGTGAACGGCTCGAACGCCCAGGCGGCGCTGGAAACGACCAGCGCGCCCAGAACGGCGGCGGCGGCGGCGCGAATTCCGAGATTTTTGTGTCGTTTTTGTATAAATCCCATGTCAACCCACGTGGCGCGCCAAATCGTTGTAGAAGGCCAAGCCCATCAACAGCACCAGCAGTACCACCCCGACCTGCTGTCCCAGGGCCTGGGCGCGCTCCGACAGCGGCGACCCCTTGGCCGCCTCCACCAGCCCGTAAAAAATCTGCCCTCCATCCAGCACCGGAATCGGCAGCAGGTTGAAGATTCCGAGGTTCAGGCTGACGAAGGCGATGAATCCGAGGAACGCCGACAAGCCGATGCTCACCGCGTAGCCTGCAGTTTCCGCGGTATTGATCGGCCCGCTGATGTTTTTGATCGAAATTTCGCCCAGCAGCATGCGGTACAGGAACTCCGCCACCACGGTGGACATGTCCCAGGTCTGCCGCAATGCCTCCGGTACCGCCGCCGCCGCGCCAAACCGCTGCTGCGCCTGCAAATCGTGCCACAAAGCGGCGTTGTCCGCCATCGCCGCGGGCCGCGCACCGATGCGCACGTAGCCGACGCCGTCCTCGCGCACGCGCACCGGGATCACCGACAGGTCCAGGCGCGCCCCGGCGCGCTCCACGGTGACCTTGAGCACCTCGCCGGGGTGCGCCGACACCACCCGCTGGAATTCCTGGAACGAGGCGATCGGCGCGCCGCCGGCGGCGACGAGCCGGTCGCCGGGCTTGAAGCCGGCCTGCTCGGCCGGATGGCCCGGCAGGATCTCGCCGAGCACCGGCGGGATCGGCGGCTGGTACATGGACAGCCCGAGATCGTCGAACAGCCGCTGCGGGTCCACGCTCACCCTGGCCGAATCCAGCGCCACCGCGCGCAGCTTGCCGGCGCGGTCGCGCACTTCCAGGCGCAGCGGCTCGCCGCCCAGCGTGGCCTTCACCAGCCGGGTGCGCAGGTCCGACCAGGTCTGCACGGCGCGGTCGTCCAGCGCCGTCACCAGGTCGCCTTCGTGCAGCCCGGCCACCGCCGCCGCCGATCCGCCCGGCGGCTCGGCCAGCAGCGGCTTCACGCCGGGAATGCCGATCACGTACATGGCCCAGTAGCAGACCACCGCGAGGAGGAAATTGAACGCCGGGCCGGCGGCGAACACCGCGATGCGCGCGGCCACCGGCTTGCGGTTGAATGCCCGCGGCAGGTCCGCCGGCGCCACCGGCCCCTCGCGCTCGTCGAGCAGCTTGACGTAGCCGCCCAGCGGGATGGAGCCGAGCAGGTACTCCACGCCGTCGCGCCCGCGGCGGCGCCAGATCGGGTTGCCGAATCCGACCGAAAACCGCAGCACCTTCACGCCAAAGCGCCGCGCCATCCAGAAATGGCCGAATTCGTGGAAGGAAACCAGCACGCCGATGGCGAGGATGTAGGAAAACAGGTTCCGCAAGATTTCAAGCACCGCTGCAACCTCCTGCACGGGTCGGCCGGGCGGCCGCCGCGCATCCGCTTGCCCGCAAGGCCAGGCTGCGCCGGCCGCGTAAAGCCAGCGGCGACCGACGCCCCGGCAAAGATGTGAAGATTACCCAAGAACCGCCGCCGCCGCTCATGGCGCAAGCCAGCGCAGGCCCAGCGCCATCACCGGCGCGGCCGCCATCAGGCTGTCGATGCGGTCCAGGATGCCGCCGTGCCCGGGCAGCAGCTTGCCGCTGTCCTTCACGCCCGACAGCCGCTTGAACATGCTGATCGACAGGTCGCCGACGATCGACGCCACCGCCGCCAGCAGGCACAGCGCGAGCAGCCTGGCCGCCGCGCCGGCATCGGCGGTGCCGAACACCGGCCGCATCGCAGCCACGGCCCACACCAGGCTCAGCAGCAGGCCGCCGACGGCGCCCTCGACCGTCTTGCCGGGCGACACCCGCGGCGCCAGCTTGTGCCGCCCCAGCGCGCGGCCGGCGAAATAGGCGCCGACATCGGCCGCCCACACCAGCACGAACACGAACAGCAGGCTGCGCGGGCCGGCGGACGACTGCCGCAGCAGGCACAGCGAGGTCACCGTGGGCAGCCAGAGCAGCTGGCCCAGTGCGCCGAGCAGCAGCAGTGGCGGACGGCGGCGCTCCAGGTTGCCGGGAAAGCCGGGCAGCAGGCACAGCGCCACCGCCCACCAGGCGGCTGCGGCCGCCGCCAGCCAGCCCCAGTGCGCCTGGACCAACCAGCCGGCCGCCAGCACGCCGGCCGAGCCGGCCACGTAGAGCGCGCGCGCGCCGTTGCGCGGCGGCTGCGACAGGCCCATCAGCGCGGTCCATTCCCAGGCGGCCAGCAAGGCGGCGGCGGCAAACAGCGCGTACAGCGCCGCCGGCGGCGCAAACCAGATCGCCGCCAGCACCGGCGGCAACAGCGCCAGCGCGGTCAGCACGCGTTTGAGCAGCATGCTCAGGCCTGCTCCGCGACACGGCCGAAACGCCGATCCCGTCCGGCATACCAGGCCAGCGCGGCGTCGAAATCCGCCTCGCGGAAGTCCGGCCACAGGGTGTCGGTGAAGTACAGCTCGGCGTAGGCCATCTGCCAGATCAGGAAATTGCTGATGCGGCGCTCGCCGCCGGTGCGGATCAGCAGGTCCGGGTGCGGCAGGCCGAAGGTGTTGAGCCGCGCCTCGAGGTTGGCCGCGCTGAAGGGCTCGCCGGCGGCGCAGACGGCGCGTGCGGCCTGCAGGATGTCCCACTGGCCGCCGTAGCCGGCGGCGATGGCCAGGGTCAGCCTGCCGTTGCCGGCGGTGCGCGCTTCGGCCTTTTGCATCAGCTCGCGCAGGCGCGGCGGAAACGGCGCGTGGTCGCCGATGAAGCGGATGCGCACCTCGTTGCGGTGCAGGCTTTCGATCTCGCGGCCCAGCGTGCGCACGAACAGCTCCATCAACAGGCCGACTTCGTTGGCCGGCCGCTGCCAGTTCTCCTGGCTGAAGGCGAACAGGGTGAGCACTTCCACCTTGCGGTCGCGGCAGACGCGCACCACCTCGCGCGCGGCGCGCACGCCCGCCTGGTGGCCGGCGGCGCGCGGCCGGTGGCGCTGCCGGGCCCAGCGGCCGTTGCCGTCCATGATCACGGCCACGTGGCGCGGCGCCGCGCCGGCAGCCGCCGGGCTCGCCACCGGGTCAGACCGCAAGCAGTTCTTTTTCCTTGGCCGCCATCACTTCGTCGGCCTTGGCGACAAACTGGTCGGTGAGCTTCTGGATCTCGGCTTCGCCCTTCTTTTCCTCGTCGCCGGTGATGAGCTTTTCCTTGGCCATCTCCTTGATGTCCTGGTTGGCGTCGCGGCGCACGTTGCGGATTGCCACCCGCGCCTGCTCGGTCTCGGCCTTCACCACCTTGATCAGCTCGCGGCGGCGCTCTTCGGTGAGGGCCGGCAGGTTGATGCGGATGGTGGTGCCGGCGGTGTTCGGCGTCAGGCCGAGATCGGAGGCGAGGATCGCCTTTTCCACCACCTGCACCATGTTCTTCTCCCACGGCGCGATGGAGATGGTGCGGGCATCCTCCACCACCACGCTGGCCACCTGGGTCAGCGGCGTCTCGTTGCCGTAGTAGTCCACCCGGATATGCTCGAGCAGGGCGGTGTTGGCACGGCCGGTGCGCAGCCTGGTGAGCGCCTGCTTGAGCACGTCCAGGCACTTCTGCATGCGCGCGGCGGCGTCTTTGCGGATGTCGTCGATCATCACTGCTCCTCGTATTCCGGCGGCCGTGGCCAGGTGCGGCGGCGCGGCTCGGCCAGCCCCGCCGGCTGCTTAATCCTTGACCAGCGTGCCGATGGTGGTGTCGCCCTGCACGATGCGCAGCAGCGCGCCCGGCCGGCTCATGTCGTAGACCCGCAGCCGGATGCGGTTGTCCCGGCACAGCACCAGCGCGGTCTGGTCCATCACGCCGAGGCGCTTGTACAGCGCATCGTCGTAGGTGATCGTATCGTAGCGGCTGGCGGTGGGGTCCTTGTGCGGGTCGGCGGTGTAGATGCCGTCGACCTTGGTCGCCTTCAGCAGCAGGTCGGCGTTGATCTCGATGGCGCGCAGCGCGGCGGCGGAGTCGGTGGTGAAGAACGGGTTGCCGGTGCCGGCGGCGAACACGACGATGCGGCCTTTTTCCAGGTGGCGGATCGCGCGGCGGCGGATGTAGTCCTCGCAGACCTCGTTGATGCGGATGGCCGACTGCACCCGCGCCGACAGGCCGATGCGCTCGATCGCGTCCTGGATCGCCAGGGCGTTGATCACCGTCGCCAGCATGCCCATCTGGTCGCCGGTGACGCGGTCCATGCCGCCGCGCGCCAGGCCTTCGCCGCGGAAGATGTTGCCGCCGCCGACGACGATGGCGACCTGCGTCCCCAGGTCCGCCACTTCCTTGATCTCCGCGGCCAGCGCCTGCATGACCGGCGGGGCGATGCCGTAGTCCATGTCCCCCATCAGCGCTTCCCCGGACAGCTTTACGAGTACACGCTTATAGGCTGGCGGCTGGCTCAAGACGGACTCCATTCACAATCGCGGGCGGCAACGCGGGCGCGCAAGGCTTGTTCGCAGGCCATAAAGCAAGGCCCCGTCGCCGGGGCCTTGTTTCACAAACGTTGGCGCTTAGATCAACGACTTGGCGCGCATTCTACAGCAAGCCCGCGGCCTGTTGCCGCGCGCCGGCGGTTTTTTCCGCGCTCAGCGCATGCCGGCCTGCGACAGCACCTCGGCGGCGAAATCGGTCTGCTTCTTTTCGATGCCCTCGCCCACCGCGATGCGCACGAAGCGGGCGACCGCGGCATTCTTCGACTTCAGCAGCTTTTCCACCGTCTGCTCCGGGTCCTTGACGAACGGCTGGCCCAGCAGGGTGATTTCGGCCAGGAACTTGCGCAGCTTGCCGTCGACCATCTTGGCCACGATCTCGGCCGGCTTGCCCTGCGCCTGCTCGGCGGTCTGCGCCTCGATGATCTTGCGCTCGGCGGCGACCACGTCGGCCGGCACCGCGGCGACGTCGAGGTAGCGCGGCTGGCTGGCGGCCACGTGCATGGCCAGGTCCTTGGCCAGCTCGGCATCGCCCGCGGCCAGCGCCACCACCACGCCGATGCGGTTGCCGTGCAGGTACTGGGCGATCGGGCCGGCGGCCTTGGCGACGATCTCGAAGCGGCGCACGGTCATGTTCTCGCCGATCTTGGCGACCAGGGCGCGGCGCTTTTCCTCCAGCGTCTGGCCGCCCTCGGACAGCGCCAGCAGCGCCTCCACGGTGGCCGGCCGGTGGGCCAGCGCCAGGCGCGCGGCGGCGGCTGCCAGGTCCTGGAAGTCCGCACCCTTGGTGACGAAGTCGGTTTCGCAGTTGACTTCGACCAGGGCGATGGCGTCGGCGCCGGCGGCGGCGGCAACGGTGCCTTCGGCGGCGGTGCGGGCGCCTTTCTTGTCGGCCTTGGCCATGCCCTCGATGCGCAGCTTCTCGGCCGCCGAATCGACGTCGCCGGCGGTGGCTTCCAGCGCCTTCTTGCAGTCGCTCATGCCCGCGCCGGTGCGGTCGCGCAGTTCTTTCACCAGGGCGGCGGTAATGGGGGTGCTCATCTTTGGCTGATCCTCAACTGTTGGCCGGGCCCGGCATCGGACCGGGCCGGTGACGGCCGAAAAGCGCCCGGCGCGCCTGTCGCGAGCCGGGCAGCATCCGGGTACCCGTGTTCTCACGCCGGCGTCGGGCGCCGGCCTCAGGCGTCGGGGCGGTCGCCGCGGCCGCCGGGCTTGCGCGGCCGGCGCGGGCGGTTGGACGGCTTGGCCTCGTCGACCACCTCGACGACTTCCTCGGGGCGGCCGACCGTGTTGGTGCCGCGGCCCTCGACGATGGCGTCGGCGATGCACTGCGTGTACACGCGGATCGCGCGGGTGGCGTCGTCGTTGCCGGGAATCACCACGTCGATGCCGTCCGGGTCGTTGTTGGTGTCGACCACCGCCACCACCGGGATGCCGAGCTTGCGCGCCTCGGACACGGCGATGTTCTCGTAGCCGGTGTCGATGACGAACAGGCAGTCCGGCAGGCTCGGCATGATCTTGATTCCGCCCAGGGACTTGCGCAGCTTTTCCAGCTCGCGGTTGAACAGCAGCTGCTCTTTCTTGGACAGGCGGTTGATGCTGCCGTCCTCGATCTGCTTTTCCATCTCGGTGAGACGCTTGACCGAGCCCTTGATGGTCTTGAAATTGGTCAGGGTGCCGCCGAGCCAGCGCTGGCTGACGTAGGGCTGGCCGGCGCGCTGCGCCTCGGCCTCGACCGCCTCGCGGGCGGCGCGCTTGGTGCCGACGAACAGGATGCGCCCACCGTTGGCCGCCAGCTTGCCGACGAAGTTGCAGGCGTCCTTGAGCAGCGGCAGCGTGTGCTCGAGGTTGATGATGTGGATCTTGTTGCGTTCCCCGAAGATGTAGCTTTCCATCTTGGGGTTCCAGTAGCGCGTGCGGTGGCCGAAATGGACGCCGGCCTCCAGCAACTGGCGCATGGTGATGCTCGCCATTGCAGATTTCTCCTTGGGTTTGGTCAGACCGCGCGCGTACACCCGCCGACGTTGCGGAGGGCACCCAGGGACGGGCGCGGATGGATTTGCCCGGGCGGCTGCCGGAACGCGATAACCGGATGGTTTTCGCCGGCTTTGGGCCCGGACATCATTGCCTTTCGGCGGCGCGCTTTATACCATATGCGGCCCCGCGGAACAAACGATCCGGTTGCTTGCACGCCCCGCGGACGGCCGGCCCAGGCATTCCCCCCCATTATAAAATCATAAAATCGTCTAAAATCGCTCGCGCTTTTTCCCCCCATGACGGTGACGATCAAATCCCCTGAAGAGCAGCAGCGCATGCGCGCGGCAGGCCGTGCCGCCGGTGCCGTGCTCAGCATGATCCAGCCGCACGTCCGCCCGGGCGTGAGCACCGCGGAGCTGGACCGGCTGTGCCATGAATTCATCGTCGGCGAGCTCGGCTGCATCGCCGCGCCGCTGAACTACGGCGGCTCGGCCGGCCGGCAGCCGTTCCCCAAGTCGATCTGCACCTCGATCAACCACGTTGTCTGCCACGGCATCCCGGGGGACAAGCTGCTCAAGCGCGGCGATATCGTCAACGTCGACATCACGGTGATCAAGGACGGCTTCCACGGCGACACCAGCCAGATGTTCTACGTCGGCGAGCCCGCCGTGCTGGCGCGCCGGCTCACCGAAACCACCCGCGAGGCGATGTTCGCCGGCATCCGCAAGGTGCGCCCGGGCGCGCGCCTGGGCGACGTCGGCCATGCCGTGCAGCAGCTGGCCGAGGCGCGCGGCTATTCGGTGGTACGCGAGTACTGCGGCCACGGCATCGGCCGTGCCTTCCACGAAGACCCGCAGGTACTGCACTACGGCCGGCCTGGCACGGGGCTTGAATTGGTTTCCGGCA
Organism: Nevskia sp.; assembly: GCA_016779605.1. Taxonomy (GTDB): domain Bacteria; phylum Pseudomonadota; class Gammaproteobacteria; order Nevskiales; family Nevskiaceae; genus Nevskia. Next base: position 450 of record JADHNH010000020.1, on the reverse strand, counting down.
TGACCTTCACCGTGGAACCGATGCTCAACGCCGGGCGGCCGGAGGTGAAGCTGCTGCCGGACGGCTGGACCGTGGTCACCAAGGACCACTCGCTGTCGGCCCAGTGGGAGCACACCGTGCTGGTCACCGACACCGGCTACGAAATCCTCACCCTGCGCGACGGCGAGACGCCGCCGTGAGGACAGCGGTTTCCGGTTTCCAGTTTCCAAGCGGGACTGACGCTGGCCGGTGCCGCCGCGCGTTACCCGCGGCTGGAACCACGGCTGGGGCGATGGCTGGAAACTGGAAACCGGAAACCGGAAACTAGCTTCTTTATGGGCGCCGAAATCGAATTGGCCGAAGACGAAGCCGCCGCGGTGTTTTCCGCGCGGCGTGTGCGCGCGCGCCTGAACGCCGCCGGCGCCAAGCCGGTGGCGGCGTTCCGCGCGACGCTGGAATGGGGCCGCGACC